>JBEIJM010000146.1:0-8215 GCA_040380205.1 Gemmatimonadaceae bacterium
CCCGGCCATCACCCACGCCAGCAGCGCCGGCCAGCCGAAGCGCCCGCCGATGTCCCCCGGCAGCACGAACACGCCCGAGCCGATGATGCCGTTGACGACGAAAGCGACCAGGCTCCAGCGCCCGACGGCACGCACGACAGTTGGGGACACGGTGGGGGTCATGGGCGAGGAACAGACGGGGCGGGACGCCACCGCGCAAGGGGCGGGGTGCGCGCCTACCGCGTCAGCACCCGGTACCCGTGCGGCGGCAGCACCAGCGTGCCGCTGGCGGCCAGCGTCTCGCTGGCCCCGCTGAAGGCGTCGCGGTACGCCCCCGGCGCCGCCAGGCCGGTGTAGCGCACCGTGGCCGGCTTCGCCCCCAGGTTCACCGCCACCAGCGCCACGCTGCTCCCCTCGGTGCGCGTGAAGGCGTACGCCGAGGCCGGCGCGCTCCCCGCCAGCTTCGCCATGGTGCCGCCGTCGGCGCCGTTCCACAGCGCCGGGGTGGCCGCCTTGAGCTCCAGCAGCGTGCGGTAGAAGGACGCCGCCGACTGGTCGCCCCACGACACGGTGTCCTTCTCGAAGAAGCGCAGCCGCTTGGCCAGCCCCGCCTCCTGCCCCGTGTACACCAGCGGCAGCGAGCCGCGCAGCGTGGCCGCCAGCACGAACAGCGCGCGGTGGTTGTCGCCCATCCGCTCGAACTCGGTCCCCTGCCAGCTGTTCTCGTCGTGGTTGCTGGTGAACATCATCCGCATGGCGTTGGCCGGATACGTGCGATCCTCCTTGGCCAGCAGCGTGTCCAGCGACGGGAACGAATCCTTCCCCTGGGCCAGCTGGTTCATCAGGTGGTGCAGCGCCCACCCGTACGTGGCGTCAAAGGCCGCGTGGTACTCCGCCCCCTCGGCCTCGGCCAGCAGGAACAGGTCGGCGCGCTCGCGCAGCAGCGCGGCCCGCGCCGCGCGCCAGAAGTCCATCCCCACCCCCCACGCCACGTCGCACCGGAAGCCGTCCACCCCCATCTCGCGCACCCACCACGCCATGTCGGCGATCATCGCCGCGCGCATGGCCGGGTTGCCGTAGTTGAGGTCGGCCACGTCGGTCCAGTCGGTCTCGGTGCCGTCGGCGTTGCGCGGGTTGGAGACCGTGCCATCGGCGCGCCGCGTGTACCAGTCGGGGTGCGCGGCAATCCACGCGTGGTCGCGCGCCGTGTGGTTGGCCACCCAGTCCAGGATCACCTTGAGCCCCAGCGCGTGCGCCGAGTCGATGACCGCCTTGAGATCGGCGGGGGTGCCGAACTCCGGGTTGGTGGCGCGGTAGTCCTTGATGGAGTAGTACGACCCCAGCGTCCCCTTGCGCCCCTCCACCCCGATGGGCTGCACCGGCATGAGCCAGAGGATGTCCACCCCCAGCGAGTCCAGGCGCGCCAGGTGCGGCAGCAGCGCGGTGAAGGTGCCCTCGGGGGTGAACTGGCGGATGTTCACCTCGTAGATCGCCGCGTCGCGCGCCCAGGCGGGGTGCGCGGCCAGCGGCACCGGCGGCGTGCTGTCGGCCACCGCCACGGGGGCGGCGGCATCGGCGGCCGCATCATCGGCGCGCGGCGTGCAGGCGGCCGCAGCGACGGCGGCCCAGGCGGTCAGCAGGACGGCAACGGAACGGATGGGACGCATGGGACGGAGGCAAGGGACGCGGCAGGCGCGCGCCCTCCGGCGCGCGGGACGGGGGAAGTATGCGTCAGGGGAGCGAAAACACCACCAGCCGCGCGCCGCTCCCCGTGCCGGTGGCCAGCGCCACCCGCTGCACGCCGTCGGTGCCGCGCCACGTCATGGGGTTGGCGTAGCCGATCCCCTCCAGCGGGTGCTCCCACAGCACCGTGCCCGTGCGCGTGTCGATGGCGTACAGCGTGCGCCCGCCCCCGGCCACGAACACCAGTCCCCCGGCCGTCACCAGCGCCCCGGGGGATCCCGCCACCCCCAGCCGCTCGGGGAGCACCACGCCCTTGAGCGCCGGGTGCCCCCGCACCTCGGGGGTGTCCCCCAGCGGCACCTGCCACCGGATGGTGCCGGTGGTCATGTCCACGGCCGTGAGCGTGCCGTACGGCGGCGCGTTGATGGGGAGCCGCCCGGCCTCACGCACCGCCCCCTCGGCGTTGTCGCGCTGCGACACCCCCAGCGTGGAGTTGGGGAGGTCCACCATGTACGGCGCGTCCACCGTGTCGCTGGCGGCGTCGCGCTTCAGCATGCGGAACAGCGCCGGGGAGTTGGTGGCCTTCACGAACAGCCAGCCCGTGGCCGGGTCCACCGCCGCGCCCCCCCACCCGGCGCCGCCGATGACGCCGGGCATCGCCACCGTCCCCTGCAGCGACGGCGGCGTGTACAGCGGCCCCAGACGGTACGGGGCGATTTCCTGCAGCGCCGCCTGCCGCAGCGCCGGCGTGAACGCCAGCACGTCGGTGGCGGTGAACCCCTGCGTGGAAAAGGGCGCGGGCCGCGTGGGGAAGGGCTGCGTGGCGGCCGCGCGCTCGCCGGGCACGTCGCTGGCCGGCACGGAGCGCTCCTCGATGGGCCACAACGGGCGCCCCGTGGTGCGCTCGAAGGCGAAGAGGAACCCCTGCTTGGTGGGCGCCACCACGATGTCGGTGCGCCGCCCGCCCTGTGTCACCGTCATGAGGTTGGGGGGCGCCGGCAGGTCGTAGTCCCACAGCCCGTGGTGCGCCACCTGGAAGTGCCACACGCGCTTCCCGGTGCGCGCGTCCAGGCACACCAGCGACTCGCCGAACAGGTTGTCGCCGGGGCGCGTGCCGCCGTACCAGTCGTTGCTGGGGGTCCCCACCGGCAGGTACACCAGCCCCCGCGTGCTGTCCACGGTGAAGGGCGCCCACACGTTGGTGTGCCCCGTGGTGCGCGCCGACGAATCGCCCCAGGTCTCGGCGCCCACCTGCCCCGGCTCGGGGATGGTGGCAAAACGCCACACGCGGCGCCCGGTGCGCACGTCAAACGCCTGCACGTCGCCGGGCGGGTCGCCGCGGTACACCAGGCGGTCCCCCACGCCATTTCCCAGGATCACCAGGTTTCCCCACACCACCGGCGGCGAGGTGTTGGTGTAGTGCGCCTTGCGCACCGGGCGCGACAGCCCGGCGGTGAGGTCGATCTCGCCGTTGGTGCCAAAGCCGGGGATGGGACGCCCCGTGGCCGCGTCCAGCGCGATCAGGCGCCACCGCGAGTTGATGAACACGCGCCGCGAGCGGCCGTCGGTCCACGTGGCCACGCCGCGGTGCACGAAGCCGGTGCCGTTGCTGGGCTGCCCCAGCCCCTGCCACGGCTTGGGGTCAAACGCCCACAACTCGCGCCCGGTGCGCCCGTCCAGCGCCACCACGCGGTTGTACGACGTGGGGAAGAGCAGCGTGTCGCCGAACGCCAGCGGCGTGGCCTGGAAGTGCCCCGCGCGCGCAGGGCGCTGCCCGGGACCGGCGGGGATGGGCGCCTCCTTCGCCTCCCACGTGTACGCCACGCGCAGGAACGGCACCGTGGCACGGTTGATGTCGCGCAGCGGGCTGTGCTTCATCCCGCCGGCGTCGCCCCCGTAGTGCGCCCACCCCACGGGTGTGCCGCGGGAGCGGTCCGCGCGCGGCGGCGCCACCACCGGTGCGCCCCCCTGCATCACGAACCGCACGCGCTGCAGCGCCGAGGGGTCGGCCAGCGGGTCCCCCTCCACCGCGACCAGGTCGGCCAGCATGCCGGTGGCCACGGTCCCCACGCTGTCAGCCAGCCCCAGCGACGCGGCGGCCAGCGACGTGGCCCCCACGATGGCGTCCATCGGCGCCTGCCCGCCGTCACGAATACGCGCGAGAATCTCGCGCGCGTTCTGTCCGTGCGCCCCCGCCACGGCGTCGGTCCCCATCACCACCTTCAGCCCGGGGATGGCGATCGCGGCCCGGTACAGCGCCTGGTTGGCCGGGATCACCGCCTCCATGAAGCGGAACCCCTCCTCGGTGTAGTTGCCGATCCCCAGGAAACGCGCGCGCTGCTCCAGGTAGTTCTGGATCACCAGCCCGATGTTGGGCTCGAAGTACGTGCCACGCTCGGCCATCAGCGCCAGCTCCGCCGCCGTCACCTGCGTGCCGTGGGTCACCGCCGTGCACCCCGCCAGCGCCGCGTCGCGCACCGCGCTGGCCGCGTGCGCGTGCACCCAGCTGCGCCGCCCCTGCTTGCGCGCCTCGTCGCACACGGCCGCGATCTGCGCCGCCGACATCGTCTGCCCGCCCCCGTCGCGGATGCTCTTCGACGCGAACAGCTTCACCACGTCGGCGCCGCGCCGCACGGTGGCGCGCACCCAGCCGCGGAGCGAATCCGGCGACAGCGTCGCATCGGTGAGCTGGGCCACGCTGGTGAGCAGCCGCGGCCCCTCGGTGCGCCCCGCGCGGATGGCGTCGCGCAGCGCCACGTCGATGGGCGCCCCCAGGCTCTGCACCGTGGTGAACCCCGCGCGCAGCGTGCGCTGCGCATTCTCCTCGGCGGCGCGCAACCGCTGCTCCGGCGTCTCGCCACGCGTGTCGGCGCGCCCCGTGGGGCCGAAGTGCCCGTCGATGTGCACGTGCGTGTCGATGAGCCCGGGCAGCAGCGTGTGCCCCGACAGGTCCCACGCCACCGCCATGCCGGCGCGATAGGGGGCCACCGCCACGATGCGCTGCCCGCGCACGGTCACCACCACGTCGCGTTGCACACCGCCGCGCCCGTCCAGGAGCGTGCCGGCACGGATGCGCAGCGCGGGCGGTTGCGCAACCGTCTCCTGCGGTGGCCGCTCCCCGGCGCCCTGTGGCGTGGGGGCAACGGTGCCGCGGCCCGCAGTGGCCGCCACGGCGACGGCCATCAGGGCGCCGCCAACGGCCAACGAGAGGGAGGGGGCGACGGGCATGGGCGTGATCTCCGGGGCGGTGGGGCAGCCAGGGGGTGCAACGTGCGCATCGGGCGATGGACAGGAATCTACCGGCAGGTCCTGCTCCTGCCGTTGGCGCCCCGTGCCGGGAAGACCCCCATTCTCCTGCGGCCCGCGGCTGGTGGGGAAGCTCCACGTGGCCGTGGGGGACATGGACAACTACTTCCTCAACCTGGGCGTCTACCGCTTCGAGGCGTTTCCAGAGAGCACGCGGGCGTGCGGCGATGATGGCGGGGCCAATCGCCGCGCCTACTCCAAGTCCCGCGGATACAGCCGCGGCCGGCCGGCCAGCTCGAGGGGCGCGAAATCGCGCAGGTCCAGCGTGGCGATGGCGTCGGCCTTGAGCCGCTCCGCCGTGGCCGCCACGACGGCATCCACCAGGCCAAGGGCGAGCCCGTCGTACCGGCGGCACAGCGCCGCCGCACGTTGCAGGTCGGGTGCCGACCCCCACTCCACCGCGAAGGCCCCCGCAGCCACGTCGGCGCGAAACGCCTGCGCGGCCGACTCCCCGACGCGGCGCGTCAGCAGGTAGTCCACCTCCGGCAGGATGGCCCACGGAAGGACCCACGCGGCAGGGTCGCGCTCGTACAGCGCGCGCAGGCGCGCATGGTGCCGGTCATCCGCATCCACCAGCGCGATGATGGCCCCAGTGTCCGCCACGATCACGGCGTGGCGTCTCCAAAGCCGTCCAGCAGCTCCTCCGCGCGCTCGGCCACATCACCCGCCCCGCTCCGCCCGAGCCCCAGGCTGGACGGCCGCGGCGGCGCCGAACGGCCGCGCGCGTACACCGCGACCGCCTCCCGCACCAACTCCGCCGCCGGGCGCCCCTCCGCTTCGGCCAGTCGCTTGAGCCGACGATAGTCCTCGGCGTCCAGGTAGACTGTGGTTTTGATGGAATCTGTCATATGGTAACCATATGCCATATATGGCAGCGCTGCAAGCGGTCCGACAGGTGGCGGTCACAGCACCGCCCCGTCACCCCGCACGCAGCCAGTCCAGCGTGTCCTGCCACAGCGACGCGAGCGGCGGCCGGAAATACCCCAAGTGCCCCACCGACGCCACTCCCAGCGCGCGCGGCTCCAGCGTGACGGCGTCCACCGCGGCGTTGCGGTACGCGGCCATGAAGGCGTCGCGCGACGCCGGCGGCGCCCACCGGTCATCCAGGGCGTTCACCGCGCGGATGGGCGTGCGCACCGCGGCAAACTGCTCGGCCAGCCCCGGCAGGTCGGGGTCGTCGAAGAAGTAGCGCGGCCACTGGCACCACCGGCGCCACTGCAGGAACAGGTCGCGCGGCAGGTCCTCCCCCATTCCCAGGCGGCTCCACGACAGGTACCCCGTGGTGCCCACCAGCAGCGGCCCCACCACGCGCCACAGGAAGTGTACGCGCAGCCGCTCCAGCGGCGGCATCCAGCCGTGCCACCCCGCGCCGGTGGCGAAGGTGGCCACGCGCCGCACCCGTTCGTGCCCCGGCAGCAGCCCGAAGGCATGGCCGCCGAACGAGTGCCCCACCATCCAGATCGGCCCGTCCCCCTGCGCCTCCACGTGCGCCAGCAGCGCCGCCAGGTCCAGCCGCGCCCAGTCCAGGTAGTCCATCCGGAAGCCGCGCAGCGTGGCGGGGCGCGATCGCCCCACCCCGCGATAGTCCATGGTCCACACGGCGATCCCCTGCGCGGCGGCAAACTGCGCAAAGCGGGCGTAGTAGCGCTGCGGGACGCCGGTGGCCCCCGCCACGAACAGCCGCCCCGCGGGATCCCCCTGCGGCGCGTAGTGCGTGGCGTGCAGCGGGTAGCCGTCCGCGGCGTGCAGGGTGACGGGGGTGGTGACGGCGGTGGCCACGGCGGCGGTCATGGACGGACCCTCATCGCCGTCACCGCTTGGGCCGCCAGATCGGCGGCGCCGGGGAGGAGGAGCGCGCCAAGCGCGCCCAGCTGGAGCGGACGAGGGGACATCAGGGCTCCACAGGACAGGGGAGAGAGGGGGGCAACAGGGTGGCGCGCCGCACGCCACCAGCATCAGAACGTACGCCTCCAGGGGCGGCTTGGCCCCGCCAATGCGGACCGGGCGGACCCGGGCGGGGTCACCACCGGTGCGGGTGCCACGCGTGCGGGTCCTCCCCCTCCGCCGCCCACCCGCTCCCTCCGCCGCCAAACGCCTGCCGCAGCCGCGCCACGTCGTACAGCCGCCCGCCGCGCACCACCGTCTCCAGCTTTTCCAGCTCGGCCATCCGCTCCAGCGGGTTCCCGTTCACCACCAGCAGGTCCGCCACCTTCCCCACCGCCAGCGAGCCATAGTCGCGCGCCTCCCCCATGATGCGCGCCGCGTCCAGCGTGGCGATCTGCAGGATCTTCGCGCGCGGGATCCCCGCCAGCTCGTACATCTCCAGCTCGCGCCGGTAGGTGGTGCTGGCGGCGTTGTCGGTGCCGGCCACCAGCGGGATCTCCATGGCGTGCAACCGCCGGATGAGCTGCAGGTACGCGGAGTCGGCGCGCAGCTGGTCGGGGGACCCCCCCGCCCCCACCAGCGCGCCCCCGCCGCCAATCCACAGGTTGAAGGTCCCGTCCACCACCGTGCCGCGCGCCTTGAGGAACTCCAGCAGCCGCGTCATCGGCGCGCCGTTCACGTCGAAGCCGGGCGCCACCGCCGTGGCCACCTGCGAGTACGCGCGCATCCGTGGCAGGTACAGCGAGTCCGGGAAGAAGGTGGAGAAGAGGAACGCCGCATGCTGGATCTCGTCGTACCCCAGCGCCACCGCCGCCTCCACCGACATCCCGCGCGGGATGTGCCCGCTGAGGCGCATCCCGCGCCGCCGCGCCTCGGTGGCGATGGTGGGGATGAGGTCGGGGTGCACCAGGTTGTACACCTTGACCTGCCGGTACCCCAGCGCGTCGTAGCGCGCCACCCACGCGCGCGCCTGCGCCTCGGTGGCCGCCAGCGCCTCGCTGGGCCCCGCCCACGCCAGCGGCCCCTCGAGGAACCCCCCCAGGAGGTAGCGCGGCGCGGCCAGCCGCCCCGTGCGCTCGCGGTCGCGCAGCGACACCGCCACGTCGATGTCCGACGCCAGGTCGCGCGCCGTGGTGAGCCCCTGCGCCAGCTGGCTGATGCCGTACGCCCCCTGCGTGGCCACCTGGATGTGCGCGTGCATCTCCCACATCCCGGGCATCAGCGTCTTCCCGGTGGCGTCCACCACCAGCGCCCCCGCCGGCACCGGCGTGTCGGCCGCGGGCCCCACCGCCACGATGCGGTCGCCGCGCACCACCACCGTCTGCCCCGGCACCAGCACCCCGCGCTCGGCGTCAAACAGCGC
>JBEIJM010000147.1:0-8092 GCA_040380205.1 Gemmatimonadaceae bacterium
GCCGTACCCGTTGTCGTCCTCCTGCACGTACACGTAGTTCTGCCCCACATAGATGTTGTCGGGGTTCTGGAACTGCTTGGCGGGGCCCGTGCGGTCATCCCCGTCCAGAATCACCTCCAGCGTCCACTTGAGCGGGTCGGCCGCGTCCAGGGTGAGGCGGTACACCCGCCCGTACTTGGTGCGATCGTAGTTCGCATTCACGCCGCTGGTGTTCTGCCCGGTGACCGCGATGTACAGCTCGCGACCCGCCCCCCCCTTGCGGTAGTCGATGTCCTCCACGCGCCCGAACTGCACCGCATTGAGTGCCGCCGTGGCCTGGTTCACCTGCCGGCCGGTCATGGTGGCGTGGCCAGTGATCTCCCGGAACGCCACCGGGTAGCTCTGCCCCACCACCATGTCGCGCTCGCGCGTCACATTCGTGGTGCGCGCCAGCGCGTACAGCTTGCCGTTGTTCAGGTCGCCCAGCGTGTTGGACAGGTACATCGCAATCTGGCCGCCCTCGGCGCCCGAGTCGTCGTCGCCGATCAGCACCACCGTCTTGCCGCTGTATGCGTTCTTGGGGAGCGGCACCGCGTTCTCGGTGTTCCAGCGCCCGAAACCGGTGAGGTAGGTGGGGGTGTTGGCAGTCCCCAGCGGGTTCACCGACAGGATCTGCGACTCCTCGTTGCTCTCGCCGGCCGTGAGGAACACCGGCCCGAAGCCGTGCTCCTCGGGGGTGACCAGGGTGGCCGAGCAGAGGCGGTACTTGCCGGCGGTGGAGTTCACCACGTAATCGCCCTTCACCGGCTTGAACGTCTCATCCAGCGTGATGCGCGAGACGGCGAAGTTGTCCTCGTGGTTCACCAGCATGGTGAAGGTGCCGTCGGCGTTCTTCAGCAGCCCCGCGCCGTCGGCGGAGCCGCCGAAGATGAACGACGGGGACTGCGCCAGCACGTCATCGCTGCTGACCAGCGAGTAGATCTCCACGCCGGCAGTGAGCGACTTGAGCAGGGACGGGGTCACCGAACGGTTGGTGAGCACCGCCTTGGGCTGCTCGGCCACCGTAGGGGAGTCCGATGAGCACGCGGAGAGCACCGCGGCGCACGCGACCAGCGCGGCCGGGGCCAGGGGACGGATCAGGGGAAAGCGCATGATGAGGAAGGGCATTCGGGTGAAAGGCCGGCTGGTGCAGCCGATGTGGCGGCAGGGCCACGCGCGCAAGGAGGGGCTCGCGCGCCACGCTTGGCCGACCGCCTGGTCACCGACCGGTCACGCCTTGGTCTCACGCATCGGGGCCGGCGGCGGCGTCACGCGCCCGTGCCCGGGCCGTTACCTCGCCGTGGCACGCCCGTGGGTGCGGTGTCGCGCGCCGCCCGCACCTTCGTTGCCCATGACCCAATGGCTCGCCAACCTCGATGGCCGTGATCGCGCGCTGTTCACGCGGTTCGCCCTCCCCGCCTCCTGTCCGCTGCGGCAGCGCCGCTTCTGGCTCGTCATCACGCACGCCGGCGGCGCGCGCGCCAGCATCGGCAGCTGCCTGGCCGCCCTGCTGGTGCCGCAGGTGACACTGGCCATCGCCTGGCGCGCGCTCCTGCTGCTCGGGGTCTCGCACGCGGTGGTCCAAGTGGTCAAGCGGATCGCGGGGCGCCCCCGCCCGTCGGCGCGCTTCTCCTTCGAGGCGCTCATCGACGTCCCCGACCGCTTCTCCTTCCCTAGCGGCCACGCCTGCGCGGCCATGGCGGTGGCGCTGGGGTTTGGCTGGACCTTTCCCGCACTCGCGCTGCCGCTGGTGGCGCTGGCGTGGCTCATCGGCATGTCGCGCGTGGTGCTGGGCGTGCACTACCCGGGCGACGTGCTGGTGGGGCAGGCGATCGCCGTGCTCACCGCCATCCCGTTCTTCGCCTAGTGGCGCGGTGAGCCACCTTGGAGGCGTCCCGCTGCCGGGGCGCGTGCGCCCGTCGGCGGCGCTGGGGGTGCTGGACATCACCGAGTGGTACGGCGACACCAGCGGCGGGATCCGCACCTACCTGCACGAAAAGATGCGGCACGTGGACGGCGATCCGTCGCTCCGGCAGGTGCTGGTGGTGCCAGGCGCCGAGGACGGCTGGCAGGACACCGCGGGGACGCGCATGTACCGGCTGCATGGCCCGCCCATCCCGCGGCAGCGCCCCTATCGCTTCATGCTGGCCACCCGGTCGGTGGACGCCATCGTGCGACACGAACGCCCCGACGTGATCGAGATCGGCAGCCCCTTCGTGGTGCCGTGGATCGTGCGGCACGCCACCCGCCACACGGACGTGCCGCTGGTGTGTTACCACCACACCGACCTCCCCGGGATGTTCACGCCGCAGGTGGGGCGCTTTCGCCGCGCGCGGCGCGTGGTCAACCGCGCGCTCTGGCGGTACCTGCGCGTACTGGACCGCTGCTTCGTGCGCACGCTGGTGGCCTCCCCCTCGGCGGCGCGCGACCTCGCGGCCGCGGGCATCGACCGCGTCACCTCGGTGCCGCTCGGGGTGGACCTGAATACGTTCTCGCCGGCACGGCGCGCCCATGCCGCGGAGACGCGGCGGCGCCACGCCCTCCCCGAGGGGCCGCTGGTCGGTTTTGCCGGGCGCTTTGCCCGGGAGAAGGCGCTGGAGGTGGTGCTGGACGCGTGGCCCGAGGTGGAGCGGCGCACGGGGGCGCGGCTGGTGCTCATTGGCGCCGGCCCCATGGCGGCGCGGCTGGCGGCCCATCCGTATGGTCCGCGCGTGCTCTTCCGCCCCTTCCAGCCCGAGCGCGGCGCCCTGGCCGACCTGCTGGCGGCACTGGACCTGTACGTGGCCCCCGGCCCCATCGAGACGTTCGGACTCTCCGCCGTGGAGGCCATGGCGTGCGGCACCCCGCTGCTGTCGGTGAATCGCGGCGGCGTGGCCGACCACGTGCACGCCAGCGGGGCCGGGCGCGTGTACGACATCGGCCAGTCCGCGTCGTTGACGGAACAGGCGGTGGCGCTGCTGCAGGAGGACCTGCCGGCGCTGGGGCGCACGGCCAGCGCGCACGCCGCCCGCGAACACGCGTGGCCGGCGGTGTTCGCGCGACTGTTTGCGGTGTATCGGGAGGTGGGGGCATGCGCGTGACGGGCACGGAGGCGCCGCTGCGGCTGGCGCTGTTCACCGACACCTACGCGCCGCAGGTGAACGGCGTGGCGCGCACGCTGCAGCGGCTGGCAGCGGCCGTGCTCGCGCGCGGGGGGGCGGTACGCGTGTTCACCACTGACGACCCGGACGCCGACCAGGCCGACGAGGTGGTGCGCTTCCCCGGCCGGGCGTTCTGGGCCTATCCGCAGCTGCGACTGGCCTGGCCCCCGCGCGAGGCGGTGCGGCGCGCGCTGGCCGACTTTGCCCCTACGCTGGTGCACGTGGCCACCGAGTTCGGCGTGGGGCTGGCGGGACGGCGCGCGGCGCTCGATCTGGGGCTTCCGCTGGTGACGTCGTACCACACCAACTTCACCAGCTACGCGGAGCACTACCACCTGGGCTTCCTGGCACAGCCCGGGTGGCAGTACCTGCGCTGGTTTCACGGCGGGGCGTCGCGCACCTTCTGCCCCACGCACGCCATCCGGCGTGAACTGGAGGCGCGCGACTTTGCCAACGTGGCGGTGTGGTCGCGTGGGGTGGATGGCGCCCGCTTTGCCCCCGCCTACCGGTCGGCCGCGCTGCGGGCGCGGCTCGGCGCCGAGGACGACACCGTGGTGGTGGGGTACATCGGCCGCCTGGCGCTGGAGAAGGGGCTGCCGGTGGCCGTGGAGGCGATGCGGCAGGTGATGGCCGCGCACCCGGGGCGCGTGCGCTTCGTGGTGGGGGGCGACGGGCCGTATGAGCAGGCCATGCGCGCCGCCGCCCCCGCGGGGACCACCTTTCTGGGACGGCTCACGGGGACGGCACTGGCGGAGGCCTTTGCCTCGTGCGACCTGTTCCTCTTTCCCAGCACCACCGACACGTTCGGCAATGTGCTGCTGGAGGCGATGGCCTCCGGGGTGCCGGTGATGGGGGCCGACGTGGGGCCCACGCGCGAGCTGCTGGCGCCCGACCGGGGCTGGCTGGTGCCCCCGGGCGATGCCCGGGCGCTGGCCGCTCGGATCGCGGAGGTGGTGGCGGACCCGGGCGCCCTGCGCGAAGCGGCCGCCCGCGCCTTCGCCTTTGCCGCCACGCAGCGGTGGGAGGCCGTGTGGACCACGCTGTTTGCCGACTACACCCGGGCCATCGCCCTCCACGCCTCCGCGCCGGCCGCGTCTCGCGCCGACGTGCGGCAGTCGTGACCAGACGGTGATGCGGGTGTGACACACGCGGCGCTCCGTCACGGGATGCGCCTGCTTGTCTGCACCGACAGCTATCCGCCGCAGCTCAACGGCGTGAGCGTGGTGACCGCGCTCACCGTGAGCGGACTCACGGCCCGCGGGTGGCAGTGCGCCGTGGTGGCGCCCGCGTACCCCGCGCAACCGGGGGCCCCGCTGGCCAGCGACCCCGCGGTGCCGGTGACCAGCCTGCCCTCTGCACCGCTACCGGGCTATCGCGACGTGCGCGTGGCGCTGCCGGCGTGGGGCACGATGCGGCGCGCGGTACGGGCGTTTGCGCCCGATGTGGTGCACTGCACCACCGAGTTCGTGGTGGGACGGCTGGGGATGGCCGCGGCGCGCCGGGCGGGGGTGCCGGTGGTGACGTCGTACCACACCGACTTCGTGCAGTACACCGCCCGCTACGGCATCCCGTGGATGCGCCGCCCCGTGATGGGGTGGCTCGGACGCTTTCATGGGCGCGCGGCGCTCACGCTCACCCCCTCCGAGGCCGCCCGGGCTGACGTCATGGCGCTTGGCGCGCCGCGCGTGACGGTGTGGGGGCGCGGCATTGATACCGCGGCGTTCCACCCGCGGCACCGGTGTGCGTCGCTGCGAGAGCGGCTGGCGCAGGGGGCGGAGACGGTGTTCCTGCACGTGGGGCGTCTGGCCCCCGAGAAGGACGTGGGGGTGTTGCTGGAGGGTTTTCGGTTGCTGGCCGAGCGGCTGCCGCCGGGGACGGTGCGGCTGGTGGTGGCGGGCGACGGCCCGGCACGGGCCGCGCTGGAGCGGCAGGCGGGGCCCCAGGTGACCTTTCTGGGGGCCGTGGACCGCGTGCGCGCCCTGCCGGCGCTGTACGCCAGCTGTGACGCCTTTGCCTATGCGTCCACCACGGAGACGCTGGGGCTGGTGGTGCTGGAGGCGATGGCCTCCGGGCTCCCCGTGGTGGCGGTGCCGGCGGGGGGCGTGGCCGACCACCTGCGTGACGGGGTCAACGGCGTGGCGTACCCGGCCGGGGACGCTGCGGCCTGCGCGGCCTCGCTGCAGCAGCTGGCGACCGACGGGACCCTGCGGGCTCGTCTGGGGGCGGGTGCGCGACGCGACGCGGAGGCCAAAGGGTGGGAGGCGGAGCTGGACCGGCTGGACCACATGCTGCGGGGCGTGCCGGTGGCGTGACACCGCGCCACGTGCGCATGATGCCGGTGTTACAAATGCGGTGATGGCGGGTCTATCCGGTGTCCCACTTTCCGGCATGCCATGACCGCCATTCGCACCCCTGCCCACAGCCTCCTTTCGGCGCCGGTGAACGAGACCTTCGTGGATCTCGTCCCGGTGACCATGGCCCATGCCGCCGCCATCCAGGCGATGGCGTGCGATCCGTTGATCACCGGCACCACCACGCTCCCCGAGCCCTATCCGCGCGACGGGGCCGCCACGTGGATTGCCGACGTGATGCCGCGGCACGCCGCCGGCACCGAGTACGCCTTTGCCATCATGATGTCCTCCGAGTGGACGCCGGGCGCGCGCGGGTGGAAGCTGGTGGGGAGCTGCGGGCTCATCATGCCCGGAGCAGCCCCCGAGCGTACGGTGGCCACCCCGGGCGTGGACGGGCTCCTCCCCTATGAGGTGGGAGAGATCGGCTACTGGGTGGGGCGCAAGTTCTGGGGGCGCGGGCTGGCCACGGCCGCGTGCCAGCTGCTGGTGGACTTCGCCTTCACGCAGACGCCGCTGCGCGCGGTGGACGCCTTCCCGCTCAAGGAGAACGGCGCATCGCGGCGCGTGCTGGAGAAGCTGGGGGCCACCTACGAGGGGACGCTGCACAACCCCTTCAAGAAGTGGTCGCCGTACCGGTGGCTGGCCCACTACCGCCTTCGCCGACCGGCGGAGCTCGGGTAGGGGGCAGGCCGGCCAGAGCGTGGGCGCACGGCCCGGGCGTTGCGAGGGAAGACCGGGGGGCCGCCAGGAGGCGCGCCCCCCGTTGCCATGTCGCCCCCTTTCGCCCCTCGCACGCCGGAGCCCGCCATGCACGCGTTTGTCGAGAACCTCGAGCACCAGGCCGCCACCAACCAGGACTTCCGCCGCGTCCTCTTCACCGGCGCGCACCAGCAGCTGGTGGTCATGACGCTGCAACCCGGCGAGGCGCTGGGGGAGGAGGTGCACATGGGGGTGGACCAGTTCTTCCGCATCGAACTGGGGAGCGGCGAGATGGTCATCAACGGCAACGCCGCGCCCGTGTCGGAGGGGTGGGCCGTGGTGGTGCCGGCAGGAATGCGGCACACGCTGCGCAACACCGGGGCGCAGCGGATGCGGCTGACCACGCTGTACGCGCCGCCTGTGCATGCCGCGGGGACGGTGCACGCCACCAAGGCGGCGTCGGAGGCGGTGGAGGCGGTGGTCCGCTAACGCTCAGCCGGCGGCAGCCCCAGCGCGGGTACCAGCGTCGCCAGCATGGCGATGCGCTCCAGCGGGATCACCCCGGGGCCGGAGGGCATGGGGCCCACCAGCCCCACCGCCGAGGCGCCCGAGGCGACGGCGTGCTGAAGCTCGAGTGGGGAGGCGATGCAGCAGACCGTGGGGTGGGGCATGGGTGGCGATTGGGGGTGGACAGGCCGGCACGTATGGCCATAGATTCATGGCTATAGCCATACAACCACAGCTGTCTTGGAGCGCTCATGCCCCTTGCCCCGAATGCTGCACCGGTTCCGGCACCGTCCACCAGCCTCAACGTGCCGGACGTCATTGAGGTGAAGGCTGGGGTGTTCAAGGACACCTGTCTCCAGCTGCTGGACCAGGTGCATGCGCAGGAAGTCGAGGTGGTGGTGACCAAACGGGGGGAGGCGGTGGCCCGGGTCGTCCCTCCTGATACCGCGGTGCCGAGTGCGTTCGGGTTCCTGCGCGGCACGCTGCTCTCGCATGGGGATCTCGTGGCTCCGGATCTCGAGGCGTGGGGCGACCTCGGGTGACCCGCAAGGCCGTGATGCGATCCTCCGGGGGCCGACGGGTCTGGACCCCGGCACAGCTTGGCGACTACGACGGCCCACTCCTCCTCGACACCCACATCTGGCTCTGGCACGTCGAGGGGGACGCCTCGCACGTGGCGGCCGGCACCACGGCGCTGCTGGATCGCAGCGGTGCGCATCGGCGCCTGATGGTCAGCGACATTTCGTACTGGGAGATCGCCGTCAAGGCCGCGAAGGGGAGACTGACCTTTTCGGTGGACGCGGCCGTCTGGTTGCAGCGCGCCGAACAGGCGCCCGGCATCCGTCTGGTTCCACTCACGCGTCCGGTGCTGCTCCAGAGCACGCGCCTGTCGGGCGCGACGCACAGCGACCCGGCCGATCGGATGCTGATTGCGCTCGCGCAACTGGATAATGTCCCGCTGGTGACCTGCGACCGGCTGATCCTGGAGTACGCGTCGTCACACGGCGGGACACCGGTAGTCGACGCCCGCCCCTGAACGCATGGGCTTGGGCTCTCTCACCGGTACCAGCGGCATCGCGGGGACCTCGGCGCCGTACGAGGCCTGTCGGGCCTCCCCGCGCTCCGTGCTGGTGCGACGCATGGCGCACCGTACCGCCGACGCCGGCAATGGGCGCCCGGCTGCCGCCTTGGAGCAGCGGCTGGCGGCACACACCCGCGGCATGCGCGAGCGGTGCGGCAGTTGGCGGTCTCTGTCAATACATGCGTACTGATATTGGGGAAGGAGGAGTCACCGATGCCGACACCCGCACCGGCAGCGCCGCGCTGCGGGCCAGCGGGATCACCCCGGGGCCGGAGGGCATGGGGCCCACCAGCCCC
>JBEIJM010000148.1:0-8071 GCA_040380205.1 Gemmatimonadaceae bacterium
GACGACGCGGCCGCTCACCATGCCGGTCCGCCGCGACTCGGCAACCGACGGCGGCTGGGTGGAGGGGTGCGCACCCGCCCGGTCCGCGACCCCTGGGAGGGCGGCGACAAGGAGGGCGAGTGCGCGAGCGCGGGCGAAGGGTCGCATGACGTCGGGGTTGGGGGCGGCGCGTTCGCCCGACCCCCGGGTTGCGCGCCGCCCGACACCCGCAATATTTGTGAGCAATTGCTCGCATACTACTCGCGTTCTCCTGCCATGCGCGGTCGCCGCAACTCACCCCCCATTCTCCCTCGGAAAGCCCCTCGCCAGGAGCGCTCGCGCGAGCTGGTGGAGTGGATCCTCGAGGCCGCGACTCGCATTCTTGCGGCGGATGGGCTCCCCGGGCTGACCACCAACCGCGTCGCGGCGGTGGCCGGCATCAGCGTCGGGTCGCTGTACCAGTACTTCCCCAACAAGGATGCGATCGTCGTCGCGCTCATCGAGCGCACCCAGCGCGGCGTGGCCGAGGCGGTCGAGGCGGTCGCCACGCAGGTGCGCGACGCGCCGCTGCCCGAGGCGATATCGGCGTTCGTGGACCTCGCGCTGCACGCCCAGTACGACCGCAGCACCCTCGCCGTCGCGCTCGACCACGAGGAGCAGCGGCTCGCGCTGCGCACCGAGCTCGTGGCGGTGCACGGGCGCATCCGCCGGGCGGTGGCGGACACCATCCGGCCGTCCCTCTGCGGACTCGCCCCCGAGGCGGTGGACGAGGCGGCCGACGACCTCTTCCTCCTGGTCCAGTCCATGGTGGATCGCGCCGGGGCCACGGGCATCCCGCGCGAGCGCATCCGACCGCGCGTGCTCCGCGCCGCCCTCGGCTACCTCGACGCCTGTCGGGCGGAGGGGCGACGGCATCCGGCTGGATCGGTCGGAGGCCGGCCCGCTGACCGGCGTCGCGATGGTGGGGCCCGTGGGCTGGGATGATGGAGAGGGCGCGGTGGCCGCCGGGCGGTCGGCCTCGCCGCAGGCGCCCGGGAAGATCAGGCACAGCGCGCCTCGCAGCGGCCACCCGCGCCCTCCACCGGCCGCCACACGAAACCGCTGATTCCTCATGCAACCCCTTCGTGCACGGACGCGAGGGCTCCTTGCAGCGCGTCCTTCCGCATGCGCGGGCATCGCTTGGGGACCGGGGAGTGGTGCGCATGCGCCTGACCCCGGAACGGATGGCCCCTGTTCCGTTGCGTGAGGGGTTGTCCCGACGTAACGTGCCGGGTGTCGGGCATGACGATGCCTCCCGCGGACGGGTGTGTCCGGACGCGCGCTCACCCGGCGGTTGCCTCATCGAACTGCGCACGCCCATGGGCGGGTGAAGGCGCCGCCGCAGCTCACGAGCCGCTGATCGCTCCCCTTTGGAGCACGGAACCTGAGTGGAGGGGCATGAAGGTGGCAACGACCAGTGTGGGGATCCTGCTCTTCGACGGCGTCGAAGTGCTCGACTTTGCCGGGCCGTACGAAGTGTTTTCCCGCACGCGCTTGACCCCTGGCGTCGAGTCGCGCCGCTCTGAGGAATCGGCGCCGTTTCGCGTCTTCACCGTCGCGGCCGCCACCGGTCCCGTCACGGCCACCGGCGGGCTCCGGGTGCTTCCCGACTTCGATGCCAGCGCGGCCCCGCCAATCGATGTGCTCGTCGTCCCAGGCGGCTTCGGCACTCGCGCGCTGCTGCAGGATGACGGGCTGCTCGCGTGGATCCGACAGGTCGCTGCGAGCGCCCGTCGCGTGACGTCGGTGTGCACCGGCGCCCTGCTGCTGGCCCGCGCCGGACTGCTCGCGGGACGACGCGCCACCACACACTGGGGCGCGCTGGCCCTCTTGGGGGAACTGGACCCGACGACTCGCGTGGAACCCCACCCACGCGTGGTCGATGACGGAATCGTCACCTCGGCGGGCGTATCGGCCGGAATCGACATGGCCTTGGCGATCGTGGAAGCGATGCACGGCCGTGCGGTTGCCGACGAGACCGCACGATACATGGACTACGTGCGGCAGGATCGGTAGACGGCCCCGCCATCTTCGCCGGCCACGATCTCGCGCAGGGCGCCAGGATCGCGCGCACGCTGGATGCACCGGCGGACAGCTGACCTTCCTCGCGTGACCCCCACCCCACCAGGATCCCGCATGCGCTATCCCGACGCCAGCTTCGCGCCAAGCGCCGGACTGCACAGGGCCCTTGCGCTGCTGACCGCTCCCGGCGGCGAGGCCGTCGATCTCCCGCGGTCGCTCCCCGAGTCCGGGCTCGGCGAGATGCCCACCCTGGAGCTGCTCTCGGGGCACGTGCTTGGCCGGGCCGCTGCGCTGGGCGCGCCCACGTCACTGGCGCTCATGGACCCGCCAACGCCGTGGATCACCTGGGCCATGGCGCTGTGGAACGCCCGCCTCAACCAGAACATGCTCCATGCGATGACCTCGCCGTTTGCCACGGAGGCGGAGGCCGTCGTCCTGTCCTGGCTCGCGCCCTCTTTCGGCATGCAGGGCGGGCACTTCTGCGCGGGCTCGTCGATCGCGAACCTGACGGGCATCTGGGCCGCACGGGATGCTGCCGGCGTGAAGCGGGTGGTGGCGTCCGAGGCGGCGCACCTGAGCGTCCGGAAGGCGTGTCACCTCCTCGGGCTCGAGCTCGTGGTGGTCCCCGCGGACGCGCAGGGGCGCCTGGATCGCGGGCACCTCCCGAACCTCGATGACGCGTGCCTTGTCCTCACCGCCGGGACCACGGCCACCGGTGCCGTCGACCCGTTGGAGCTGGCGGGCGCGGCGCGGTGGACGCACGTGGATGCCGCGTGGGCCGGTCCCCTCAGGCTGAGCCCGGCGCATGCCGCCATACTCGACGGGATCGAGGCGGCCGATTCGGTGGCGGTGTCCGCCCACAAGTGGCTCTTTCAACCCAAGGACTCGGCGCTGGTGCTGTTTCGGCAGCTGGACACGGCGCATGCGGCAGTCAGCTTCGAGGCCGGCTATCTGGCCAGGCCCAACACTGGTGTCCAGGGCTCAAGGTCCGCTGCGGCCGTTCCCCTGCTGGCCACCCTCTTGGCGTGGGGACGGGAGGGCGTGGCGCAACGGCTGGATGCCCTCATGGGGGTGGCTGACGCCTTGGCCGAGGCGATCGCGAGGAGCGACCGCCTGCAGCCATGGGGCCCACCGCAGACCGGGATCAACGTGTTCCGCCCGGTGGGCTCGACGGCCGCAGCGTTCGTCCAGGCGGTGCCCGCCGGCATGTTCTCGACCTGCGTGCTGGGGGGCGAGACGTGGGTTCGTTCGGTGGCGGTCAACCCGTCGGTGGACGTCGACCTCGTGGTCGACTGCATGGTGGCGGCCGCCGGTAGAGGTGCCTGAGCGCCGTGCGCAGCCGGACGGCGGCCAGCGCGACGATCAGGTGCCGCCGTTGGCCCACGGACCTTTGTTGGAGGGATGACGGATGCGCGGAACGCGTGCGCGAGCGGTGCCAGTGAGGTCGGCGATGGCGATGGCCGCGCTTTTCACGGCCGCGGCGGGGTGCGGCGAGGCCAGTCGGGACGCCGCGCCAACCATCAGCGCCACGGACTCGGCGGCGACGGCCGTGGCGCCAGCTGTGTCGCCAACGCCGCCGCCTGATACCGCCCCGCCACTGGAGGCCGGGGTGTACGTGGCGCGCGGCATCTGTTTCGGCGAGGGGGACTGCTTCCGGCACTGGCGCGCCATCGATGCGGTGCCGCTGCACGCCCAGATCGACCCGGCCTCGCCCGTGGTGGCCACGGTGGCGCCGGGGCAGTGGGTGGAGCCCGTGGAAGGGCAATACCGCTTGCTCCCCCGGCGCGGCGTGGTGCAGCGCGCCACCGCGGCCGACTCCATCACCCCCGCGCTGGCGGTGGGCGACGTGGTGTACATGCTGGAACCGCGGGGGGAGGGGACGTACCTCCTGTGGCACCGCGGGAACACCACCGTCCCGCCATGGGCGGAGCTGAGCGACGAGGAGCCGATCCGCTGGGACCCGCCACGCGAGGCGCCCCCCGGCGTGGTGCTGGGGTGGTGGGTGCGCCTCAGGACCGAGGCGGGGGCCACGGGGTGGGTGCGCCGCCCGCTGTTCGCCTGCATGGGCAAGCTGGGCGGGGACACGGGGTGCCGGGGTTGAGCCCCGGCCGGTGTGGCGTGCGGGACGGCATTATTGCCGGACTAGGTAAACTAGACTAGGTTAGTCTCATGACTACCGTCAACATCCACGACGCCAAGACGCACCTGTCCCGCCTGCTCGCGCGCGTAGAGGCCGGCGAGACGGTGGTCATCGCGCGCGCTGGCACGCCGGTGGCGGCGCTGGGGCCGGTGGACGCGCCGGTGGCCGCACGCCGGCTGGGGTTCCTGGCGGGGGCCTTCCGCGTGCCCCGCGACTTCGACCGCATGGGGCGCGAGGAGATCGCGGCGCTGTTCGGCACGGCCCCGTGAAGCTGCTGCTGGACACGCAGCTGCTCCTGTGGGCGGCGTCGGAGCCGGCGCGGCTCAAGCCCGCCACGCGGCGGCTGCTGGAGGATCCCCGCCACGAGCTGCTGTTCAGCGCCGCGAGCATCTGGGAGGTGTCCATCAAGGCGTCGCTGGGGCGGAGCGACTTCGACGCCGACCCGCGGGTGCTGCGCCGCGGGCTGCTGGACAACGGCTACGCCGAGCTCCCGGTCACCGGGGCCCATGCCGCGGCGGTGCTCGACCTGCCGCCGCACCACCGGGACCCCTTCGACCGGCTGCTGGTGGCGCAGGCGCAGGTGGAGGGGATCACCCTGCTCACCGCCGACGCGACGGTGGCCCGCTACCCCGGGCCCATCCGCCGCGCCTGACGGATCCCTACCGCGTCCGGATCCGCGCGCTGCACTTGATCTCCACCACCGCCGCGGGGCGCGGCATGGCGGTCACGCTCAGCGTGGCGCGCGCCGGCGGGTCCACCGGGAAGAACTTCACGTACTCCGCGTTCATCGCCGCATAGTCGGCAATGTCCTTGAGGAACACCGTGCACTCGGCCACGTCGGCCAGCGTGGCGCCGGCGGCCTCGAGGGCGGTGCGGATGTTCTCCATGGTCTGGCGCGTCTGCACCCCCGCGCCCCCCTCGATGATGTCCTGCGTGCCGGGCTTCATGCCGGTCATGCCGGAGACGAACACCCACTCGCCGTCGCGCACGGCCACGGAGTAGGCGGGGACCAGCGGGGCCAGCCCCGGCGGGCTGATGACCTGGCGGTCACTGGTGGCAGACGTATTGGCGGGCACGATGATGGGCTCGAACCAGGTGGGAAAGAGATAGCGGCTGCGGGGGGAGGCCGCGCGCACCTCGGCCTCGAACTTCCGGCGGTCGGCCAGCGCGGCGGCGGGGGGACGCGGGTTGCCGTAGGCGTCGGCGTGCGACGGGATGACCAGCGCGGGGTGCCCCAGCGCGCGGAGGAGGCGGCCGGTGTAGTCGAAGATCTCCAGCCGCTGGCTGTTGGCGCCGATGAGCGCGACGTCGGGGCGCAGCCCCACCATCTCGCGCTCGATGTAGTTCATGGAGCCCATGGCCAGCACCTCGTGGCCGGCCATGCGCACCACGTACGCCAGGTTCCCCCCCTCCACGTAGTCGATGCGCCGGAGCGGCGCCTTGAGGCCGCGCGGGGCGGTGCCGGCGATGCCGCGCCCGTTGTTGAAGTAGCGCTTGTCGTCCAGCGCGCTGTGGATGTTGGGGACCACGCGCAGCGAGAAGGTCTCGAAGTCGTAGTCCTCGCCCCCCAGCACGGTGATGAGCTGCTGCTCGGGGACGCCGTAGGCGCGGGCCAGGTTGGCGGCAGTCTCGTGCCCCACCACCACCGCGCCGGTGCGCCGCGCGATGTAGCCGGCGTCCAGCGCGTGGTCGGAGTGCCCGTGCGTGATGAGGATGTAGTCGGCGCGCGACACGTGCGCGTTGATGAGCGTCGTGTCGGGGGCGTAGACCGCCTGCGGATCGGGGCCCTCGGGGACGGCCCCCGGCTTCCAGCGCGCGAACTGCGTGAGGAAGGGGTCCACCAGCACCACCGTCTTGCCGTCGGTGATCTCCCACCCCGCGTTGCCCAGATAGGTGAGCCGGAGTTCGCCGGGCTTGAGCGCGGGGGTGGCCACCTTGGCGGGCGGCGCGCCCTGCGCCGTGACCTGAGCCACGGGGGCAGCGAACGCCGCCAGCATCGCCAGCGTGCCCGCAGCGCGCAGGAACCGGGGCATGCCCCTACTTCCCCAGCATCCGCATGACGTCATCCAGCGGGTTGCCGTCGCCGTCCTGGTCCAGCATCCCCATGAGCATGCCGCCCAGCCCCGCGCCGCCGGCGGCCGGGGCCGCCCCGCGCCCCCCCAGAAGTCCACCCACCAGCCCGCCGAGGGCGCCGAGCGCGCCGCCGGCGGGTTGGGACGGAGCCCCGCCCCCCTGCTGGCGCATCATCATCCCGCCCACGGCCATGGCCAGCATGGGGAGCATCTTCTTGAGCAGCGCCGGGTCCACCCCGCTCTGCTGCGCGGCGCCCTGCGCCACGGCGCGGCTCACCTCCTTGGAACCGAAGAGGGTGCCGAGGAGCGCGTTCCCCTGCGCCACGTCGGTGGGGTGCTGGGAGAGCACGTTCTCCAGCAGCCCCGACCCGCCCAGCGACCCCAGCAGCTGCGCCACGGCATCGCCCCCGCCCCCCGCCTGCGCCTGCTTGCGGAAGCCCCCCATGAGGGCGGGGAGGAGCGCGGCGGCGCCGCTGGAGACCTGCTGCTCATTGACGCCCAGTTCACGGGCAATGGACTTGAGGCCGCCCGCCTGGGCGAGGAGGTCGGTGATGTTCACGGAGGGGCTCCGGCGTTGGAGGGAGGCGGGGACGCCGATTGGCAGCCCCGAAGGCCCCAAGGATGCACCGTGTGGGCGAGGGGCGCGAGGGGGCGGGGGAGACCGGCGCGCCGGCGCGCGCCAGTCGGTACGGGCCCCGCCCCCACCCAGCCCTTACAGCGGCGGCACCGGGCCGCGCGGGCTGGCCACGCGCGGGTCCTGCTTCCACTCCTCGTTGTCCTTCCGCACCACGCTCAGCGGCCGGAGGTTCCACGCGAAGAAGGTCCAGGTGCGGTCCCACGAGTCGATCTGCTCCGGCGTGTCGTCGCGCTCGGTGCCGGCGGCGTTCACACGCCGGTTGAAGGTATGGCCGCACCCCCCTGCCCCCTGCGGCGGGTTCACGTAGATCTTGGTCTCCGCCAGCTCGGGCTTGAGCGCGCGCAGCGTGTGCACGAACTGCTGGTTCTCGCGGTAGAACACGTCGCAGTCGTTGGTGGCCACGTGCACCAGCAGCGGCACCTGCAGCCGGTCCACGTGGAACACCGGCGAGCGGCGGATGTACTCGGGCACGTTCTCGAACGGCATCCCCTGGATCCCCGGTTCGGGGGCGAAGCTGCGCGCGTAGCTGGGGGCGTGGTCGGACAGACGGAAGATCAGGTTGGTCACCGGCACCATGGCCGCGCCGGCGCGGAAGGGGTTGCCCTCGCGGAAGAGGGTGTGCGCGGTGATGAAGCCGCCGTGGCTCCACCCCATCATCCCCAGCCGCGTCATGTCCACGTACCCCAGCGTCTTCAGGAAGTCCACCGCCGAGAGCGCGTCGTCCACCTCCTTGCCGCCGTAGTCGATGAGGCGGTGGAAGGCGTTGCCGTAGCCGGTGCTGCCGCGGTAGTTGGGGGTGATCACCACGTACCCCTTCTGCACCGCCTCGCGCACGAAGGGCCACATGGAGAGCGCCCAGTTGGAGTGCACGCCGCCGTGCACCCACACCAGCGCGGCGTGCCCCTCGGGCTTCTTCACCAGCGGGGCGAAGAGGTACGCGGGGATCTCCAGTCCGTCGGGGCGGCTCTTGTAGCTGACGGTGCGGAATTCCAGCACCCCCTTGGCCCGCGCGGCGTAGGCGCTGTCGGTCTGCTTGCGCTCTGCGATGTCGCGGTCGCAGGCAGCGCCGCAGCCGGCCAGGTCGGCGGTGTCCTTGCTGACATACAGCTGGCGCACGCGGGCCGAGTCGAGCACCGGGGCGGGGCGGCGCACGGCCGCCTGCGCGGGCAGGGCCAAGGGCGC
>JBEIJM010000149.1:0-8000 GCA_040380205.1 Gemmatimonadaceae bacterium
CCCCCTCCGCCGCCGCCAGCCGACGCCACGCCAGCAGCAGGTAGCCGTACGGCACCAGCACCAGCACGATCGACCCGCCCAGCAGCACCAGGTACGCCTCCTGCAGCGTGGCCCCCAGCTGCCCCAGCAGCAGCAGCGCCGTGGCCACCCCTGCCTGCACCAGCAGCGCCACCCAGGGCGTCCCGAAGCGCGGATGCACGCGGGCAAAGGCCGCCGGCAAGCGCCGGTCCACCCCGATGGCGTACGGAATCCGCGCCGGTGCCGCCAGCCACGCCGCGCCCGTCCCCAGCAACCCCGCGACTTCGGCCAGCACGAACACGCCGGCCAGCGCCGCCAGTACCGGGCCCGCGCCCGCACGCGCCACCGCGCCCGTGATCGCCTGCACATGCCCGGTGATCACGTGGCCGTCGGAGAACCCGGTCACCAGCGCCGCCGCAAACGCCAGCAGGTAGGCGCCCATCACCAGCCCCCCACCCAGCCGCAGCGCCCGTGGCAGGTCCTCGGCGGGCGCTTCCGCCTCCTCCGCCATCCCCGCCCCCAGCTCCAGCCCCACCAGCGCGTTCAGGATGAACGGCCACAGCGCCAGCATCGCCAGCAGGCCGGGCCACGGCGCGGCGGCGGCATCGGCGGTGGGTGCCGCCAGCACGGTCACCGGGTGCGCCAGCGTCCACGCCGCCGCCCCCAGCAGCCCCAGGGCGATGAGCAACCGCCCCGCCGCGCCCGCGTTCTGGATCCACTTCCCCTGCCCCAGCCCCGCGACGTGCAGTGCCGTGGCCCCCCACAGCCCCGCCAGCGCGATCCCCGTGACCGCGCCCCCGGTGGTGGCCAGCCACGCCGTGCGCGCGCCCCCCAGCAGCGCCAGCACCGCCGCCACCCCCAGGAACAGCGTGGGGACGTACAGGAACGTGTTCACCCACGCGCACCACCCGCACACGAAGCCGTGCGCCTCGCCGAACGCCAGCCGCGTCCAGGCGTAGATCCCCCCCTGCCGCGGATGGCGTCGCGACAGCGCGGCCACCGCCCAGCCGTAGGGAAGGAGGAACGCCGCCCCCGCCACCGCCCACAGCACCCCGCCGCGCCACCCCAGCGGCAGGCTCTGCGCAATGGTGCTGGGGGTGAACACCGCCACCACGTTCAGCAGCACCAGGTCCCGCAACGACAGCGCCCGCGCCAGCCGCGGGGCGGCGGGCGCGGGCGACGACGCAGGCGGGGACACGGGCGCGGGGTGCGCGCCCTCGTTCACCCGGTCACCCCGTGGTCCCGAACTGCCGCGTGAACTTGAGGAACACCGAGCGCTGCTGCGGGCGCGTCCAGTCCAGGAAGCCGCTCGCCTCGCGCCCGTCGTTGAACACCAGGAACAGCCCCGTCCCCGCGGTGTTGAGCCACCCGAAGCGCACGTTCGCCGAGAAGATCTTCTGCTGGTTGTTGTACTGCGTGAGCGTCTGCACGAAGATGCGCGGCGTGAAGAAGTAGTTGAGCCGCACCGCCTGCAGCGTCCGCGTGAAGTTCCCCTGCGGCAGCCGCACCACGTTGTGGTCCAGCAGGAAGCTCCCCGAGAAGGTCGCGCCGCGCCGCACGGTGAGCGTGCCGTTCCCCCCCTTCCGGTGCCCCGTCCAGAAGGGGCCCACGTCCAGCCGCCCGGTGATCCACACGTTCTCGCTGGGGTCGGTGGTGTAGTCGAACCCCAGCGACCCCCAGTCGTACGTCCCGGCCGGCAGCACCACCCCGGGGGCGATCGTGAACGGGGCCTGCAGCCCCTCGCGCGAGATGTTGTACTCCGGGCCGAAGCGGGTGCCGTTGGCCATCTCGATCTCGGTGAAGTCCAGGTGCAGGTACCCCGTCTGCTCGAAGCCGTCCTCCAGGTTGCGGAAGGTGCGGTAGCTCACGTGCGGGTTCCACTGCTTGAACCACCCCCACTCCGGCTTGCGCACCAACCGCATGGCCATCGCGTCCAGCGTCCGGTACCCCGCCGGGCGGCTCATGAACCCCACCTCGGGGTTGAAGTCGCCGCCGATCTGCGCCACGCGCGCGTTCAGGTTCCACACGTTGGTCTGGAACGCCAACCGCCCGCTCATGGCCACGTCGTCGCCGGTCTTCCCGGGCGACTCGGTGCGCGCCGCCCACAGGTCGCTCGTCCACCGCTGCCCCAGCCCGATGCGCCCGTCCACCGCGTAGGTGCGGTTCACGTTCCCCGCGTCGCCGGTGGCCTGCCGCTGCACCACCATGGCGCCCACGCGCGAGCGCGCCGACAGCTCGCGCACCGCGCGCCCCACCGAGTACGCCTGCCCCACGCCCCCCGCGTCCGGCGCGTCGGTCACCATGTGCAGCAGCCCCAGCGTGGTCCCCCCCACGCGCCCCGACAGCCGCCCGCCCCCCAGGATCGGCTGCGGCTGTCCGGTCTCGGAGATGCCGATGCGCCGCGTGAAGAAGAGGTCCACCGCCTGCGGGGTCCCCGCCGAGAAGACGCCCGCGTTCTCCAGGAAGAAGGGGCGCTTCTCGGGGAAGAAGATCGGGAAGCGCGTGAGGTTCACCCGCTGGTCGTCCACCTCCACCTGCGCGAAGTCGGTGTTCGCCGTGAGGTCCAGCGTGAGCGCCGGCGTCACCCCGTACTTGATCTCCCCCCCCACCTCGGGGGTGCTCGTGCGCGCCGCCTGCCCGTTGGGCCAGGTGGTGAGGCTCGACCCCAGCACGTACGGCGTCACCGTCTGGATGCGCCGCCGCGGCACCGAGAGCCCCGCCAGCTCCCCGGCCAGCGACAGGCGGTACAGGTTGAACTGCCGCGGGATGAACGCCCAGAACAGCTCCTCGTTCTTGCGGCGGATGTTGCGCGAGACGTTGAGCCCCCACGTCTGGTCGCCCCCCGCGCCGAAGCGCAGCGTCGCGAAGGGGATGCGGAACTCCGCCGTCCACCCCAGGGAGTCGATGGTGGTGGCCACCGTCCAGCTGGCGTCCCAGTTCACGTTGAAGCCGCCCATCGCCCCGGCCTGCATCCGGTTCTGCCCGGGGACCATCGAGCCGCCCCCCCTCCCCCTCGCGGATCACCTGCCCGTCGTACTCGATCCCCGCGGGGGTGGTGGCAAACACGAAGCCGTTCTGCCGGTCGTGGTACGTGTCGAAGATCAGCGCCAGGTGGTCGCTGTTGGCCAGCGTCACGTCGCGGATCTTCTCCCCGGGCACGATCAGGTGCGGCTCGCGGTCGTACATGCGCGCGCCGATGTACAGGTACTGCTCGTCGCTGGCGATGCGCACCTCGGTGCGCTCCGACTCGGGGACCCCCTCGTTGAGCTCGCGCTGCACGAAGCCGGTGATCGGGGCGCCGGTGCGCCACACCGCCTCGTCCAGCCGTCCGTCCACGGTGATGGGCGCGCTCACGCGCAGCGCCTGCGCCACGGGACGGGGGCGCGCCCGCACCGCCCGCGCGAAGGAGTCGGCCACCGCCGCGTCCAGCCGCGGCGGGGTGAGCCCGGCAGGGGGCACGCCGGGTGGCACCGCCGGTTGCGCCGCCACCGCCCCCCCCGCACACGCCAGCAGGGCCAGGGCACACGACAGCGACGGCACGGCGGAGCGGGACAGCAGATGCATGGCAGGACGGGGCGGGGGGGATACGGGCAAACCCGGGAATCTACCCCGCCCTCCCCGCGGCCGCGCGCTACCTTCCCCCGCATGCCTGTCCCCCCCGGCTTCGCCGACCCGGCCTCCCTGGAGTTCTCCCCCGACGCCATGCGCGCCATGGGGGAGGCGGTGGTCCACCGCGCCGTGGCGCACCTCGCCACCCTCCCCGACCAGCCGGCCGGGGGGATTCCCAGCACACCGGCCTTTCTGCGCGCGCTGCGCACCCCCGTTCCCCCCGACGCCCCCGAGTCGCTGGAGCCTCTCCTCGACCTCCTCTTCCAGGAGTGCCTGCCGCGCGCCTTCAACGCGCCGCACCCGGGGTATCTGGCCTACATCCCCGGCGGCGGCGTCTATCCCGCCGCCCTCGCCGACTTCCTCAGCAACGCCGTCAACCGCTACACCGGCGTGTGGACCGCCTCCCCCGCGCTGGTGCAGCTCGAGGCCGACGCCCTCGACTGGCTGCGCGACTGGATGCAGTTCCCCGCCACCACCGCCGGGCTGTTCACCACCGGCGGCTCCGGCGCCACCTTCAACGCCATCCTCTGCGCCCGCGAACAGCACCTGGGCGCCGACATCCGCCCGGGGGTCCTCTACACCTCCAGCCAGGCGCACCACTGCATCGCCAAGGCGGCCAAGCTGGCCGGCATCGCCGCCGACCGCGTGCGCCTGGTGCCGGTGGACGACGCCTTCCGCATGGATGTCGACGCCCTCGCCGCCGCCATCGCCGCCGACCGCGCCGCCGGGCTCCGCCCCTTCTTCGTGGCCTCCTCCGCCGGCACCACCAACACCGGCGCCGTCGACCCGCTGGACGCCATCGCCGACCTCTGCGCCCGCGAGGGGCTCTGGCACCATGTGGACGGCGCCTACGGCGCCTGCTTCCACCTGGTCCCCGCGCTCCGCCCGCTGCTGGCCGGGCTGCCGCGCGCCGACTCGCTCACCCTGGACCCGCACAAGGGGCTCTTCCTCCCCTACGGCACCGGCGCGCTGCTGGTGCGCGACGGCGACGCGCTGCGCGCGGTGCACACCACCACCGCCGGCTACCTCCCCGACAACCAGGACGACTTCTACGACCCGGCGCAGCACGGCCCCGAGCTGTCGCGCGGCTTCCCGGGGCTGCGCCTCTGGCTGGCGGTGCGGCTGCTGGGCGCCGCGCGCTACCGCGCCGCGCTGGCGGAGAAGCGCGCCCTGGCGGTGGACGCCGCCGCGCGGGTGGCCGCCCTCCCCGGCGTGGTCATGGACGCCCCGCCGCAACTCTCCCTCTTCGCCTTCCATCTGGCGGGCCCCGCCCTCCCCACGCAGCAGGCCCGCAACGCCGCCACGCACGCCCTGGTCGACCGCGTCACCGCGCGCGGCCGCGTGATGCTGTCGGGGTGCGTGGTGGACGGGCGCTACCTGGCCCGCGTGTGCGTGCTGAGCTTCCGCACCCGCGCCGCCAACGTGGACGCCGCCGTCGAGGACCTCGCCGCCGAGCTGCCGGCCGCCCTGGCCGCCGCGCACGCCCCCGCGTAACCCCGCGTCCCCCCGGAGCCCCCCATGCGCATCCTGTTCGTGGCCGCCGAAGTGGCCCCGCTGGTCAAAACCGGGGGGCTGGCCGACGTGGCCGGCGCCCTCCCCGCCGCGCTGCAGGCCGCGGGACACGACGTGTGCGTCCTCATGCCCTGCTACCAGCGGCTGCGCGACGAGGGGCTCGCCATGCAGGGGCCCGTGGCCGCCACCTTCCTCCCCGTGGGGGAGCGCGCCGAGGAGTGCCGCGTGTGGCGCGCGGCCGACCAGCCGGTGCCGCTGTACCTGCTGGACATCCCCGCCGCCTTCGCGCGTCCCGCCATCTACGGCGAGCGCGACGACGACCGCCGCTTCATCCTCTTCGCGCGGGGCGTGCTGGCCGCGCTGCAGCACCGCCGCGAGGTGCACGGCTGGATCCCCGACGTGGTGCACGCCCACGACTGGCACGCCGCCCTGGTGCCGCACTACATGAAGAGCACGCACGCCTACACCCTGGGGCGCATCGGCACCGTGCTCACCATCCACAACCTCGCCTACCAGGGGCGCTTCAACCCCTTCACCCTCGCCCTCGCCGGGCTCACCGAGGGGGGGATGCTGGAGGAGCGCTGGGGACCGCGCGTGGCCGGCGCCTTCAACTTCCTGGCGCGCGGGCTCGCCTCCGCCGACGTGCTCACCACCGTGAGCCCCACCTACGCGCACGAGATCCGCACCGCCGCCTACGGCGAGGGGCTGGAGGGGCTGCTGGAGGCGCGCCACGACCGCCTGGTGGGGATCCTCAACGGCCTCGACACCGCCGCCTTCAACCCCGCCACCGACCCGCACCTGGCCGCACGCTACGACGCCGACGCCCCGGAGGGGAAGGCGGTGTGCAAGCGCGCCCTCCAGCAGGAGCTGGGGTGGGACGACGCGCCGCGGCGCCCCCTGCTGGGCGTCGTCTCGCGGCTGGTGGCGCAGAAGGGGCTCGACCTGCTCCTCGACACCCTCCCCTGGCTGCTGCGCGACACCGACGCGCAGCTGGTGGTGCTGGGGTCGGGGGAGGCGGCCCTGGAGTCGGCCTTCCGCCACGCCGCCGCCGCGCATCCGGACCGCATCGCCCTGCGCACCGGCTTCGACGCCGCCCTCGCGCAGCGGATCTACGCGGGGACCGACCTCTTCGTCATGCCCTCGCGCTTCGAACCGTGCGGGCTGGGGCAGCTCATCGCGCTGCGCTACGGGAGCGTGCCGGTGGTGCGCGTCACCGGCGGGCTGGAGGACACCGTGCGCGAAGGGTGGGAGGGGAACGGCTTCCGCTTCCACCCCGTGGACGCCGGCGAATGCGCCGCCGCCATCGGGCGCGCCCTCACCGCCTACGGCGACCCCGCCAGCTGGGCGCTGCTCCGCGACCGCGGCATGCGCGAGGACCACGGCTGGGCGCGCGCCGCCGCCACCTACGGCGCGGTGTACCGCCACGCGGCGGCGCTCGCCCGCGGGTGAGCGCGCACGGGCGCGCCGGCTAGGCCAGCGCGTCCACCATCGGCTGCGTCACCAGCACCGTCCCCTTCTCGGTGCGGCGGAACCGCCGCGCGTCCTCCGCCGCGTCCTCCCCCACCACCAGCCCCGGGGGGATCTGCACCCCGCGATCCACGACCACGCCGCGCAGCCGCGCCCCGCGCCCCACCTCCACCTCGGGGAGCACCACGGCGTGGTCCAGCGACGCGTACGAATGCACCTTCACGTTCGTGAACAGCAGGCTGCGCTGCAGCGACGCCCCCGAGATGATGCACCCCCCCGACACCAGCGAGTTGAGCGCCTGCCCGCGCCGCCCCTCCTCGTTGTGCACGAACTTGGCCGGCGGCGTGATCTCGCCGTACGTCCAGATGGGCCAGTCGCGGTCGTACAGGTCCAGCGCCGGCACCACGTTGGTCAGGTCGATGTTCGCCTCCCAGTAGGCGTCCACCGTCCCCACGTCGCGCCAGTACGCCTCCGCCTCCGCCGCCCCCTTCACGCAGCTGGCGCTGAATCGGTGCGCCACCGCCTTCCCGTGCCGCACCACGTGCGGGATCAGGTCCTTCCCGAAGTCGCGCGACGACGCCGGCGTGGCCGCGTCCTCCCGCAGCAGGTCGAAGAGGAACCGCGTGCGGAACACGTAGATCCCCATCGACGCCAGCGCCACCTCGGGGTTCCCGGGGAGCCCCGGCGGGTCGGCGGGCTTCTCCAGGAACTCCGTGATCCGGTCGGCCGCGTCCACCTGCATCACGCCGAACCCGGTGGCCTCGCGCCGCGGCACCTCCAGCACCCCCACCGTCACGTCCGCCCCCTGGTCCACGTGCTGCTCCAGCATCAGCTCGTAGTCCATCTTGTACACGTGGTCCCCCGCCAGGATGACCATGAACTCGGGGTGGTACGACTCGATGATGTCCAGGTTCTGGTACACCGCGTCCGCGGTCCCCTCGTACCACTGCGTCTCCGACACCCGCTGGCTGGCGGGGAGGATGTCGAACGACTCGTTCCGCTCGGGGCGCAGGAAGTTCCACCCGCGCTGCAGGTGGCGGATCAGCGAGTGCGCCTTGTACTGCGTGGCCACGCCGATGCGCCGGATGCCGGAGTTGATGGCGTTGGAGAGCGCGAAGTCGATGATGCGCGTCTTCCCGCCGAAGTACACCGCCGGCTTGGCGCGCCGGTCGGTCAGCTCGTACAGGCGGGAGCCGCGCCCCCCGGCCAGCACGTACGCCATCGCGAAGCGGCCGAGGTTGCTGGGGCGGGACATGGGCGGCATGCCTTCAACCTTGTCACGGGACCGCCACGAGGGAAGGGTGCCCGGCCGCGCGCCCGTCGCCCCCAGGCGCGCGCGGCCCCGCGCTCACCACCCGGTTCCGCCCCGCCCCCTTGGCCGCGTACAGCGCCGC
>JBEIJM010000150.1:0-7953 GCA_040380205.1 Gemmatimonadaceae bacterium
GGCGGCGGAGTCCACCATCCGCGACGTCGACATGGCGGAGGAGATGGCGAACTTCACCCGCAGCAACATCCTGATGCAGGCGGCGCAGTCGATGCTCTCGCAGGCCAACCAGTCCAGCCAGAGCATCCTGAACATCCTGCGCTAGTGAACGGCAGTGACAGGCGGTAACCGGTAGGGCAGGGCGCAGTTCCCTGCCGCAGCCCCGAAGTCGGCGTCTCCGCCGGCTTCGGGGCCACGGCGTAGCGGGATCCCCGGAGGACCTCATGGCAACCACGTCCACGAACGTCAACGTCAGCAGCGGGCGCGTCAGCGGCCTCTCGTCCAGCATCAACTGGAACGAGATGATCGATGCGACGGTCAAGGCAGAGGAGTCGCGCCTGGTCACGCCGATCAGCGACCAGATCGCCCGGCGCGCCAAGGAGCGCGAGGCCTGGAAGAACCTGTCCGGGCTGGTCAACACCCTGTCGGAGTCGGCGCGGGTGGTGCGTCGCACGGGGATGGGCGGCTTCACCGCCACGGTCCCGCCAAGCCCCAGCACGAGCCGCAGCCTGTTCACCGCCAGCACGGGGCTGGGGGCGCAGGCGGGGACCTCCAACATCGAGGTGGTGCAGCTGGCCGAGACGGCCAGGGTGGCCGGGGGCACGGTGGCCGACGTGGGCGCCGCGCGCGGGCTGGCGGGGACGCTCACGATCAACGGGACCGGGATCAGCATCGCGGCCACCGACTCGCTGCGCGACATCCAGATCAAGATCAACGACGCCAACACCGGGGGCTCGCCCACCGGGGTGCAGGCGGTCATCCAGAGCGAGGGGGGGACGGCGGGGCGGCTGGTGCTCTCGCGCAGCGCCCCCGGCGCCGGCGACCTGACCATCAGCGACAGCACCGGCGGGGTCTCGCGCGAGCTGGGGCTGGTGGACACCCGCAGCAAGCCGATCTCGTCGGCCACCCTCTCCGCGGCCGCCGCGCTCGGCCTTACTCCCGGGATCAACCCCACCAACATCCGGGTGGGGGACAAGGTCCTCACGGTGGACCTGTCCACCGAGTCGATCTCGTCGATCGCGAGCAAGATCAACGCCGCCGGCGGCTCGGCGGGGGTGGAGGCGGAGGCCTTCGGCGATGAGACCCGCTATCGGCTGGTGGTGGATGGCCCCGTGAACGCGGTGTCGGGGAACGCCGACTCCGAGGCGGTGGTGGCGGCGCTCGGTTTCGCCGCCGGGCAGGCCGCCGGCATCCGGCAGACGATCCAGTCGGGAACCCTCACCTCCAGCGGCAACGCCACGGCCACCGCGTCCACCGCCCTGGCCGGGCTCAAGGTGGACGGCGTCTCGGCCAACCTGTCGGCGGGTGACGCCATCAACATCCGCGGCATGCGCGGCGACGGCACGGCGGTGAATTTCGGGCTGGTCATCCAGGCCGGGGACACGGTGCAGACGCTGCTGGACCGCCTCAATGACGCCACCAGCGGCTTTGGCGCCGGCGCGCGCCCCGCGGTGGCCCAGCTGGGGGACGACGGCCGCATCCGCCTCACCGACGGCACCGCCGGCACCTCGCGGCTGTCGCTGTCGCTGGGGATCACCCGCGCCGACGGCACCACCGGGACCCTGGGCACCAGCACCGTGGCCGTCTCGGGGCGCAACCGGGAGGTGCAGGCCGGGCGCGACGCCATCGTGCGCATCGACGGCCGCGAGATCACCCGCACCAGCAACACCATCAGCGACGCCATCTTCGGCGTGACGCTGAACCTGCAGAACGCCGAGCCGGGGACGCAGGTGGCGCTCACCGTCCGCCAGGACGTGGAGGCCACCACCAAGGCGGTGGAGAAGCTGGCGGAGTCGTACAACGCCGTGCGGCTCTTCTTCGAGGAGCAGCGGGACGTCAGCGCCCCGCTGTACGGCAACTCCGACCTGCGGCGGGTGATGTCCTCCTTCACCAACGCGCTGCGCACCGAGGTGGCCGGCAACGGCACCTACGGGCGGCTTCCCACCGTCGGCATGACGCTGGACCGCTACGGGGCGCTGGAGCTGGACCCCGTGGCGTTCCGCACGGCGCTGGGCGCCAAGCCTTCCGAGGTGGAGGCGCTGTTCGGCTTCGGCGGCGTGGGTGACGCCCTCATCCGGGCCGCCGATGGCGCCACCAGCTTCGGCAGTGGCACCATCAGCAACCAGATGCGGAACATCGACTCCGTCACCCTGTCGCTGCGCAGCAAGGAAACGCGCGCGCAGCAGCGGGTGGAGACGCGCCGCCTGCAGCTGGTGGACCAGTTCGCCCGCATGGAGAACGCCTTGGCCAAGGTCAAGGAGCAGGGGAGCATGTTCGCCAACCTCAACGGCTGACGCCGCACTCAACCTTGGCGATCTGGTGCCGATAATGGACTTCGACGCCGCTTCGGCCCCACTTCCCCAGCCCCCAGTTGCGATGTCCTACGCCCAGAAGGTCCCCACCCCCCGGTCCAACAGCTACCGCGAGCTCGAGCTCCAGGGCGCGTCGTCCGAGCGCCTGGTGGTGTTCGTGTTCGAGCAGCTGGTGGTCAACCTGGAGCGGGCGCGCATCGCCGTGGAGCGCAAGGATGTGGCGCTGCGCGTGGTGGCGCTCCGCCGCGCGCGCGGTCTGGTGACCGAGCTGCTGGCCACGCTGGACTTCGAGAAGGGCGGCCCGCTGGCCCAGAACCTGGCGAGCCTGTACCAGTTCATGCTGGTGGAGCTGGTGGACATCGGTGACCGCGGCGACCTGCGCACCATGCGCAGCCTGATCAATGTGGCCACCTCCCTGCGCGACGGCTTTGCCGGCGCCGCCGCCCAGCTGGCCGTGCGCCAGGTCCGGAGCGCGTGATGCCCAGCGGCGCCCCGCCGGTCCCGCAGCGCCAGTCGCCCCGGTCGCGCGTCGCGCGCCAGGCGCTGGCGCTGTGCGCGCACGCCGACGGGCTCGCTCGCGAGGTGCAGGACGCCCTTGAGGGGGACGACACCCGGATCGCCCCGCTGCTCCTGCAGCGGGACCAGGTGCTGCGGCAGCTGCAGGCGCACGTCGCCTACCTGCGCAAGACCCGCCCCGCCGCCGACCACCCGGCGCACGCCGCCGCCGAACAGGCGCTGGAGCAGGCGGACGCGCTGCTGGCCACGGTGCTGGCCGCCGTGGACGGCTCCACACAGGTGACCCACCGCCTGGCGGCCCAGGTGGCCGCGCGGGTGGAGGCGCTGCGCACCGAGCTGGACGCCATGCAGCGCTCCGCCGCCAGTGCGCCCCGCTACGGCACGCTGGGGCTGGAGCGGGGGGGGGTCCCCCCGGTGGCCCCGGCCGACCGCCCCCGTCCCATCAACCGGCAAGGGTAGCGGCGTATGGATGCACCACTGCCAGAGGGGTTCAGTCTCCTCTTGCGCGACACGATCGCGGAGATGGCTGCCAGGGATGGCGCCGTGCCGCCCCCCGACCCGATCGAGCGGCTGGGACTTGAGACCCAGCAAGCGATCTTGGCCACACACGGGGCGCCGCTGCCCCCGGGGGGATACCACGGCTACACCTCCCCACCCTCCCTGCCCCCGGACCCCGACAGCCGCACCCTGGACGTGCGACACTAGGGCTCGCCGCCCGCCCCACCGGCCTCCGCGCCGGCTGGGGGCGGTGGCGTGCACCAGTCGCTCAAGTTACGCCGGGGAGCTGCCGATAGTCTAAGGCAGGAGGAGACAACCCTATGCGAATCAACGGCACATCCTACGAGTCCCTGCGTCCCGCTCGCAGCACGGCCAACCCCATGGCGGGGCAGGCCGCGCCGGTCGATGGCGCCCCCCCCACGGGGAATGGCACCCCGTCCCCCCTTTCCCCGAAGTCGGATTCGGTGCAGTTCTCCGACATCGGCAAGTCCATGAGCGCCAGCCAGTCGGACGAGCTCTCGCCGGAGCGCGTCCAGGAGCTGCGCGCCAAGGTCATGCAGGGGGCGTACAACTCGCTCGACGTCGTCGAGCAGGTCGCCCGCCGCGTGCTGGACAGCGGCGACCTCTGAGCCTTCCCCGTCCCGCCTGACCGATGAAGTTCCTCGTCGTCGACGACTCCGCCACCATGCGGCGGATCGTGGTCAATTCCCTGCAGCGCATCGGCTACCGCGACACGGTCGAGGCGAGCGACGGCGAGGAGGCCCTCGCGCGGTTCGACGAGTCGGTGGGGTGCGTCATCACCGACTGGAACATGCCCGCCATGAGCGGAGCCGACCTGACCAAGGCGCTGCGGGCCCGGTCGGACACCGGGCACGTCCCCATCCTGATGGCCACCTCGCGCTCCACGCGCGAGGACATCCTCAACGCCATCGAGCTGGGGGTGAGCAACTACATCGTGAAGCCCTTCACCCCGCAGGTGCTCAAGGAGAAGATCGACGCGCTCCTGTCGCCGCGCGGGGGAGGCGGGGCATGACCGGCGAGCGCGCCGAGGCGATCCTCTACGAGTCGGAGGCGGCCCTCCGCCTGGTCGACCAGCAGCTGGATGACCTGGGGATCACCGCCGATCCGCGGGAGCTGGCGCCCGAACTGGCCCGCCCCATCCCCGACCTCCCGCTCGCACTGGAGCAGGCCGGGGCGCAGATCCAGCAGTGCATCGAACGGCTCCGCGCCGGGCGCACCGCCCTGGCGCGGGTGTCGCCGCGCCGCATGGCCGACACGCAGGAACGGCTGCATCAGCTGTCCACCGCCACCGAGCACGCCGCCGTCGACATCCTGAACGGCTGCGAGCGCGCGGTGGCGCTGGTGGACCAGCTGGAGCGGGGGACGGGCGTCCCGCAGGACGCCGCCACCCGCGGCGCGCTGCGCGAGGAGCTGTACCGCATGATCGGCGCGCTCCAGTTCCAGGACATCGCCAAGCAGCAGCTTGCCCAGTGCGTGGGGATCCTCGACGAGATGGAGCATCGCCTGCAGGAGGTGTCGGCGCTGTTCGACCTGGCCGTCGAGGAGTATCCCGCCCCTGCCCCCGGCCATCGCCCGCCCGTGGGGTGCTACGACCCCGATGCCTCCTTCGAGGTGCTGGAAGGACGGCAGGAGCTGGCCGACGCGCTGTTCACGGCGCACGCGCACCCCGCGGCGTGACGCCCCCCGTCGCCCCGTGATGTCCGGACGGCCCGCGCCCGCCAGGGACGGGCCGTTCGCCCAGCAGGGGCTCCGGCACCGCCGAGCGCTTCGGCTGGTCTCCCGTCCGGCTTTCGCCTCCGCCTTGCCATGGCCCACGCGCTGACCCACCACCCGCTGCCCGAGGACGCCGACCGCGACCTCCTGCAGTCATTCGTGGCCGAGGCCACGGAGCTGCTGGAGCGGTTGGAGCAGCTGTTGGGGCAGGCCATGGGACCGGCCGCCGACGCCGAGGCGCTGCAGGGGATCCTGCGCGACCTGCACACCATCAAGGGCACCGCCTCGTTCCTGTCGCTGCCACACGTGGTGACGCTGGCCCACGAGCTGGAGACCGTGTGTGACGGCGTGCGGGAGGGGCGCCATGCCCGCACCCCCCAGCTGGCGCTGCTGCTTCGCACCGGGCTGGACGGACTGGCCGGGCTGTTGGGCGCGCTGATGGTCGCGTTGGACAAGGGCACCCCGATGGTCATCCCGGCGGGATACCGCCCGCTGGTCGAGGCGCTGCTGGCGCCCCCGACGGCGGCTCCCGTCCTGGGCGCCCCGCACCCGGCGGGGCATGCGCAGCTGCCCGCCGACAGCTTCGCCGAACTCACGCTGCGCATCCCCACCCATCGCATGGACGCCATGGTGGGGCGCGTGGAGCTGCTGGGACGCCTGCACGCCCGGCTGGCGCAGGCGCACGGGCGGGGGGAGGCGATGGACGCGTGGATCCTGGAGCAGGCGGGTGCCGTGGTGGCCGAGCTGCAGCAGATGGCGCAGGGGATGCGCATGGTCCCGTTCCACGGCACGTTCCGCAAGCTCGGGCGCCTGGCGCGCGACACCGCCACCCACCTGGGGAAGGCGGTGGAGTTCCACACCGAGGGCGGCGGCGTGGAGGTGGATCGCGCCGTCGTGGAGCAGCTGGGGGATCCGCTGCTGCACATGATGCGCAATGCCATCGACCACGGCATTGAATCGGCCGCGGAGCGCGTCGTGGCGGGGAAGCCCGCCGCCGGGGTGGTGCGACTGTCGGCCTCGCTGGTGGGGGATGTGCTCACCGTGGTGCTGCGTGACGACGGGCGCGGGTTGCAGCGGGACCGCTTGGTCGCCGAGGGGCGCCGGCGCGGGCTGGTGATGCCCCACGTCGAGCCGTCCGACGCGGACGCCTACGCGCTGATCTTCGCCCCGGGGTTCTCCACGGCGTCGGCGCTGACCACGCTGTCCGGGCGCGGGGTGGGGATGGACGTGGTGCGCGAGCGCATCGAGGCGCTCAACGGACGCATCGGCATCCAGTCGGTGCCGGGGGTGGGGACCACCTTCACCATCCAGGTGCCGGAAGCGCTGCGGCTGCCGGGGGTCGCCGCGTCCGACACGCTGTTTCCGGTCCTCACCGAAGAGCCGGCCGGGGTGCTGCAGTAGGACGCCGTCGCCGGCTGCCCCCCTCGCGGCCGGGATTAGCTTTCGCGGGTGACCTTCTCCCGCCGCCTCGTGGTTCCCGTCCCCGTGGAGCAGCTCTTTGCCTGGCATGAGCGCCCCGGGGCCTTTGAACGGCTGTCCCCTCCGTGGGACCGCCCCCGCGTGCTGCTGGCCGAGGGGGGCATTCGCGATGGGGCCCGGGTGCGGCTGTCGGTGCAAACCGGCCCGGTGCGCACCACCTGGGAGATCGAGCACGAGGGATACGTGGCCGGGCGGCAGTTCTGCGACGTGATGCGCCGCGGCCCCTTTGCGGCGTGGCGCCACGTGCATGCCATGCAGCCGCATCCGCTGGGGAGCGAGCTGGAGGACCGCATCGACTACCGGCTCCCCGGCGGCGCGCTGGGCGCTCTCGTGGGCGGGCGCTTCACCGAGCGGACGCTCGCGCGGGTGTTCCGCTACCGGCACGCCGTGACCGCCGGCGACCTGGCGCGCCATGCGGCCTTCGCCGACCGCCCTCGCCTCCGCGTGGCGATCACCGGGGCCACCGGCTTCGTGGGGTCGGCGCTGGCGGCCTTCCTGTCCACCGGCGGGCACACCGTGGTGCGCATCGGGCGCGGTCCGGTGCGTCCCGGCGCGGTTGACGTCTCGTGGGACCCGGCGCGCGGCGTGCTGGACCCGGCGGCGTTGGCGGGGGTGGATGCGGTGGTGCACCTGGCCGGGGCGCCGATCGCCCGCCGGTGGAGCCCGGCGCACCGCGCGGCCATCCGCGACAGTCGGGTGCAGGGGACCCGCCTGCTGGCTGACGTGCTGGCGCGCATGGACCGCCCCCCGGCGGCGTTGCTGAGCGGATCGGCCATTGGCGTGTACGGCAGTCAGGGGGACGCCGTGCTGGATGAGCGGGCGCCGGTGGGGACGGGGTTCCTGGCGGAGGTGGGTGCCGAGTGGGAGGCGGCCACCGCGCCCGCGGCGGCGGCGGGGATTCGCGTGGTGCTGCTGCGCACCGGGATCGTGCAGGGCGCCGCCGGCGGGGCGCTGGCCGTGCAGGCGCCGCTCTTTCAGCTGGGGATGGGGGGGCGCATCGGCCACGGCCGGCAGTGGCTCAGCCCCATCGCGCTGGACGACGAGGTGGGGGCCATCCACCACTGCCTGATGGATACGCGGATCGCCGGGGCGGTGAACCTGGTGGGCCCCGAGCCGGTGACCAACGCGCAGTACACGCGGGCGCTGGCGCGGGTGCTGCGGCGTCCGGCGGTGGCCGCCGTGCCGGCGTGGGCCATGCGGGTGGCGATGGGGCGGGCGATGGCGGAGGAGACCGTATTGGCCAGCCAGCGGGTGGTGCCGGGGGTACTGGCGGCGCACGGCTTCGCCTTTCGTTTCCCGAATGTGGAATCAATGCTCCGCTTTGAGCTGGGGCGCGCCCCGTGACCCCACCCCGCCGATAATCGTCTACGAGTGA
>JBEIJM010000151.1:0-7893 GCA_040380205.1 Gemmatimonadaceae bacterium
CCCCACCACCGGCGGGAGGGGGGCGGCGCCGGCCCACAGCCGCATGCCGCCCCCCAGCAGGGTGACCCCCAGGAGGAACAGCAACGCCTGACGTTCGGCAGCGGTGGGCATGCCCCATGGTGGGACGCCCACCCCGTTCCACCAAACCCCCGCTCCGCGTGCGGGACCGCGGCACCGCCCGGCAGGGGGCGCCCCTCCCCGGCGCCGCTAGCGCAGCTCGCCGGCGAAGAAGCGCAGCTGGAGCACCGCGCTGAAGATCAGGTTGGTGGTCTGCCGGTTGTAGTTGCGGTCGAAGTTCACCACCTGCGAGGCCGTGATGCTGAAGGTCAGCAGCTCCGACAGGTCGGTGTCGCCATTCAGGTTGAACGCCCGGCGCCCGTTGTTGGTGAGCACCGACGCGGCGGTGCCCGTGGCACTCCCGCCGGTCTCCCCTCCGGGGGTGGCCACCCCCTGCACCACCGATCGCGTCTCCTCCGACTGGTAGGAGAGCGCCACACGCAGCGGCGGCGTGCGCGGGTTCCACCGCTTGGGGAGCTTGAAGCGCCGCGACAGGTCCAGCGACATCCGCCGCGTGTCGCCCGTGGTGACGGCGCCCGGACGGATGTCCTCGCGCCGCGTGCGGTCCATCGAGCCGTTGGTGGTGAGCCCGCCGAACAGCGCCCACGTCACCGACCCGGAGATCGGCCGGCTGCGCGCCACCGTGCGGCCGCGGTCGGCCAGCCCCCCCGTCTCATTGGGCACGATGGTCTCCTGCTCCGACACCACGTAGCGCCCGTTCACGTTCACCAGCGTGAACAACCGCCGCAGCCGCACCGGGCGCCAACTCCACCGCACGGTCAGGTCGGGGTCCACCTGCTGGGTGCTGGTGATCACCGCCTGGAAGCCGTCCAGCACGCGCCGCGTCCAGCTCTCGGTGGTGCCCCGCTCCAGCCGCGACTGCACCGTGAGCGAGAGGGGGAGGTTGAGGGACCCGATGACCGCCCCCCGCTGCTGCCGACCGGCGGTGGTGGCCAGGCGCGTGGTGGTGCCGCGGAAGTCGTCCACCGAGCCCAGCCCGAATTGGTAGTCCCAGCCGGGGCGGTAGCTGGTGTTGTCGTAGTTGGAGGTGAGCCCCTGCTGCCAGGAGAGGTCCACCGGCCCCAGCAGGCGGGCCAGGCGCGCGCGGGCGCCCGTGGCCCCCCGGGGGAGCAGCCGCGACAGGGTGACCACCGTGCCCGCCGACAGGTTCTGCGACGCCCCCAGGCGCCGCGGCAGGCGGAACGCCCCGGTGGTGTCATTGGCGCGCAGCAGCACCCGGGCGTTGGGGTCGGCCACCACCCCGTACGTGGAGCTGAAGTCCAGGCGCGGCACGAACCAGCCGGTGGCCACCGGCTGGAAGAGCACCGTGGAGGTGATGGAGCGCTCCCGCTCCAGTCCCACGTCGGCCCCCAGGAATCGCCGCCGCTCGGCCGCCGCCGCCACCCCCCGGTCGGTGGAGTCGGGGAGGAGCGCGCCGGTGCGGTAATCCCGCAGGTCGAACAGCTGCCGCGCACTCACCGATGCCGAGAGCGCCAGCGTGGGGCGGAACTCCAGCGTGCCGCTGTTCTGCCACACGTGCGTGAGCGACGTGACCCGCTGCCCCGTGTCGTCGGGGACGGCGGCGGCCTTGGTGAAGGAGGTCACCGCCGCGTCGGCGCGGCTGAGGGCGCTGGCCAGCCGGAACTGCGTGGGGGTCCACTGGTAGCGCGCCTCGCGCACCGCGCGCACCGCCCCCAGCCCGCGCAGCGGCGCGGGGAGCGCGTCCAGCGCGCGCGCCAGCAGGCGGGGGAGGGTCCCCTCCCGGCGGTCCGACCCCATGGCCAGCGACGCGCCCATGAGGTAGCTGCCGTTCTGCGCCTCCTGGAAGGCGCTCTGCGTCCCGCCGCTGGTCCAGCTGCCGTTGAGCGCCAGGCCGTTCACCAGCGGCGCGTACCAGCCGCGGTCCAGCGGCACCGCGCGCCGCAGCGCCATGGTCGTGGTGAGCCGCCGGTCGCGCGGGGTGCGCAGCCCCGCGATCCCCCCGGCCCGGATGTCGGTGCGCGTGATGAACAGCGGGTCCACGGCGCTGCTGGCGTAGTCCACCGACACCGGCAGCACGATCCCCAGCCGGGCCGGCAGGAACTTCTCGGCGTGCAGCACCGTGCCCACCGCCAGGCCGCTGGCGGAGAGGAAGGAGGGCACCTCCCCCAGCTGGCGGAAATTGGGATCGCGGCGACTGAGGTTGACGCGCACGTCGGCCAGGTCGCCGGCGTTGAGCGTCACCCCCACCTCGCCGGCCACCCCCAGGTCGTCCACCACGTCGGTGAGGCGCAGGTCGTTGACCCACAGCTCGAGGGTGTCGTTGTCCAGGATCCCCGTGCCGCCGCGCGGCAGGCTGTCCACGCGCACGAACCCCACGGCCAGCTCCTGCACGCCGGCGAGGTTGGGGGGCGTCACCGCGGGGTCGGCGCTGTAGACGATGTAGCCGTCCTGGCACACCGCGTGGCGGCGCGCCGTCACGCCACGGGGGGCGCCGGAGCGCCGCACCAGCTCCAGGTCGGTGCCGGTGCACTGCAGCGAGTCGGCCCCGCCGCGCAGGAAGGCGTTCTCCAGCTGGGCGCGCAGCTGCTGGAAGCGGGTGAGGTCCACGCGCACCTCGGGCTCCCACGCCGCGGCGCCGGGCCCCGCCTGCACCGGCGTGCGGTACAGGTAGAAGTTGTGCTCGTCGCGCCCGATCTTCACGAAGCCGTTGAGTTCGCCCGTGCGCCCCCAGCCGTTGCCGCGCCCGCGCATCCACAGGCGCAGCGTGCGGTAGCCCATGAACGTCTTCGTCCCCTCGGGGAACCGGAAGAACGCCTCGGCGCGGTCGAACGGGCGGAAGGCGCGCCCGGGGATCCCGGCCTGCAGGCGGAGCGCGCGCTCGTTCACCTGGATGCGGGTGTTCTCGTACCCCGACTGGCGGTTCTCCGGCGCCTCCACGACCCCCGGGGGTGGGGTGTACGGCAGGGTGGCGGAGGAGTCGAGGGTACCCACCACGCTGGCCACCACGTACCCCGAGAGCGCGGCGCTCGAGTCGCCGGCGATGCCGCTGAGCGGCGTCCCGGCGCGCTTGAGCCACGGCGCCCCCACCAGCCGCATGCGCGCCAGCGCCACGCGCGTGAACGCGTCGTCGGCCGCCTGCGCCCCCGACACCATGGTGAGGCGCAGCGCGCGCATGCGCCGGTCGTTGGGGGCGTTGAGCTCCTCGGCGGGGGCGCGCCAGTTGAGGCGCACCTGCACCCAGCAGAGGGAGTCGGCGGTGACGCCGGCGGCGGTGGAGTCGCGCTGCTGGTAGCAGCGCCCGGTGCGCGTCCAGCTGCGCGCGTCGGCGAGGTCCACCACGAAGCGGCGGAAGGCCTCCTGGTCGGTGGCCGCGGCGGGGAGGTTGAGCTGGCCGTCGAGGTCGATGTCCTCCTCGTCGAGGCGGTTGTTGCGCGCGCCGCAGTTGGCGCGGCTGTCGCCCAGCACCTGCACCACCTGCACCGCCTGGGTGCAGAGGGGGACGCGGAAGCGGGTGGCCGGGGCCCCGCCCCCCGTCGCCTGGTTCACCACCACCAGCGTGTCGGCCACGTCGCCGGGGAGCCCCGTGTCATCATCCACCGCGTTGAAGGCGCGCGAGAGGCGGTTGCGCTCGGTGTCCAGTCGGTCGTAGCCCACCAGCCGCTTGCCGCGATACGTGGAATCGGGGGCCAGCCCCGGGCGCGCCGGCGCGCGCACGGTGAGCGTCTCGGGGGCGAAGGCGACGCTGTTCTCGCTCACCTCGCCAAAGTCGAAGACGAGGACCGGATTGCGCTGCCGCTTGGACGCCTCCGACTGGACCAGCACGAAGAATTCCAGCGTCTCGATGCGCGAGAGGTCGGCGCCGCTGGGGTTGAGGATGGTGCGCAGCGAGCGCCAGCGGCGCCCCGACGGCGTGAGGCCGACCATGGACTGGTCCCCCACGGTCCACGCGAAGCGGCGGCGCCCGGTGCCGGGCTCGAAATCGAAGATCCCCCCCGTGCGCAGCGGGTAGAGGGTGAGCCAGAGGAGCGGTTCGGCGGGCTGCACGCCCCCCCCCACGATGCGCACCGCGGGGTCGATCTGCTGGATGGTGAACTGGACGAAGTTCCCCGCCGCGTCGACGCCGTTGCTCTGGAAGGCCAGCGTGGCGGCGCGGTTGAGCGCCAGCGTCCCCGCCCCCAGCCGGCCCCCCAGCGTTGCCCCCGCCGCGGGGCGGGAGCCGAACCCCCAGCTGGCTTCCCCCAGCGGGATCCCCACCCCCGCCTCCCCCTCGAACGATTCCAGGTAGGCCTGCCCGGCGCTGTTGGGTTGCGGCTTGCTGAGCGCCAGCTCCCCCTGCAGCGCCAGCCGGGAGCGCGCGCCCCCCGCGCCCGCCCCGCGCCCGGGGAGCCCCCCCAGCACCCGGTCCAGCGCCGTGGCCTCCCACCCCATGGTCCCCGTGACCCCCGCCACGAACGAGCCCTGCGGCTCGAAGCCCAGCGGGGGGCGGTTGAGCCCCGAGCGCTGCTGCTGCGCGATGGCGGTGAAGGCCACCTGGCCGTTGTCCAGCGGGAACTGCGAGGAGAAGCCCAGGATGGTGGTGGGCGCCACCGCGAACAGCGGGTTCTCCTCGTAGCGCACCGACACCTGCCGCGGCTGCGGAAAGAGGGTGTCGGGGCGGGTGAAGGTGATGGTGCCCAGGTCGTAGTCGATGGTGTAGTCGCGGTCGCGCACCAGCGGGCGCCCGTCCAGCGCCACGCGCTCGGAGTTGGGGCGCAGCTGGATGGTGCTCAGGCGGATGGACTGCGCGCTGCCCCCGCCCTCCGACTGGTACGAGGCGAGCAGGCGGTAGATGGCCTGTGGGCGCTGGGCCGAGTAGAGGTACTCGTTGGGGTAGCTGTAGAGGGTGTCGTTGGCCGGGTTGGCGGCGGGCTGCGCCAGCCCCGCGCGCGCGAAGGGCTGCAGCGAGGGGAAGAAGACGAAGAGGTCGCGGATGAGCTTCTGCTGCGCGCCGCCGGTTCCGAAGGCCAGCGACACGTTGGGATCGTTTGGGCGCGGCCAGACGCGGTTCTCCACGTCGAAGGCCGCCGGATTCGTGGGCTGGGCCAGCCCGAACAGCTGCAGGTAGGTCTCACCGCGGGAGGGGTCCGCCGGCTTCTCCTGATCCCCCGAGGTGCCGGTGACCAGCTTGAGCGCGATGGACTCGCGCTGCAGGTCCTCCCCGCCCAGGCGGTACACCGACTTGATCTCGCGCAGGAAGTACGCGGCGTTGGCGGGCTGGAGCTCGGGCTCCCAGAGGAGGTTGGCCACCTGCGGCGCGTCGGTGACCTCGATGTCCGGGGTGCCGCCGGTGGCGATGTTGCGCCCGGGTTGCCCGTTGACGTTGACCTCGTAGGCGACGGCCAGGCGCTCGGTGTTGAGGTTGAGCGGCCGGACGAGGGCGATCCAGAGGAGGGAGGGATCGACGTAATAGTCCACCCCCTCGCGGAGCACCTCGTACACCTGGCGCGCCGGGTTGCGGGCGCCGCGCACGCTGAACTGGGGGCCGCGGGGGTTCTGCGTGGTGGCCCCCACCAGCTGCCGGTAGACGTAGAGGCGCACCGGGCGCAGCGAGTCGGGGAGCCCCGCCGCCAGCCGCTGGAGCTGCGGGCGGTTGAGGAGGTCGATGTTGGGATACCCCGGGAGCTGGCGCGGGTCGACGGTGAAGAAGAAGCGGCGCGGCTCGACCTGGATGTCCTCGATGACGCGCTCCACCTGCTGGCGGGTGCGCTCCCCCACGGTGAAGACGTTGTCCTTGGAGACGTTCCCCTTCTGCTGGGCGACGATGCTGGTGAAGCGCATGGGCCCCAGCTGACCGGAGGCCTGGACGCCGTAGTTGCCGGAGGGGATGCCGGAGGTGAGGAAGCGGGAGGCGGGGGGCTGGAAGGTGACGTTGCCCACCTCGAGGGACTGGAGGACCTCGTCGGTCTTCCCCTGGTAGCGGACGGCGATGTTGTTGGAGGCGTCGAACTCGCGCTGGGAGTCGTAGTCGACGTTGACGAAGACGCGGTCGGCGACGACGCCGCCGGTGCGGACGTTGAACTGGAAGTCGAAGGCGGGCTGGAAGACGCCGAAGCAGTTGTTCCCCAGGACGGAGAGCTGGTTGGCCGTGCAGCGGTCGTTGCGGCTGCGCTGGAGCTTGGACTCGAGGCGCGAGTTGAGGGTGATCCCCAGGTCGCCCAGGGCGCCCAGGTCGGGGAGCGCCTGGGCGTCGGGATCGCGCGGGGGCGCGGGGGCGCGGGGGACCAGGGCGCTTTCGGGGGGGCCGGCGGAGTCGGCCGCCGACACCGCGGCCGGGGACGCCGTCGGGGGCGCGTCGGGGGCGGGGGGCTCCGGGGCCGGGAGGGGGCGGAACCCCTGCGCGAGGGTGGCGCGCCACCGGGCCGCTTCGCGTGCCCGCCGGGCCTGGCGCGCCGCGGCCTCCAGCTGCCGGGCCACCGCCGCCGGGTCGGGGCGCAGCGCGGTGGCCGCCCCCAGGGGGCCCAGGAGGGTGGGGAGGCGGAGGCGGAGGGAGTCCTGCGCCGGGCGGAGCGTCCCCGCGGGGGCCAGCGACTGGGCGCCGGCCGCCGTCCCCGCCCACAGCATCCCCAGCCACAGCCAGGCGCGCAGCGGGGGGCGGAAGGGGGTGGGCGCGGCCGGGCGCAGGGGCACGAAAAGGAGGAGCGGGGGCGGCAGAGGGCCGGCCAACCGGCCGCGCGCCCTTGATACGCGGGGACAGATCGGGGAATTTACGTCGTGAAACTCGTCACCCGCTACGTCGTGCGTGAGCACGTCGGCCCCCTGCTGTTCGCCCTGTCGGCCCTCACGTCGCTGCTCATGCTGCAGTACGTGGCCCGGCAGCTGGGGAACCTCGCGGGCAAGGGGCTCCCATGGGGGGCCGTGGGGGAGTTCTTCGTGCTCTCCCTCCCCTTCACCATCGCCATGACGATCCCCATGGCGGTGCTGGTGGCCACGCTGTTCGTCTTCGGGCGCATGGCCGCGGAGCACGAGATCACCGCCTTCAAGGCCAGCGGGGTGCGGGTGCGCACCCTCATGGCGCCCGTGGTGTGGGCCGCCTTCCTGCTGTCGCTGGCCATGGTGGTGTTCAACGACCAGGTGCTCCCGCGGGCCAACCACCGCCTCCGCATCCTGCAGGCGGACATCGGCAAGACGCGCCCCACGCTGGCGCTGCGCGACCAGGCGCTGAACGCCCTCACCCCGCAGGTGTACCTGCGCCTCGCCCGCTCCGACGCGGCCACCAGCCGCATGTGGGACGTGGTGCTGTACGACCTCACCAAGAGCCCCGAGCGCGTCACCACCTACGCCGACAGCGGGCGCTTCTCGGTGGCCGCCAACGGCGACCTGCAGCTCACGCTGTTCACGGGGCGCTCGCAGCAGTTCGCGCAGGGGGACCCCCGCCGGCTGCAGCGCTCGGCGTTCCGCGAGCAGGTGGTGCTGGTGCGGGGGATCGCCAAGGGGTTCGAGGCCACGGCCTCGGACGACTACAAGGGCGACCGCGAGATGACGGTGTGCGAGATGCACCGCCGGTACCAGTACAACTCGGCGGAGCACCAGCGCTATCGCAAGGACTACATCGCGGCCGCCAGCCAGCTGGCGCGCCCGGGGGCCAAGACCATCGTGGTCCCCCGCGACCGTCCCACCCGCGAACCGCTGGCATCCTTCTACTGCAACGCGCTGCCGGGGCTGGTGTCGCGGTGGGTCGCCCCCCGGAAGCTCAAGGCCCAGCCGCCCGTGGCCCAGCCGCCCGTGGCCCAGCCGCCCGTGGCCCAGCCGCCCGTGGCCCAGCCGCCGGTGGCGCCGGCCCCGGCCGACAGCGCCCCCCGTCCCGTGGCGGACAGC
>JBEIJM010000152.1:0-7748 GCA_040380205.1 Gemmatimonadaceae bacterium
CCCCGCCACCATCGGCGACCGGATCGCCCGCGGCTACCGCGGCCTGCTGTTCGCGGGGAGCGTGGAGCAGGCCGCGACCGTCTTGCGCGGGGGGCGGGGGCGGTTGGGGGACCGGGTGGGCGCACCGCAGCGGGCGCACCGCAGCGGGCGCACCGCCGCCGGGTTGCCTCCCCGGCGGCGGCCGCCCGCCCCCTCACATCCGCGTGGGGTCCTTCCCCTCGCGCTTGTTCCGCACAATCTCCGGCACCCCCGCGGCCTTGAGCATCGCGTTGAGCTTCGGCAGCTCGGTGGCGATCACCCGCTCCAGCTTGGCGATCTCGCCGTCCAGCTTGCCGCCCAGCACGGTGTACACGTCGTACGCCTGCTTGGGGGGACGCCGCTCGCCGCTCAGGATGAACCCCATCAGCCCCCCCAGCTGGTCGTTCAGCCGGATGGGGAAGTTGAGCGGATCCTGCCCGCTCTGGTTCTTCGTCTGGTACAGCGAGTCCTCCGACACCGACAGCGTGGCCGCGAACTTCTGCGCCGCCGGCGCAAAGGCGGCCACCGCGGCCATCTTCGCGGTGCGGTCCTCCAGGTCGCGCTTGAGGTTGCGCACCTCGATCACCCCTTCGTTGGCCTGCGTGATGCGGTCGCGCACCTGCAGCGCCAAGCGCACCTGCTCCTGCAGGTCGGCCGCCGTGGCCGCGCTGCGCGGGTCGGGGAGCAGCGCAAACTCCTTGGCCACCGGCGCCGCGCTCCCCACGGTCATCACCACCTTGTAGCGCCCGGGCGCCATCGACGGCCCGTTGCCGCTCCCGGCCCAGGTGATCATCCCGCGGAAGGTCACCGCGTTGTCATGCCGCATGGGCATGGTGAAGCGGTTCACTCCCTTCCGGTTCCCCGGCTTGGCCGTGGGCATGCCGCCAAAGCGCCCGCCCCCGGGGCCACCCGCCGCCGGCGCCGGCGTGCTGTCGCTGCTGGCCGCGCGCGCCACCCGCTTGCCGGTGGCGTCGAACAGCTCGAAGGTCACCACCTGCGAGTCCGCCGGCAGCCGGTACGTGAAGGTGGGCGACGCCTGTCCGTTGAGGCGGTACACCGGCACCGGCTGGTAGAGGAACGGCGCCGCCGAGGCCGCCACCGCGTCCTTGGCCCACCGCAGCGGCGTGAGGTTCTCCAGCACCCAGAACGCGCGGCCGTGCGTGGCAATGGCCAGGTCGTCGTCGCGCAGCATCATGTCGTGCACCGGCACCGGCGGCAGGTTGCGCTGCAGGCTCTCCCACTGCGCCCCGCTGTTGTACGACACCCACACGCCGCGCTCGGTGGCCGCGTACACCATCCCCGGGCGGTGCAGGTCCTCGCGGATGGCCCGCGTGAACTGGTCGGCCGGGATCCCCTCGGTGATCTTCGTCCACGTCACGCCGTAGTCGGTGGTGCGGTACAGGTACGGCGTGAAGTCGTCCATCTGGTAGCGGTTCCCCGCGGCCCACGCGGTCCCCGCCGCGTGCGGCGACGCCTCGATGATGCTCCACCGCATCCACTCGGGGAGCCCCTTGGGGGTCACGTTCTTCCACGTGAGGCCGTTGTCGCGCGACAGGTGAATGAGCCCGTCATCGCTCCCCGTCCAGATGACCCCCTTCACCCGCGGCGACTCGGCCAGCGTGAACACCGTCCCGTAGTACTCCACGCTGGTCTGGTCCTTGGTGATCGGACCGCCGCTGGGCCCCAGCGTGCGCGGATCGTTGCGCGTGAGGTCACGCGAGATGGGGGTCCAGCTCATCCCGCCGTTGGTGCTGCGGAAGACGACGTTGGAGCCCACGTAGATGGTGTTGGGATCGTGCGGCGAATGCACGATGGGATACGTCCACTGGAAGCGGTACTTGGAGTCCAGCGCGTCGTGCCCCATGGGATTGAGCGGCCACGGGTCCAGCGCCATGCTCTTGCCGGTGCGGCGGTTGAGCATGTCCATGCTGCCGCCGTAGTTGGCCCCATAAGTGATGTCCGGGTCGCGCGGATCGCTGGACACGTACCCCGACTCGCCGCCCGCCACGCCGTAGAAGGTGCTGAAGGGCGACGCCGGCGCCGCGGGCGCCCCGCCCCCGCCCATCATCGCCATCATCCCCATCCGCCCACCAGGCGCCTCGGCGCGCACGGGGCCGCAGCTGCTGCCGGCATCCTGCTTGGCGCCGCAGACATGGTAGGGGAAGTGGTTGGTGAGGTGCACGTGGTAGTACTGCCCCGTGGGCGCGGCCACGCGCGTGCTGGTGGTGCCGCCGTCCTTGGTGACGATCAGCCCGTTGTCGTGCGCCACGGCGATCCGCTTGGGATCGGTGGGATCGATCCAGATGTCGTGGTTGTCACCGCCGCCAAAGCCGCGCGTGAAGGTCTTGCCGCCGTCCTTGGACACCAGCGGGCTCACCTGCGGCCCGTACACCACGTTCGTGTCCTTGGGGTCGGCGTACAGCTTGCTGTAGTACCAGCTGCGCTGGCGCAGGTTGCGGTCGCCGGTCATGAACTGCCAGGTGGCGCCGGCATCGTCGCTGCGGTACACGCCGCCGTTGGGCTCATGCTCCACGATCGCCCACAGCCGGCTGGGCTTGGCGGGCGACACCGTGATGCCGATGGCGCCCAGCGGCCCGCTCTGCGGCAGCCCCGGGTTGCGCGTGATCTCCGTCCACGTGTCGCCGCCGTCGGTGCTCTTGAAGATCCCGCTCCCCATGCCGCCGCTCACCAGCTGCCACGGCTTGCGCCCCGCCTGCCAGAAGGAGACGTAGATCGTGCGCGGGTTGGACGGATCCAGGATCATGTCCGCCACGCCGGTGCTGTCATTGCGGAAGAGGATGTTCGTCCACGTCTTGCCGCCGTCGGTGGTGCGGAACACGCCGCGTTCCTTGTTGGGGCCGAACACGTGCCCCAGCGCGCCCACGTACACGATGTCCGGGTTGTCCGGGTGGATGCGCACGCGCGCGATGTACTGCGTCTCCTTGAGCCCCATGTACTGCCACGTCTTGCCGGCGTCGGTGCTCTTCCACACGCCGTCGCCGTGCGACACGTTGCCGCGGATGGGCGTCTCGCCACCGCCCACCCACACCACGTCGGGGTTGCTCTGCTGCACCGCGATGGAGCCGATGGTGCCGCCGAAGTACGCGTCGGTCACGGGGACGACGGTCTTGCCGCCGTCGGTGGTCTTCCACACGCCGCCGCCGGTGGTGCCCATGTAGTACTCGTCGGGGCGGGCCGTGGAACCGGCCACCGCGGTCATGCGCCCGGCCTGGTTGGGGCCGATGTTGCGCCAGCTCACGGAGAGGCCGGTGTCAGGCGCGGCGCCGCGGCCGCGCGGGCCCTGCTGGGCCATGGGGGCCGCGGCAGGGAGCAGGAGGGCCGCCGCAGCGGCCAGCAGGAAGGGGCGGGTGGTCAGCATGCCCCCAATTAACCGCCAAGCGCGGGGGTTTGCCCCCCGCCCCGCCCCGCCCGTTACCCGATCCGCCCGGCGGCGAACCAGAGCAGCGCAAAGGCCACCGCCGCCGCCAGCAGCGTCAGCAGCGTCTCCTTGAGACGCCGGATGACCTTGTGGTTCATCGGGCGGTCGGGGGCCGACCGCCGCACCCGCTTCCGTTCGGGTTGGGACATGTCCTATCCAACTCCCCGCAGCGCCCCCCGTCAAGCACCGGCGGGACGCCCCCACGCCCTATCGGGACCCCTTCCCACCCGCCGGCCCCCGGGTCCCGGGCCCTACCACCTCGTCCGTTCCACCACCCGGTACGCAGGGCCGTAGGCCCCCTCGTACCCCTCCGAGTGGTGCACCGCCGGGAACCCCTCCCGCCGCCGCGCCGCGACGTACGCCCCAAACCCCTCCACCCCAGCCAGCGCCCGTTCGGCGCAGGCAAACGCCGCCGTGTCCCCGCGTGCCCTGTTGGCCGTGGCCACGAACGCCGTCAGCAGCCGCTCCGGGTCCCCCCCGCGCGCCGCGTACGGACGCAGGTGCACCCGCACAAACCGCCCGTCGGGAGGGAGCGGCTCCACCGCCGCGCCATACCCCGCCCCCCGCCGCGCCCCGCTCTGCACCTCCCCCAACTCGCGCGTCAGCCACCCCCGCACCCGCGCCGTGTCCCGCACCGCATGCTCGCTCCCCAAAATCCCCTGGTGCGCCAGCTTGTACAGGTCCTGCACCCCAGCCGCCGGATGCGAAGCACGGTACCGCCCCACCGCCTCCCGCCACCCCCCAAGGTCACACCCCAGCATCAGCGCCAGCATCATCCCCGTCACCATAACCCCCCTTAAGTCCCCATAACCTCGTCCCTCCCCCTCATCCCTATCGGTACTCACCCCTGTCACCTAGGCAGTACCTCCCCCCTCACCCCTGAGCTGTCCCGCACCGGGGCGATCACCACCGTCAGGATCCGCCGCCCGCGCATCCGCGCCACCGTGACCCGTCGTCCGGCCCACTCCACCGTGTCCCCCTCACGCGGGACCCGGCCCAGCCGCCCCATCACGAACCCGCCGATCGTCAGCACCTCCGCCCGCTCGTCCGCGTCGGCGTCCAGGTCCAGCCGCGTCTCGACCTCCTCCAGCAGCACCCCCGCGTCCACCCGCCACGAGCCGTCCGCCTCGCGAACCATCTCCGCCTCCTCACCACCGGACCCGTCGGGGACATCGCCCACCAGCGCCTCCAGCAGGTCGTGCACCGTCACCAGCCCCGTCACCGCGCCATACTCGTCCAGCACCACCGCCGCGTGCGCCCGCGAGTCGCGCAGCGTGGCGAGCAGCCGGAACACGGGCATCATGGCCGGCACGAACTGCGGCGCACGCGCCACCGCCCGCAGCGAGGCGGCGTCCAGCACCGGCTCCCCCGCCACCGCGCGCGCCAGCAGGTCCTCGGCGAACACGATCCCCACCACCTCGTCCAGCCCCCCGTCGCACACCAGGAAGCGCTCGCGCACCGCGCCGCCCAGCTGCTCCCGGATGGCGGCCGGCGGATCGGCCAGGTCCACCCACAGCACATCCGGCCGCGGGGACATGATCGACTCCACCGTCCGGTCGCCCAGCCGGAAGGTGTTCTCCACGATCACGTGCTCCGTGGCCTCCACCACCCCCGACTCCGCGCCCTGCTCCACCAGCGACCGGATGTCCTGCTCCGTGACCCCGGGCTCGGACACCGTGCCCAGGCCGAGCAGCCGGAGCACCACGTTGGTGGTGCGCGTCAGCAGGCGCACCACCGGGCCGCCCAGCCGCGACAGCACCGCCATGGGGCGCGCCACCGCCGAAGCCACCCGCTCGGGATTGCCCAGCACGATGTTCTTGGGGACCAGCTCGCCGATGATCAGCGACAGGAAGGTGATCACCGAGACCACCACCGCGAAGGCGATCGACGTGGCGTAGGCCGCCAGCCACGGCACCCCCCGCAGCTGCGCCGCCAGCACCTCGGCGATCCCGGCCCCGCCGAACGCCCCCGCCAGCACCCCCACCAGCGTGATGCCGATCTGCACCGTGGAGAGGAACGCCGTGGGGTTGGCGGCCAGCTGCAGCGCCGCGCGCGCGCCGGCGTCCTGCGACTCCTCCACCCGATGCTCCAGCCGCGTGCGGCGCGCGGTCATGATGGCCAGCTCCGACATGGAGAAGAGGCCGTTGAGCAGCAGCAGCAGCAAGATGACGACGGCTTCGGTGGCGATCTCGCTCAGCATGCGCGCAAGCTACCGTGGTGCAGGCCGCGCACCAACGCGCCTACCGGTTTCCACTTCGCGGCTCGTAGATGAGGCAGATGCACGCCCCCACCCAGGTTCCCACCACCTCGTCCCTCTCCCTCATCCCCATGAATTCTCACCCCTAGAACCTCGGCTGTACCTCACCCCTGATACCTCGGCTTTCCCTCACCCCTATCCCCCCTCACCCCCTCATCATCCGCCGCGCCACCGCGCGCTCCTCATGCTCGAACGCGTCGGCGAAGCTGTCCATCTCGTCCGCCGTCATCCCCAGTGTCTCCGCCACCGCCCGCCAGGACGCCACCCCGCGCTCCACTGCCCCCAGCAGTTCGGCGGCACGGGGCTGCGTGAGGCCGAAATGGCGGGCCGTCCCCATCACGGCGTCGATGGATGCGACCGGGCCCGCCTCTTCGCTGATCCACGTGCGCAGCTCCCGCACCCGGTCGGGAAAGGGATTCAGGTCAAAGGCGGGGGACAGGCGCCAGAGCGGGCCCGCGACATGCAGGAAACCGTGGTTATGCAGGTGGTCATCGACATTGGTCACGAGCACGGAAAACGCCAGGCGCCGCCAGAGCTCCTCCAAGTCGGCCCGCACGTCGGCGCTGTGCCGGCGAATCGCATCCGCCAGCTCGGTATAGCTGTGTTCGCGCGCATCGCGCACCGGCACCCCCAGCAGCGTGGCGGCGGAGATGAAGTGCAGCCGGCGCTCGGCCCCCGTCACCGGATCGGCGGCCCGGTCAAATCGGCGGACCAGCGCCACCGGCACCCCGTCGCTGTCCTCGAGGCGCGCCTGCGCCACGTCCATGCCGGATCGGCGCGCCAGGTGCAGCACCAGCACCTCGCCCTTCGTGTAGGCCCGCTCATCCTCCACACTGGGGAATTTCCCCAGGCACAACCCCCATCGGGGGTCGATCACGCTGCACTTGGGACGCATCCCCCCCAGCGAGGTCCCGCGACCCCGCAGGTATTCGAGATCCTCCAGCGTCTCGGTGCGATGCTCCACGGCGCGGGTGGCCCGGAACAGCTCCGGCAACTCCAGCAGCGGCGGCACCGTGCGACGCCCCGGCTGCGGGGCGCGCTGACACACCCCCGCCTCATCGCGAAAGCGCAGCGCCCCCACCCGGGCTTGATCGTCAACGGCCAGCAGGAAGTCGAGCGCGGTCAGCACGGGTGCCACCGTCTCGCCATGGGCCACCGCCGCGCGCCGACGCTTGGCGTGGTCCCGCAGGATGACGCGCCTGGCCCACCCGTCCGGCTCGCTGTCCGCGATGGCGCCGTGAAAGCGCGATCCCTCCGCTTCACGCCCATGCGGGGGGAACTGCGGACCCGCCATCAGCGGCAGCGTGGGTTCCACCTCATGCGCGCCCGCCGCCGCCAGCCATGCCGCGGCATACTCGAAGGCGGCATGCTCACGCCGCCCCTCGTGGGTGAACCGCAAGGTCCCCACCACGACGTCCCCCAACAGGACCTCCAGTCGCCGCTGCGTCGCCGCCATCACGCCCCTACTTCGGCTGCGGCGTGCGCTTGGGGCGCACCCGTTGGGGGAGCGCCGCCACCGCGAGATCGGTCCCCATCGCGTCTGCACCAGGCTCCACGGTGTGCTCCAGCACCCGCCAGTCCAATCCCAGGACATACAGGGCCATCACGTACGTCCCCATGGCCACCGTCGGATCCCCCCGCTCCACCCGCCGATAGGTCTGCCGCCCCACCCCGATCCGCTCCGCCATCATGTCGGCGGTCAACAGCCGCCGCCGACGGGCCACGCTGATGCCACGCCCCACCGCCGCCAACGAACGGCGGACCGGCGCCGGAAGGATGTCTACAGAGGCCATAATGTATGATATACCAATGTTTATAGATCGGAAAGCACTTTATATCATCTATTACCTACCACCTCATCCCTCTCCCTCATCCCCATGAATTCTCACCCCCTAGAAACCTAGGCTGTCCCTCACCCCCTAAAACCTCGGCTGTCCCTCACCCCTCACCCCCCACACCTCCCCCCTCCGCAGTACCCCACCCGCCCCCCGATCACCGTCATCTCCACCCCCCCCCCGGGCCCCACCCCCACCC
>JBEIJM010000153.1:0-7637 GCA_040380205.1 Gemmatimonadaceae bacterium
CGCGCCCAGCAGCGCGTGCGGGTCGCGGCAGGCGCCGTGCCGCAGCCACTGCACCTGCTCCGCCGCCGAGGCGGGAACGCTCATGTCGCCCTCATGCGGGAAAGATAGCGGGGCGCGGCCGCGCGCCGGGCTAGCGGTATGTCTCGAAGAAGCCGCGCCCGCTCCCCGACAGCGGCACCCCGCGCACCCGCCCCTGCACCGTGGCCGTCCCGGCCATCTGGAGAAACCACGGCCGCGGCGCTCCCGAGGTTCCGCGCCCGGGGCGCCGCGTGTCCGTGGCCATGGCGTCGTCCACCGCAATCGTCACCCGCAGCGTGTCGGCGCCGCGCACCTCCTCCAGCACCGCATGGGTCGGCGCCAGCACGGTCCCCTGCGCCGTGGCCACCGGCCGGCTCCCTTCCCAGCGGATCGCGCGCGGGCGGAACAGCGCCAGAAACCCCTCGCCGTCCACCAGGTACGCAAACAGCGGCGGCGGGGCCCCCGCGTCGGCCGGGGTCACCCGGCCGTACAGCAGCGTGTACGCCCCGGCGTGCGCCATCCCCCACTCCCACGTCACCCCCTGCCAGCCGCCCCAGTTGTGGTCGTGATAGGCCGGGGCCTCGGCAAACGCCTCGCACCGCGCCCCCGCGCACACCGTGCCACTGGCCGTCGCCCGCAACGCCGGCACCACATACCCCGACGTGGCCGCCCCGCTCAGCAGCGTTGCCCCCGGAAACTCCGCCTGCGGCACGGGGGACACCGTCAGGCGTGCGGTCAGCCGTTCACCACCCGTGGCGCGCCCCGCCTCGCCGGGCACCGTCATCTCCACCGCGTACCGGCCGTCGGGGAGTACCCGCACCGCCCCCTCCCCCACCTGCAGGTCGGCGCTGGCGGTGTCAAAGCGCACCGCCGTGCGTGGCACCTGGCGCTGGTACCGCCGCACGGGGCGCCCCCGCTCATGCACCGTGGTCAGCAGCTGTCCCCCCCACCGGGGGCCGTTCACGTCGCCCCCCACCAGGAACGACAGCACCACCCACCGCGCACCGTCGGGGGAGCGCACGTTGAAGTAGTGCCACTCCCCCCACCCCTCGGGGTTGGCCATCCCCGCCGGCGGGCGATGGAAGTGGTCCAGGTCGTGGCGCCACTCGGCCGGCGTGGGCGCCGCCCATCGCCGGTCCCCATCGTCGTCCTCCCAGGTGCCCGCCACCACCGGCGGCAGCGCCCCCACTCGGCGCGAGGCCGACGGCAACTCGCCGGCCGCGCGCACGGCGTGCTCGGCGCCGCCTTCGGTGGTGAGGTACAGCAGCTTCCCCTCCAGCTGTGGCGCCACCGCGGCCACTGCGTCGCGCAGCCGCGGCGCCGCCAGCACCTGCGAATGCACGAAGCGCGCGTTGGGCACCGAGAAGTACAGCCCGCCCAGCCCGCCGGTGGTGAGCACCTCCAGGTCGATCCCCTCGGGGAGCACCGTCACCTCGCCGCCCCCCACCAGCTGCTCGCGGCTGGCCTGCCGCACCATCGCCTCCCCCACGGCCAGCAGCACCACCATCACCCCCACACCCACCCCGAAGCCGCCGCACAGCAGCAGCGCCCGCCGAGGGCGCGCCGCCACCGTGCGCCACGCCAGGCGCCACGCCACCCCCCACGCCGACGCCGACCCGCCGGCCATCACGACGCCCCCACCGCCTCGCGCCGCGTGTCCGAGGCGATGCGCCCGTCCTGCAGACGCACCACCCGCGCCGCCGCCTGCGCCACCGCCGCATCGTGCGTCACGAACACCAGCGTGGTGCCGTCGCGGTGCAGCCGACCGAACAGCGCCAGCAGCTGCGCGCCGGTCTCGGCGTCCAGCTCCCCGGTGGGCTCGTCGGCCAGCAGCACCCGCGGCGCGTTGGCCAGCGCCCGCGCGATGGCCACCCGCTGCTGCTCCCCCCCCGACAGCTGCGGCGGCCGATGGTCGGCGCGCCCGGCCAGCCCCACGTACCCCAGCAGCTCGCGCGCGCGGGCGCGGCGCGCCTCGCGCGCCATCCCCGCCTCGGCCATGGGCAGCTCCACGTTCTCCGCGGCGCTCAGCGTGGGGAGCAGGTAGAACCGCTGGAACACGAACCCCACGTGCCGCAGCCGGAACGCCGTCGCCTCGCGGTCGTCCATGGCCGACGTGTCGCGCCCGTCCACCCACACCCGCCCCGCATCCGGGGGCTCCACGGCCCCCAGCAGGTGCAGCAGCGTGCTCTTGCCGCACCCCGAGGCGCCGGTGATGGCCACGAAGTCCCCCCGCGCGATCGTCAGGTCGATGCCGCGCACCGCGGGCACCGGCGCGCCCCCCATGGTGTACGTGCGCGCCACCTGTTCGCACCGGATCACCGTCGCCCCGCCGTCGTCGGCCGCGGCCGCCTGCTGCGTCATCCCACCGCCTCCTCGCGCAGCGCGCGCGCTATGGACACCGATCCCGCCCGCCACGCCGGAATCGCCCCCGCCACCGTCCCCGCCGCCAGCAGCAGCCCCAGCGCCTGCCACGCCGCCGCGGGGCTCCACACGAAGAAGTCGAACGACGCGGGGAGCCCCGGAAAGTCGTGCAGGATGGCGTTGAGGCCGCGCGCCGTCACCAGCCCCAGCCCCACCCCCAGCACGATCCCCGCACCGCTCAGCAGCAGCCCCTCCGCCATCACCTGCGCCACCACCCCCGCGCGCGGCGTCCCCAGCGCGCGCAGCACCGCGATCTCCCCGCGCCGCTCGTTCACCGACAGCGTCACCAGCGTGGCCACCAGCAGCGCGCCGATCCCCAGGCTCACCGCCCCCAGCACGAACGCCAGCTGCCGGAAGTAGCTGAGCCGCTCCTCCACCTGCCGGATCGCCGTCTCGGTGGAGATCGCCTGCACGCGCGGAAACGCGCCGGCAATCCACGCGCGCACCGCCTCCACCGTGGCCGAGTCTCCCGGCGCGACGCCCGCCATGACCAGCGACACGCGATCGGCGCCGGCTTCCCCCGTGAGCGTGCGCACCGCGGCCAGCGGCAGCGCCAGCACCGGCGTCTCCGCGGGGACGTAGAAGAAGCGCGCCGCGCCGGCCAGCACCACGCGCGTCTCGCGCGCCGCGCTGCGCAGCTGCGCGTCCACCCCGCGCGCCACCGTCAGCGTGTCCCCCAGCCGGTGCCCCGTGCGCTGCAGGAACGCCGCGCTCGCCACTGCGTACACGACCCCGGGGGACGCGTCGGCGCCTGCGGCCATCGTGGGGGGCAGGTCGCGCCCCGCCTCCAGCGCGTAGTCCCCCTGCACCTCGGGCTCCACCCCCAGCGTGAACACCGACGGCAGCGCCCCGCCCGCCAGCGTGAGCGAGGTGCCCAGCGACGGGCTCACCGCCGTGATGCGCGGGTGCGCGCGCAGCGCCGCCACCAGCGCCCCCGCCCCGTCCACCAGCGCCTCGCTGTCAAAGGGGAGCGTCCCCTTGGGCGCCACCCGCAGCTGGTACCCCCGCGTGAGCAGCAGCGCGCGGAACGACGTGCGCATCCCGGTGGCCAGCATCACCATGTCCAGCAGCAGCGCCGCCGCCACGCCGATCCCCAGCACCGCCAGCGCGGTGCGCAGCGGGTGCCGACGGAGCGTGGCCACCGCCAGCGCGCCGCGGTGCGGCGCCCACGGGGGCGCCGAACGCGGGGGCGCCGAGCGCGGGGGCGCGGCGTGCGAGGACGGGGCCACCGTCACCGCCCCAGCAGCGCCAGCGGGGCGCTGCGCACCAGCCGCCAGCCGGCCACCGCGCCAGCGCCCACTCCCAGCAGCAGCGAGATCCCCGTGGCAAAGAGCAGGATCCCCGGCGTGACGAACGCAAAGGCCAGCGGCGTGCGGTACAGCTGCTGGAAGTGCGCGTTCACCCCCCACGCCGCCACCACACCCACCACGGCCCCCAACGCGCTCCCGGCCAGCGACACCAGCGCCGCCTCCAGCACCAGCGCGCGCAGCACTGTGCGCCGTGACACCCCCAGCAGCCGCAGCGCTGCCACCTCGCGGCGCCGCTCCTCCACCGACAGCAGCAGCAGGCACAGCAGGAACACCGCGCTGGCCACCACCGTGATGATCCCGATGGCGCGGTGGAACCGCTCCACCACGCGGAAGGTGCGCGAATTGCGCACTGCCACCGCCGCCGACGGGTGCGCGCGGAAGCCGAACGCCACGTGGTTCACGCGCGCCACCACCGAATCGGCGCGCGCGCCCGGGCGGAGCGCCACCGCAAAGCGGTCCACCCGGTCGGGGGCCTGCAGCAGCTGCTGCAGCTGCCCCAGGTGCAATCGCACGCGGTACTCGCGGCGCGCCACCTCGGCCGGGTCGGCGCGCCGCCCCAGGATGGCCGTCACCACGGCGCTGTCCCCGGGGGCGCCCGGGGTGGCCGAGAGCCGCACGCGGCTCCCCAGCGTCAGCGCGGCGTCCTCGGCCAGCCGCTGGTCGATGGCGATGCCACGCGGCGCGGGAGGCTGGCGCCCGGGCGCTGCCTGCGCCTCCAGGGGGACGCCCCCCCACGCCAGCATCGCGCCCACCGCACCGGCCATCGCCATTCTCCTGGCCCCCGTCAGCGCGGCCGACAGCGCGCGCCGCAGCGCCGCCCGCGCGGGCTGTCCGGTCACGGGACCCCGGTGGCGTCCACGCCGCAGCCGTCGTCGTCGGCCGGCAACGTCTCCGGCAACGTCTCCGGCAACGTCTCCTCCACTACCAGCTGCGCCGCCAGCGCCGGCCCCACCTGCACCTCGCGCCCTCCCAAGCGCAGCGTCAGCGGACCGCCAAAGGGGGCCCGCGCCACCACCGTCACCAGCGTCCCGGGGTGCATCGCCAGCTCCGCCACGTACCGCAGCAGCGCGGGGTTCCGGTCGCTCACCATCACCACGCGCGCCGTCGCCCCCGTGGGCAGGTCGGCCAGCGTCCCCAGCTGCCGCTCGGCAATCGTGCCGTCGGCGGCGGGGATCGGCGCGCCGTGCGGGTCCGCCGAGGGGTGCCCGAGCGCCGCGGCCATCCGCTCCACCAGGTCGTCGGACGCCGCGTGCTCCAGCCGCTCCGCCTCGTCGTGCACCCGGTCCCACGGCACTCCCAGCACCGTGGTGAGATAGCTCTCCAGCACGCGGTGCCGGCGGATCGTGCGCAGCGCCACCGTCCGTCCCTGCGCCGTCAGCTGCACCCCGCGGTACGGCACGTGATCCAGGTAGCCCTGCGCCGCCAGCTTGCGCACCATCCCCGTGACCGAGGCGGGCGCCACCTGCAGCGCCGCCGCCAGGTCGCTGGTGGACGCGCTGCCGCTGACGCGCTCGCACGCGTACACCGCCTTGAGGTAGTCCTCCACCGGCGCCGACGGCGCGGGGGGGGTGGCCGGGCCCGGCGACGGCGCCGCCATCAGCGCGCCGCGCGCGACGGGTCGCGCACCATCAGCACCGGCACCGGCGTGCGGTGGCGCACCGTGTCCGCCGTGGCGCCGCGAAACAGGTCCTGCAGCCCGCGGTGCCCGTGCACCCCCATGGCGATCAGGTCGCACCCCTCCCGTTCCGCCGCCGCCACGATCTCCGTGGCCGGGTCCCCCGCCGCCAGGATCGACTCGCACTCGTACCCCTCGTCGCGCAGCGCCGCGCACGCCGCCTCGAGGTAGCGGCGGTCCTCCTGGATCTCCTGCGACTCGCGCAGCGCCAGCGTGGACAGGTGCCGCGCCGCGAACCCGTCGGCCACGTGCACCAGCACCACCGCCGCGCCGCAATGCCGCGCCAGCCCGCGCACGTGCGCCAGGATCGCCGCGTCCGTCCCCGAGCGGTCCAGCGGCACCAGGATGCGCCGGTACATCAGCCCAGCCACTCGCGCGCGGTCTGCACCAGCAGCCACGCGTTGAGCCCCGCGATCAGCGCGGCCACGGTGTACGCCGCCACCCGGGTGGCCGGCGCGTTGACGAACTCGCCCATCTTGGCACGGTCGGAGGTGAAGCGGACCAGCGGGAACACCGCGAAGGACAGCTGCAGCGACAGGATCACCTGGCTGAACACCAGCAACTTCGCCGTCCCGGAGGCGCCGTACAAGATCGCCACCGTCGCCGCCGGCACGATGGCGATGGCCCGGGTCAGCAGCCGCCGCAGCCACGGGCGCAGCCGCAGGTCGATGAACCCCTCCATCACGATCTGCCCGGCCAGCGTCCCGGTGAGCGTGGAGTTCTGCCCCGACGCCAGCAGCGCCAGCGCGAACACCGTGCTGGCCCCGGCCACCCCCAGCAGCGGCGTGAGCAGCTGGTAGGCGTCCTGGATCTCCGCCACCTGCGTGTTCCCCGTGCGGTGGAAGGTGGCGGCCGCCACGATCAGGATCGCGGCGTTGATGAACAGCGCCAGCGACAGCGCGATGGTGGAGTCGAGGAAGGCGAACCGCACCGCCTCCCGCTTCCCCTCGGCGCTCTCGGCGTACTTGCGCGTCTGCACGATGGACGAGTGCAGGTACAGGTTGTGCGGCATGACCGTGGCCCCGAGGATGCCGATGGCGATGTACAGCATCTCGGGGTTGGTGACGATCTCGGCGGTGGGGAGGAACCCTCGCGCCACCGCCCCCAGGTCGGGGCGCGCAATGAACAGCTCGAAGGCGAAGCAGCCGCCCACGACCATCACCAGCGCGATCACCAGCGCCTCCAGCAGGCGGAATCCCTTGTGCTGGAGGTACAGCACCAGCAGGACGTCCAGCGCCGTCAGTGCGATCCCCCACGGCAGCGGGATGTCGAAGAGCAGGTTGAGGGCGATCGCCGAGCCGATCACCTCGGCCAGGTCGCAGGCGGCGATGGCGATCTCGCACAGCACCCACAGCGCGAAGGCCACGCGCGGCGGGTAGTGGTCGCGGCAGGCCTGCGCGAGGTCGCGCCCGGTGACGATCCCCAGCTTGGAGGCGAGCCCCTGCAGGAGCACCGCCATGAGGTTGGAGAGGAGGATGACGCTGAGGAGGGTGTAGCCGAAGCGGGAGCCGCCGGCGAGGTCGGTGGCCCAGTTGCCGGGGTCCATGTAGCCCACGGCCACCAGGTAGCCGGGTCCGGCGAAGGCCAGGAGCTTGCGGAACCAGGAGGTGCCGCGGATCTCGACCGAGCGGTGGACCTCGGCGAGGGAGGGGGCGTGGCGGGCGCGCCGCCACCCCTCCTCCGGGGCGCCTACCTGGGGCGCCGGAGTTTCGGTCGCGTGCGGTTCAGGGATAACCTCAGACATACCCCGAATTTAGGGCAACCTAAATCCCCCCGGCAACCCCACCGCCCCCTACTGACCCGCCGCCACCCCGTCACGGCGCGGGTCCGCCACCCCGATCCGCGTCCCGTCACGGCGCACGTACACCGCGTGCACCCCCCCGAACGTGATGTCCGCCACCCGGCTCGCCGGACGGTACCCCCGCGCCACCAGCCCCGCGTACACCCCCGGCGCGAACCCCGGCTCCACCTCCACCTCCCGCGTCCCCGCGCTCGCGTGCAGCCGCGGCGCCGCGATCGCCGCATACGGGTCCTCCCCGAACGCCAGCATCCGCACCGTCACCTGCGTGATCGCCGGCTGGATGTACTGCGACCCCGCCGCCCCGATCACCAGACGCACCTGCCCCCCCTCCAGGATCACCGTCGGCGACATCGTCGAGTTCGCGTACCGGTTCACCCCACGCGTGCGTGCGTCGAAGTTCGACCCCGCCGAA
>JBEIJM010000154.1:0-7628 GCA_040380205.1 Gemmatimonadaceae bacterium
CGTCCCCTTCGTCTGGGCCGTCACGCTGGGCGGCGCCGCCGCCTGCCTCTTCGTGATGCGCGGGCTTCCGGCCAGCGCCTGGTGGGCCTTCCTCGGCTGGATGACCGTGGGACTCGTCTGCTATATCGCCTACGGCTACCGGCACTCGGCGCTCCGTCGCCCCTCGGCCACCGGCCGTCCCCCCGTTCCCCCCCTCTCCTGACGCGCGCCATGGCCCACGCTGCTCCCTCCTCCGCCCCCGCCCCGTCCAAGGGGTTCCTGGGCATCGGCTTCACCCAGTGGGTCCTCATCGCCATGGTGGCGGGGATCCTCCTCGGGTGGCAGGCCCCGGACGTGGCCCAGGCGCTCAAGCCGCTGGCCACGATCTTCCTCCGGATGATCAAGTCGCTCATCGTCCCCCTCCTCTTCAGCACCCTGGTGGTGGGGATCGCGGGGCACGGCGACGACATGGCCCGCGTGGGGCGCCTCGCCTGGCGCTCGTTCATCTACTTCGAGGTGGTCACCACCCTGGCGCTCGTCATCGGTCTGGTCGCCGTCAACGTCTTCCAGCCCGGCGTCGGCATCTCCCTCGCCTCGGCCACGGCCTCTGACGAGGTCCAGGCGCTCGTCACCAAGACCCCCACCTTCGCCTCGGTGCTCGAGCACACCGTGCCGCAGAGCTTCTTCGAGGCCGCGGCGCAGAACGAGGTGCTGCAGGTGGTGTTCTTCGCCATCCTCTTCGCCGTCTCCCTCGCCCGCGTGCAGGGGCCGTCGCGCACCATCGTGCTGGACGGGCTGCAGGCGATCAGCGACGTGATGTTCAAGTTCGTCGGCCTGGTGATGACCTACGCCCCCATCGGCATCGGCGTCGCCATCGGCGTGACGGTGGGGAAGAGCGGGCTGGGGGTCATGGTCAATCTCGCCAAGCTCGTGGCCACGCTGTACGGGGCGCTGATCGTCTTCGTGCTGGTGGTGCTCCTCCCCACGGCGCTCCTCTTCCGCATCCCGGTGGTGCGCTTCTGGCAGGCCATCAAGCAGCCGTGGCTCATCGCCTTCTCCACCGCCTCCAGTGAGGCGGCCTTCCCGCAGGCCATGGAGGCGATGGAGAAGTTCGGCGTGCCACGCCGCATCGTGTCGTTCGTGCTCCCCACCGGCTATTCGTTCAACCTCGACGGCAGCACGCTGTACCTGGCGGTGGCCTCGGTGTTCGTGGCGCAGGCGGCCGGCATCGACATGCCGCTCAGCCAGCAGCTGCTCATGATGCTCACGCTCATGCTCACGTCGAAGGGGGTGGCCGCCGTGCCGCGCGCCTCACTGGTGATCCTCTCCGGGGCGCTGGCCCAGTTCGGGCTCCCCCTCGAGGGGATCGCGGTGATCCTGGGGGTGGACGCCATCATGGACATGGCTCGCACGTCCATCAACCTGATGGGGAACTGCCTCGCCACCGCGGCGCTGGCGCGGTGGGAGGGGGAGCTGCAGGTGCCGGCCCCGGAGGCCGTGGCGGCGTAGGTGGGGATCATCCAGGCGTCCATCCCGCTCTTCTTCCTGTGCATCGCCGCCGAGCTGCTCTGGGCCCGGCGGCGCAGGGCAGCGCTCTATCGGCTGCCGGACGCCCTCAGTGATCTCTCGGCGGGGACGCTGTCGCAGGTGGCCGGGCTCTTCACCAAGCTCCTGTTGCTGGCGGCCTACGCCTGGACCTGGGAGCATGCGCGGCTCCAGCGGTGGCTGCCGGTGGCGGCGTGGCCCGACGGGCCGCTGCAGGGCCCGGAAGGGCTGCGCTGGGAGGTGGCGGCGGCGTGGGGGGCCGCCTTCCTCCTGGTGGACCTGGCGTACTACGGCTTCCACCGGGTGTCCCACGAGGTCAACCTCTTCTGGGCGGGGCACGTGGTGCACCACTCCAGTGAGGAATACAACCTGGCGGTGGCGTTGCGGCAGAGCGCGCTGGGCGGCGTGCTGGGGTGGGTCTTCTACACGCCGCTGGCGCTGCTGGGGATGCCGTGGACCCAGCTCGCCGTCTGCTACGCCCTCAACTTGGTCTACCAGTTCTGGATCCACACCCGCGCCATCGGGCGGCTCCCGCGGGCGCTGGAGGCGGTGCTCAACACCCCGTCGCATCACCGCGTGCACCATGGCGTGAACCCGGCGTACCAGGACCGCAACTACGCCGGGGTGTTCATCGTGTGGGACCGCTGGTTCGGCACTTTCACCCCCGAAGTGGAGCCCCCGGTGTACGGCCTCACCACGCCGCTGCGCAGCTGGAATCCGCTATGGGTGCAGGTCCACGGCTACGTGGAGATCGCGCGCAACCTGTGGCGGGCCACCAGCTGGCATGACCGCTGGCAGCTGGTGTTCGGGCGGCCAGGGTGGCGCCCGGCGGCGTGGGGCGGGCCGGTGGTGGTGCCGCCGGTCTCCCCCGAGACGTATGCCAAGTACGATCCCGCGGTGCCGGCTGGGCTGCGGTGGTACGCGCTGGCCCACTTCGCCCTGGTGGTCCCGGCGGCCCTGTGGCTGCTGGCTCGCGCCAACGCGCTCCCCGCCGTGCAATTGGGGGCCGGGATCTTCTACCTCGCGCTCACCCTCACCAATGTGGGCGGGGTGATGGAGGCTCGGCGCTGGGCGCGGGTGTCGGAAGCCGCGCGTCTGGTGGCGCTGGGGGGCGCCGGGGCGGCGCTCTGGGGCACCGGGGCAGGGGGGGCGGGGGCCCTGCTGCTCGTCCTGACGCTGGGGAGCCTGGCGGTGCTGCGGGTGCTGGCTCGACACTTCACGGTGGGCAGTGCCGAAGGCATGGATCACCACCACGCGCCCGCCACCGAGGGATAGTCCCGTGCGGCGGGCGCCAGCGGCGCCTCGCTACAGCTCCACCCCCAGCAGCCGACGGGCGCGGCGGATCGCCCCACGCGCCGCATCCACCTCCTCGCTCCGCACGGTGGCGCCCGGGACCGCGCTCTTGAGGCGCTGCTCCAGCCGCTTCCGCACCAGCGACCCGCGCCCCAGCAGGCCGCCGGACAGCGCCACGGGAATCGCCGCCCGCTCGTCCTGGAAGCACCGGCGCGCCAGGGTGCGCACATGGAGCACCAACTCCTCCACGCAGAAGCTCACCAGCGCGTTGGCGCGCAGGTCGCCCCCCGCCGCCACCTGCATCACCACCGGGGCGAGGGCGGCGAAGTCGGCCGGCACGGCGCGCGACGCCCACGGGATCACCTCCTCCATCGCCTCCAGCTCCAGCGCCGTCAGTAGCGCCCCGGCCAGCGCCGTCTCCGGCTCGCGTCCGTCGGTGGACGCGGCCACCGCCCCCACCGCGCGGCGCCCCAGCCACGCCGCGCTCCCCTCGTCGCCAACGGCCGGCCCCCAGCCGCCACACCGCTCCAGCCGGCCGTCGGGGCTGCGGGAAAACGCCACCGACCCGGTGCCCGCCACCAGCAGCACTCCGGCGTTGTCGCCAAAGGCGTCCTCCAACGCGATCACGGCGTCGGCCAGCACCGCCACGTCATCGGCCACGCGCCGCGATGCCAACGCGGACCAGAGCGCCTGCGCCGGCCGCTCCTGCCCGGCCCCGGCCACCCCCACCACGCACACCGCCGGCCGCGTGCCGCTGCGCTCGGCCATCTCCAGCACGGTGGCGATCAGCGCCTGGATCACCTCCGCCGCCTCCACCTCCTCCCCCGGGCGCAGCGCGCTCGCGCCCCCCTCGGTGCGGGCCAGCACCGCGCCGGTGGCATCGGCCAGGATCACGCGGGTGCGGGTGCCACCACCATCCACGCCCACCAGCAGCGGCATCGGGTCCAAGGGTCCGGCAGTCATGTACGGCGAGCAGGAGTGGACGGCGCCCACGCCGGCGCCGGATGGGTGAGCGAGGAGAGGACGCCCGTGACAAACGTAAGCGTGGTGCCGATGAGCACGTACCAGGGCCACGCGATCGCCGTCAGCGGCGCAAGCGCGGGCGCGACGGCGGGAAACCACCCGCTCAGCGCCTTGGCGAACACCACGACGCTCATGATCGTGATCCCCACCGCCATGCCGGTGATCGCGTCCCGCTGGATGGCGCGCGGAACCTGCATGGCCAGAAAGAACGCACCGAGCAGCCCGCCATAGGTGAACGAGGCGATCGACAGGGCGATCGTCACCACGGGCGTGCCCTCGTTCCGGTACAGCATCGCACCGCCGATCAGGATCGCCGCCCACCCCAGCGTGAACCGCTTGCTCACCCGCAGCAGGCCGGGGTCCTCCGGCCGCCGACCCGTCAGGGGCAGGTAGAGGTCATGCAGCGTGGCGGCCGCGAGGGAGTTGAGCGCCCCGCTCACCGTGCTCATCGCGGCCGCGAGGATCGCCGCGATCACCAGCCCCGTGAGCCCCGGGGGCATCACGTCGACGATGAATCGGGGGAAGATCGCATCGGGACGCGGGAACGCCTGTCCCGCATAGAACGCGAACAGCCCGATCCCGATCAGCAGGAACATCGTGAACTGCGCCAGGACCACCACGCCGCTGCCGATCAGGGACTTGCGCGCGTCGGAGAGGCTCCCGGAGGCCATCAGCCGCTGCACGATGAGTTGGTCGGCCCCGTGCGAGGCCATGCTCAGGAAGGCGCCGCCGATGAGCCCCGCCCACAGCGTGTGCGGGCGGTCGATCCCCGTGTACATGTCGATCACCTGCAGCTTCCCGCGGGCATCCGCACCGGACAGGATCGCGGGCCAGCCGCCTTCCACCCCCTGGCCAATCAGCCACATGGCCGCGAGGCCGCCCACGAGGTACACCCCGGTCTGCACCACGTCCGTCCACACCACCGCCCGCATGCCGCCGTGGTAGGTGTACAGCACGGTGAAGGCGCCCAGGATCAGGATCGACAGCGGGCCCACGTATTCGGCAGGCACCACCGGCCCGATGATGAGCCCCACGGGAATGGCCGTCGCGAACACGCGCACCGAGTCGCCGAAGGCGCGCGTGACCATGAAGACGATTGACGCGAAGCGCCGCGTGCTCAGGCCGAAGCGCCGCTCGAGCAGGGCGTACGCCGTCACCAGTTCCCCCTGGTAGTAGCGCGGCAGCAACGTGTAGGACACCACGATGCGACCCAGAACGTACCCTGCCGCGACCTGCAGGAACGACAGGTTGCCGACGTACGCCAGCCCGGGAATCGAGATGAAGGTGAGGGCGCTCGTCTCGGTGGCCACCACGGAGAAGAGGATCGCCCACCACGGGATGCGCTGGCTCGCCACGAAATAGTCGCGCGCATCCTTCTGGTCGCGTCCGAGCCAGATACCGAGGGCGGTGGTCCCGACCAGGTAGGCGACCAGCACCGCCCAATCGAGCAGCGTGAACCCGTTGCTCATGCGCCGTCCTCGCCGCTCACGGGCATGCCCGGCCTAGTCCACGACATAGGCTTCCATCGCGAAGTACTCGGCCAGGCCGAGCCGGTCCAGCTGCGCGGCCGTCCCCTTGTTGCGCTGCTCCACCCGCTGCCAGAACTCCCGCTCGTCCTGGCCGGGGAAGGGGGCCGAGTCCTTCTGCGACTGGTGCTTGAAGATCGCCTGGATCTTGAGCGTCAGCTCCTCCTGCGAGAGCGGCACCAGCACCGTGGCTTCCGTCACGGGCCACTCCTGCCACGCGCCGCGGTACAGCCACACCTCCGGGCGCGGCAGGGCGTCCGCGGCGCCGTACACCGCCGCCAGCGCCTGGTCGATGGCATCCTTGCACAGCCGGTGCGTCCCGTGCGGATCCGACAGGTCGCCGGCCACGAACACCAGGTCGGGGCGCTCGCGGCGCAGCAGCTCGGCCACCAGCGCCACATCGTCCGGCCCGATGGGGTCCTTCTTCACCTTCCCCGTCTGGTAGAAGGGGAGGTTGAGGAAGCGGGCGTGTTCGCGCCCCAGCCCCATCACCTCGATGCCGCTCACGGCCTCCGCCTCGCGCACCAGCCGCTTGATGTCCTGCACCTCGGGGCTGTCCACCTGCCCGGGGCGCTTGGCCGCCAGGAACCCGCGCACCGCCTGCGCCAGGGCGCGCACCGCCGCCGCGTCCCCCAGCCGCTCCTCCTCCAGGCGCACCAGGAAATCCACGTACCGGCGCACGTCGTGGTCGAACACCGCGATGTTGCCGCTGGTCATGTACGCCACGACCACGTCGTTGTCGTTCTGGACCAGCTTGGCCAGGATCCCGCCCATCGAGATCACGTCATCGTCGGGGTGGGGCGAGAAGCAGAGCACCCGCCGGCCGCGCGGCAGCTTGCTCTTCCCGCGGATCTTGGCGCCCAGCACGTTGAACACCAGCCCGTTCACCGCCCCCGGCGACCCGTGGCGCACCACCAGCGACGACAGCGCATGCTCGGCGTAGTCGCGCTCGGTCAGCTTGAGGATCGCCTTGCCGACCTGCTGTGCCAGCCAGGTCACCGCCCGCACGGTCGTCCCCTCGTCCCACGCCACCTCGGTCAGCAGCCACGGCGTGGCCACGCGCGTCAGCTCCGCGGCGGCGGCCTCGTCCACGTAGAACGTGGTGCGCGGATGGCGCTGCAGGAACGTGGCCGCCACCGCGCGGTCCACGCCTCCCTCCACCGCCCGCCGCACGATCGCCGCCTTGTGCTCGCCGGTGGCCAGGATGGCGATCTCGCGCGCGGCGGTGATCGACGCGATCCCCATGGTCAGCGCCTCGCGCGGGACGTTCTCCTCGCCGAAGAAGTCGGCCGCCGCGTCGCGCCGGGTGATCGCGTCCAGGTGCACCAGCCGCGTGACGCTCTCCTCCCCGGAGCCCGGCTCGTTGAAACCGATGTGCCCCGTCTTGCCGATCCCCAGCAGCTGGAAGTCGATCCCCCCGGCGGCGGCGATCGCCGCCTCGTACGCGGCGCAGTGCGCCTCCACCCCGTCGCGCGGCACGCTCCCGTCGGGGATGTGCACGTTGGCGCGGTCGATGTCCACGTGCGAGAAGAGATTCTCCCACATGAACCGGTGGTACGAGTGGATGCTGTCGGGGGCCATGGGGTAGTACTCGTCCAGGTTGAACGAGACCACCCCGCGGAAGCTCAACCCCTCCTCGCGGTGCAGGCGGATCAGCTCGCGGTACACCCCGATGGGGGTGGAGCCGGTGGCCAGCCCCAGCACCGCGGGCCGTCCCTCGGCGGCGCGTTGCCGGATGAGGGCGGCCATGCGGCCGGCCACGGCCCGCGCGAGCGCCTCATGGTCGGCCACGACGTGGGTGGGGATCCGCTCGCGCGCGGTCAGGGCGGGGGAGGGGGCGATGACAACAGGCCCGCCACTCGGGGAGCGGCGGGCCTGGGCGTCATCGCCCGCCGATGGCACGGGGGGCATGGACACGGGACGGGGCGATCAGGCGGAGAACGAACTGCCGCAGCCGCAGCCGCCGGTGGCGTTCGGGTTCTTGAAGGTGAAGCCGGACCCCTGCATCGAGGACACGTAGTCGATGGTGGTGCCGCTCAGGTACTGCGCCGAGAAGGGGTCGACGAACACCTTGATCCCCGCCAGCTCCAGGGTGAGGTCGTCATCGGCCGCCTTGTCCTCGATCACGAGGCCGTACTTGAAGCCGCTGCACCCGCCGGGCATGACCGACACGCGCAGACCGCCCTGCTCGGGCGTCACGCCTTCGGCTTCCATGAACTTGCGCACTTCGCCCGCGGCGACAGGCGTGATGACCACCATGAC
>JBEIJM010000155.1:0-7580 GCA_040380205.1 Gemmatimonadaceae bacterium
CGCGCCGCGCAACCTGCTGGCGCTCCGCCCCGTCGCCCCCAAGAAGATCCTCATCCTGGGGGGCACCGGCTTCGTGGGGCCGTACGACGTGCGCCGCGCCCTCGAGCGCGGCCACCAGGTCACCATCTTCAACCGCGGGCGCTCCGCCCCGGGGCTGTTCGGCAAGGACGTGGAAGAGCTCGCCGGCGACCGCGCGGGGGACCTCTCCATGCTCAAGGGGCGCCGCTGGGACGTGGTCATCGACGAGTCCGCATCGCTGGCCAGCGCCCCCGAGTGGGTGAAGAACTCCGCCGGGGTGCTGCGCGACCAGGTGGACCAGTACCTGTTCATCTCCACGCGCTCGGTGTACCAGGACCTGAGCCGCGTCCCCATGACCAAGGACGCGCCGGTGCTCACGCTGGAGAACAGCCCCATTGCCGCGGGCGCACCGCTCCCCTACGGCCACGCCAAGGCGTACGCCGAGAAGGAGGCGCTGGCGGCGATGCCTGGGCGGGTCACCATCGTGCGCCCCGGACTCATCGTGGGCCCCGAGGACGACACTGATCGCTTCACGTACTGGCCCGTGCGCATCGCGCGCGGCGGCGACGTGCTGGTGCCGGGGGACGGCAGCGACCACGTGCAGGTGATCGACGTGCGCGACCTGGCCAACTTCTGCATCCGCCTGGCCGAAGACCGTACGTACGGCATCTTCAACGGCGTGGGGCCGCAGGGGGGACAGCCCTTCCGCGCGGTGGTGGAGCAGATCCACAAGACGGTGGGCGGCACGGGGAGCTACACCTGGGTGGACGCCGACTTCCTGCGCGCCAACGGCGCCAACCCCTATGGGCGCGAGCTCCCCATGTTCCAGGTGATGCGCGGGCGCACGGCGGGCTTCGCGCGCTTCGACATTGCCCCCGAGCTGGCGGCGGGGCTCTCCGTGCGCCCCATCGGCGAGACGGCGCGCGACACGCTGGCCTGGTTCCGCACGCTGCCGGCCGAGCGGCAGGCGGCCATCAAGACCGGCTTCACCGCCGAGCGGGAGCGGGAGCTGCTGGCCAAGTGGCGGGCGCGGTGATCGTGCGCGCGATGGCGCCCTGTTGCCGGCAGGGGCAGTCTTGACGCTGTCGTTCGCCTTCCTGGCCGCGTTCGCGGTCCAGCAGGCGCAGCTGACCGACCTGCCGGGCGCGCCGGGCGCCAGCCGGCCGGCCGCGGACTCCGCCGCGCCGCTGGTGTACAGCGGGCGCGACGACAACACCGCCGTGCGCCTCCCGCGCTTCGAGACGCCCATCACCGTGGACGGTGCGCTGGACGAGCCCCAATGGGCGGGTGCCGCGCGGCTCACCGGGTTCTCGCAGTTCAACCCCTCCGACGGGCGCCCCGCGCTGGACTCCACCGTGGCACTCGTGTGGTACGGCCCGGAGGCCATCTACTTCGCGGTGCGCGCCTACGCCCCCGCCGGCACGGTGCGCGGCACCCTGGCCGACCGCGACCGCATCCAGAACGACGACCACGTCCAGTTCATCCTGGACACCTTCAACGACCGCCGCCAGGCGTTCGTGTTCGCCGTCAACCCGCTGGGGGTGCAGAGCGACGGCATCCGCACCGAAGGCGGCGGCGGGGGCGGCCGGGGCGGGCGCGGCGGCGGGATGGGGGGGGGCATGGGGGGCGGCTTCTCCCGCGCCAACCTGGGGAACGCCGACCTCAACCAGGACATGATCTGGCAATCCCGCGGGCAGATCACCGCGTGGGGCTACCAGGTGGAGGTGCGGGTCCCCTACAAGAGCATCCGCTACCGGGTGGGGCGCACGATGCAGTGGGGGCTCAACGTCATCCGCAACACCCAGCGCAACAACTACCAGGACACGTGGACCCGCACCAACCGCGGGCAGGCCTCCTTCCTCATCCAGTCGGGGCGGCTGGAGGGGATCCGCGACCTGCGGCGCGGGCTTGTGCTGGACCTCACCCCGGTGGTGACCACCTCGGTCGCCGGCACCGCCTCCCCGGACGGCGCGTGGGGGTACGCGGCCAAGCCGCAGTACGGCGGCGACATCCGCTGGGGGGTGACCCCCAACCTCACCCTCAACGCCACCATCAACCCCGACTTCTCGCAGGTGGAGGCCGACGTGGGGCAGATCCCCGGGGACGTGCGCTTCGCGCTCTTCTTCCCCGAGCTCCGCCCCTTCTTCGTGGAGGGGAACGAGCAGATCGACACCCCCAACCAGCTGGTGTACACGCGGCGCATCATCCAGCCGCGCGCGGCCGCCAAGGCCACCGGCAAGGTGTCGCGCTTCGACCTGGGGGTGCTGTCGGCCATCGACAACGCGACGTATTCGGCCACCGGGCGCGACAACCCCGTGTTCAACATCGCGCGGCTGCGGCGCGACCTGGGGGCGCAGAACAACATCGGCTTCACCGTCACCGACCGGCGCGAGGGGGGCGACTACAACACGGTGCTCAACGCCGACGGGCGGTTCCTGATGCGCAACGTCTACACGGCGGCGTACCAGGTGGCCACCAGCCGCTCGCGCACCGCGGCCACCCCCACCCGCGGCGACATCTGGGAGTTCAGCTTCGACCGCTCCGGGCGCTCCTACGGCTTCCGCAACACCCTGGAGGGGGTGTCGGCCGCCTTCGATTCGCGGGCCGGCTTCGTGCCACGGCTGGACTACGTGCAGCCGCAGCTCAACCAGCGCTACACCTGGTTCGGCCGCCGCGGCGCCCCCGTGGAGCAGGCCATGATCTTCCTCAGCGGCCAGGGCACGTGGACCTACCGCGGCTTCTTCGCGGGGGACGCGGCGCTCGAGCGGCGGCTGTCGCTCTCCACCAGCCTGCAGCTCCGCGGCGGCTGGGGGGTGGGCGTCACCCCGTCGGTGGAGCGCTTCGCCTTCCAGCCGGAGCGGTACACCACCTACTTCGTGGCCACGCCGCGGGCCGGCCGCACGGACACCCTCCCCTTCGCGGTGGGGACGCCCGTCCCGGCGCGGCAGCTGCAGCTGCGCCTCACCACCCCGCAGTTCGGCAAGTTCGGCGGCTCCATCAGCACCACCGTCGGCCGCGACGCCGAGTTCTTCGAGACGGCGCAGGCCCGGCGCGTGGACGTGAACGCCACGCTGGACCTGCGCCCCACGCCGCGGCTGCGCATCAGCGCGATCATGCTCCACCAGGAGTTCCGGCGCGCGCGTGACAACTCGGCGATCCTCCGCACCAACATCCCCCGCCTGCGCACCGAGTTCCAGCTCAACCGCGCCATCTTCTTCCGCTTCGTCGGGCAGTACGAATCGCGCCTGCGCGACGCCTACCGCGACCCGCGCACCGAGCTCCCCATCCTGCTGCGCAGCAGCAGCGGCGGGTACACGCGCTCCACGCGCAGCCAGACCAACGCCATCCGGGCGGACTGGCTCTTCTCCTACTTCCCGAGCCCGGGGAAGGTGGTGTACCTGGGGTACGGAGCCAGCCTGAACGAGGCGTTCGCGTTCCGGTTCCAGGACATGAACCGCACCGGCGACGGCTTCTTCGTGAAGGCCAGCTGGCTGTACCGGGTGCCGTGAGGCCATGATCCCGTTCGTCCTGGTGGCCGCGCTGCAGGCGTCCGGCGCGGGCGCGACCCCGCCCGACAGCGCGCAGCGCGATACGATCCCGACCCGGGTGGCGTTCGGCGCCTTCGTCGACGGCTACTATGCGTGGGACGCGGGGCGCCCGCGCGCGCTGGACCGCGCCTTCACCACGCAGCCGGCCCGCCACAACGAGTTCAACATCAACCTCGCCTTCGTCGAGGCGGCACTCACCGGCACGCGCGTGCGCGGCCGACTCGCCCTCCAGGCGGGGACCTCGGTGCAGAGCAATTATTTCGCCGAGCCGCAGGTGGGCGCCGTCTCCGGAGGCGTGCTCTCGCGCAACATCCAGGAGGCGACGGTGGGCCTCCGCCTCCACCCGCGGCTGTGGTGGGACGGCGGGATCTACTTTTCCTATGTCGGGCTGGAGGGGTGGGTCTCGCGCGACAACCCCACCTACACCCGCTCGCTGATCGCCGATTACACCCCGTACTACCTGAGCGGCGCCAAGCTCACGTGGCAGGCGGCACCCACGGTGACGGCGCAGCTGCACGTGATGAACGGGTGGCAGAACGTCTCGGAGACGAATGCGGACAAGGCGGTCGGCACCCGCATCGACTGGACGCCCCGACCGACGGTCCTGCTCGGATGGACGACGTTCATGGGAAACGAGCAGCCGGATTCGCTGCCGTCACGGGTGCGCGTGCTGTCGCAATTCCTGGGGCGGTGGACCCCCCCGGGATGGGAGCTGTCGGGGGTGGTCGACGTGGGCCGGCAGCGGCGCCCCGGGGGGGGCACCGACCGCTGGACGGGCTCGACGCTGATCGTGCGGCGGTCCCTCACGCCCGGCGTGAAGGCGGTCGGACGCGCGGAGCATCTCTTCGACGGGCGGCAGGTGCTCGTGTCCACCGGCACGCCGGGCGGCTTCCGGACCACCGGCGCCTCGCTGGGGCTCGACGTGTCCCCCGAGCCCCGGGTGCTCTGGCGCACCGAGGTGCGCGCCTTTCGCTCCGGGGAGGCGCTGTGGCCGAGGGCGGGACGCCCCGGCGGGAGCCGGACGGGGCTGCTGGCGGTGCTGTCGGTCGCGCTGACGCTCTAGGGCCGCGACCGGGCGCCCCGGGATCACCCCGGGCGCCGCAGGGTGATGCTGCCGTTCACGGTGCTGGCCTCGATCCGCCGGCCGCCGCTCCCCACGGTGCCGCGCAGCGACTTGCGTGACAGCCGCCCCTGCACCGTCACCGGAAAGTCGGTGGACACGCTGCCGTTCACCGTCTCCAGCACCAGCGCGGCGTTGGCGTCGGCCGGCAGCTCCAACGTGATGCTGCCGTTGACCGCCTTGTAGCGGAGATCGTCGCGCCCCAGCGCCCCCAGGGTGGCGCGGATGCTGCCGTTCACCGTCTCGGCACGCACGGGGCCGCCGGTGCTCCGCGCGGTGATGCTCCCGTTCACGGTCTCCGCGTCCACCATCCCGGCAACCCCCTCGGCGGTGACGCCGCCATTCACGGTGTGCAGGTCCAGGTGCACCCCGTCGGGGACGCGCACCGTCACGGCCACGGACACGTCATCGCGGTTGTTCCAGCGGGTCCGCCCGCCGCGAATGCCGCGGTCGGTGCACTCGGCCTCGTACCACAGCACGCACACCACCAGGTCGCCGTTGGCGGCGGTGCGCTGCTCGATGCGCACGCTGGCCGGGTCGCCGCGCCGCCACTGCTTCTCCGCGCGCACCTCCACGCGGTCGCCGCCCGCGCGCGCGGCGCTGATGCCGCCGTTCACGTTGTGGAGGTGCACCGTGCGCCCGGCCGCCAGCGGCGTGTCCTGGCGGAAGGCGTCGGGGTCGCGCTGCTGGGCGCCCAGAGGCGCGGAGGCGGCAAGCAGCAGGGTGGCCGTGAACAGGCGGGGCGGGCGCATGGGACCATCCGGGAAAGAGGGGAAACCGCTGACCGTCACGTGTGGGTGCATCACTCGCGCCGCGGGGCGGCGCCCTCCAGTGCGCGCAACCGGATGGTGCCGCTGAAGCTGGAGAGCGTCACGCGCGGGCCCTCGCCGCGCCCCAGCGTATACCGCTGCCCGCGGCCGCGTTCCACCAGCTGGTCCGCCGCCCCCAGCACGGACTCCATCCCGGTGGCCACGCCGCGCATGACCCCCTCCACCAACCCCTCCACCGAGCGCTCGAAGTCCCGCTCCCACCCGCTCGTGCCGCGCTCATCCGAGCGCACACGCTCGCGCGCACGACGGAGCGAGTCGCTGGCATAGCGCCGCAGCGAATCACGCAGGGCGGCCAGCTTCTCGCGCGCTTCGGCCTGCTCGCGCTGCTCCTCGCGGTCGCGGGGGCGGGGGGCGGCCTCGGGGAGCAGCGTGAGCGGAAACGGGCCCGCGTCGACCTCGCCGCTGAAGGTGCGCACCAGCAGCGCGGCGTGCGCGCCACGCGGCAGCGCCAGGCGCACGCCGCCGGAGTGCGCGCCAAACTCGTAGCGGCCGTCGTCTGCCAGCGCCCCGGTCCACTCCACGTCGCCGCTCACCACCTGCACCGCCACGCGACGCGAGGCCACGCCGCGCAGCATCACGCTCCCCGACGTGGCGCGCACCTCCAGGTCGCCCTCCAGGTCGTCCACCCGCACGTCGCCGCTGGTGACCTCCACCCGCGCCCCCTCGCGCACGCCGCGCACGGTCACATCCCCCGACACGGTCTCCACCCGCACGCGCGCCGCCTCTTCCACCCGCACGTCCCCGGAGAAGGTCTCGGCCTCCACGTCGGCGCCCGTCCCCACCACGGACACATCCCCCGACTGGGTGCGCAGCAGCAGCGTGGTCCCGCGTGGCACCACCAGCGCCACCTCCGCGCCGGTGCGGCGGCCGGCGGCGTTCACCAGCACCGAACGGCCGCTGGCGCGCAACGACACCCGGGCCTCGTCACTCCCGCGCACACGCACCTGGCGATCGCCACCGGTAGTGACCACGATGTTGCTGGAACCCCCGGTGACCTCCACGGTGGCCCCGCGCTCCAGCGCCAGCGTGGTGTCGCGCCCCTGTGCGCCGGCGGCGGCCATGGGGAAGGCGCCCAGCGCGAGGGCTGCGCACCGCAGCAGGGAACGAGGCACGGCCGAGACGGCGGCGGCTGGCAGGCAGGAGATCATGGGCGCAAGGCTCACAGCAGGGTGAGACGACGGAGCAGGCCGACCTTGCGCCCGTAGGCGCGGTCCAGCTGCTCCTGCAGGTAGGGGCTGCCGGGATCGGCGGCCAGCGCCGCCCGGCTTTCGCGGATGGCCTGGTCGATGATGACGAGGTTGCGGCGCACCACGGCGGCCGTCGCGCTGTCCAGCTGCCCCAGCGACCCCTCGGCCGCCTGGTGCAACCGCGCGATCTCGCGGCCGTACAGCGAGTCCAGCCCCACGCTCGCGGTCTGACTGACGGCCAGCCGTGCGGGGGCGCGGCCCGCCGGGCGCTCCCGACGGGCCACCGACCAGGTCGCGCCCACGCTCACGGTCACCAGGACCACGGCAGCCACGGCCAGACGGCGCCACGGGAGCGGCGGCCTTGCCGCGGGACGGCCAGCGTCAATGGAATGCACCGGCGTGTCGAGCCGAGCGGCGATGCCCTCCCACAGGTCGCGGCTCGGCGCCGTCGCAGGGAGCAGCGCCGCCGCCTCCCGTATGGTGTCCAGGTCGGCCAGCAGCGCGGCGCACGCGGCGCACGTGGCACGATGGCGCCCGCACGCCTCGCGAGTGGACGCGTCCAGCGCCTCCTCCATCAGGTCGCCCAGCAGCGCCTCGAAGCGCGCGCACGTCATGGGGGGAGCGTTCGGTGGGGTGCTCATCGGGTCAGGGCCTTGCGCAGCAGCAGGCGGGCGCGGTGCAGTTGCGCCTTGCTGCCGCCGGATGTGATGCCGAGGAGGACGCCGATCTCCTCATGCGTGTAGCCTTCCACGTCGTGCAGGACGAACACCCGCCGCGCGCCGGCGGGAAGGCCCGCGATGGCGCCCTCCAGGTCGAGGCGCTCACCCACCGATACGGCGCGGGCGGGGGCGGCCTCCAGCGCGCTGTCATCGGACTC
>JBEIJM010000156.1:0-7427 GCA_040380205.1 Gemmatimonadaceae bacterium
AGTACGTGGCGGTGTCCTCGATGGAACTGGCCATGAGGTACCCGGCCGTCCCCAGCACGAGGAGGCCGCCAAACAGGAACTTGGTGCGAGCTTTCACGGGAAGCCGTCCTGGTCCGTGGCGATTCCGAGGAGGTTACTCGGTGAAATCTACCCCGCGCCGGGCATTCAGGGGAGGGCGTCCTCGTCATCTCGCGCCCAGGCCAGTGCGGCGCGCACCGCCCGCCGCCACCCCCGATAGGCCGGATCAATGACCGACCGCTCGCCCGCCGGGACGAACGTCCGCGTCTCCTGGGACGACAGGAACGCCGAGGCCGATGGCCACACCCCCACCGCCAGCCCCGCCAGCCCCGCCGCCCCCAGCGCGGTCGTCTCCACCATCCCCGGCCGCTCCACCGGCACCCCCAGCACGTCGGCCTGGAACTGCATCAGCCAGTCGTTCGCGCTGGCCCCGCCGTCCACGCGCAGGCGATCGAAGGGGACGCCCCCCTGGGCGCGCATCGCCCCCAGCACGTCCCGCGTGGCGTAGGCCATCGCCTCCAGCGCCGCGCGCACCAGGTGCGCGCGCGTGGTGCCGCGCGTGAGTCCCACGATGGTCCCGCGGGCGTTGGGCTCCCAGTCGGGGGCCCCGAGCCCCACCAGCGCGGGCACGAAGTACACGCCGTCGTTCCACGGCAGCGCCCGCGCCAGCGCCTCCGACTCCGCCGCGTGGGCCAGCACCCCCAGCCCGTCGCGCAGCCACTGCACCGCGGCGCCGGCGATGAAGATGGACGCCTCCAGCGCGTACACCGGGGCGCCGCGGTCGTCGCAGGCGATGGTGGTGAGCAGCCCCTCCCCCGCCCCGGGGCGGTGCGCCCCCGTGTTGAGCAGCAGGAAGGCCCCGGTCCCATAGGTGTTCTTCCCGCCACCCGGCGCCCACCCGCCCTGTCCGAACAGCGCGGCCTGCTGGTCGCCGGCGATGCCGGCGATGGGAAGCGCCACCCCCAGCGCCTCGGGGACCGTGGTCCCCACCACGCCGCTGGAGGGGACCACCGCGGGGAGCACCCCCATCGGCACTCGCAGCCGCGCGCACAGCTCGGCGCTCCACCCCCGCGCCTCCAGGTCGTACAGCATGGTGCGCGAGGCGTTGGTGTGGTCGGTGACATGCACCGCGCCGCCGGTCAGGTGCCACACCAGCCAGCTGTCGATCGTCCCCGCCGCCAGCTCCCCCCGCTCCGCCCGCTCCCGTATCCCCGGCAGGTCCAGCAGCCACTCCAGCTTGGTGCCGCTGAAGTACGGGTCGGTCACCAACCCGGTCCGCTGGCGGATCCACGCCGCGTCCCCCGCCAGGGTGGCGCACCGCTCGGCCGTGCGCCGGTCCTGCCAGACGATGGCGCGGTGCACCGCCTCCCCCGTGCGGCGGTCCCACAGCACGACCGTCTCGCGCTGGTTGGTGATCCCCACCGCCACCGGCGTCGTCCCGGATGCCGCAATCGCCTCGCGCGCCGCGTCCAGCACGCCGGCCAGCAGCTCGTGCGGGTCATGCTCCACCCACCCCGGACGCGGGTAGTGCTGCGTGAGCTCGCGGTAGGCGCGCCCCAGCACGGCGCCGTCGCGCCCGATGACGAGGCAGGTGGTGCCGGTGGTCCCCTGATCGATGGCAAGGACGGCGGTCATGCGCGCACACTCGTGGTGGAAGGGACGGCAGGCGTCAGGCGAGGAAGGGGGGCAACACGAAGCCGCGATCGGTGAGGTAGGCCGTGACCAGCGCGCGCGGCGTGACGTCGAAGGCGGGGTTCCAGACGGCCACCCCCTCGGGGAGCGGCGCCAGCTCGTCGGCCGCGCGGTGTTCGATGACGATGGCCGCGCCGTCCGGCGTGGCGGGATCGATGGTGCTGGTGGGGGCGACGACGATGAAGGGGACGGCGGCCGCCTGCGCCGCGAGCGCCACCGCCAGCGTGCCCACCTTGTTGGCCACGTCGCCGTTGGCCGCGATGCGATCGGCCCCCACCAGCACCACATCCACCGCGCCGCCGGCCAGCAGCGCCGCCACCGCGCCGTCGGGGAGGACGGTAACCGGGATGCCGGCGCGGGCCAGCTCCCAGGCGGTGAGCCGCGCCCCCTGCCGCAGCGGGCGGGTCTCGGTGGCGTACACGTGCAGCGCGCGTCCCAGCGCGTGCGCCGCGTACACCGGGGCCAGCGCCGTGCCGGCACCGGCGGTGGCCAGCGCGCCGGCGTTGCAGTGCGTGAGCACGCGGGCGCCGTCGGGGAGCAGCCCCAGGCCGTGGGCGCCGATGGCCTCCCCCATCGCCACGTCGGCGGCGCGGATCGCCTCGGCCTCCGCGCGCAGCGCAGCCCGCACCGCCTCCCCCGATGCCTCCGGCGGGAGGGCGCGCGCCACGGCCTGCAGCCGGTCCACGGCCCAGCGCAGGTTCACGGCGGTGGGACGCGCGGCGGCCAGGCGCTCTCCCAAAGCCGCCACCAAGGGGACCGGCGGCGCGGCGGGGTCTGCCGCGGCGGCCGCGTCCATCGCCACCACCAGGCCGATGGCGGCGGCCACCCCGATGGCCGGGGCCCCCCGCACCGCCAGCGTGCGGATGGCATCGATGATGTCCTCCACCGCCACCAGGTCGCGCACCACCTCGGCACCGGGGAGGTGCCGCTGGTCCAGGATGCGCAGGGCGCGCTGGTCGGGGGACCAGCCAACGGCGGGGTGGGGAGGCACGGCGCAAACGTAGCACCGCCGTGGCCCCCCTCGGCAGGGTGGTAGATTGCGCCGCATGGCGCGGGGCGGTGGTCGGCCCGCGCGCCGCCGCCCGCGTGAGGCGTCCGTTTCCCCGTCCTCCCTTCGCCTGCCATGACCTACCAGTTCCTCACCGTCGACGTGGCCGACCGGATCGCCACCCTCACCGTCAACCGCCCGGACAAGCTCAACGCGCTGAACGACGCCACCATCACCGAGCTGGGGATGGCGATCGACGCCCTGGTGGCGCGGGAGGACGTGGGCGGGATCCTGCTGACCGGGGCGGGGCGCGCCTTCGTGGCGGGGGCGGACATCAGCGAGCTGCAGGGGCAGGCGCCGGCCGAGGCGCAGCGCCGGGCGCGGGCCGGGCAGCTGGTGTTCCGCCGCTTCGAGGCCAGCCCCAAGCCGGTGATCGCGGTGCTCAACGGCTTCGCGCTGGGGGGCGGATGCGAGCTGGCCATGGCGTGCCATGTGCGCGTGGCCAGCGAGGCCGCCCGGCTGGGGCAGCCCGAGGTGAAGCTGGGGCTGGTTCCCGGATTTGGCGGGTCGCAGCGACTGCCGCGGCTGGTGGGGCGCGGGGCGGCGCTGAAGCTGCTCCTCACCGGGGAGATCATCGACGCCGCCGAGGCGCACCGCATCGGGCTGGTGGACGTGCTGGTGCCGGCGGCGCAGCTGCTGGACACCGCCACCGCGCTGCTGCGCACCATGCTGGCCAACGGGCCGCTGGCGCTGGCCGGGTGCCTGGCGCTGGTGCACCGCGGGCTGGAGGTGCCGCTCGACGAGGGGTGCGCCATCGAGGCGGACCAGTTCGGGCTGCTCTCGGCCACGGAGGACATGCGCGAGGGGACGTCGGCGTTCCTGGCGAAGCGCGCCCCGCAGTTCCGCGGGCGCTGACGCCCCGCGCCGCCCCGCCACCGCGCCCGGGTCCGACCTGTTCATGCTGGCCCACTTGGCGGTGCGCGATTTCCGCAACCTGGCCGTGCTGGAGCTGCCGCTGTCCCCGTCCGGGGTGGTGGTGATCGGGGAGAACGGCCAGGGGAAGACCAACCTGCTGGAGGCGGTGGCGTACCTGGGGCAGCTGCGCTCGGTGCGTGGGGCGCGGGACGCCGACGTGGTGCGCTTTGGCGCGGCGGGGTTCCATGTGCGGGGGACGCGGGGGGCGGGGACGGTGCCGCAGGTGGTGGGGGTGGGGTACGAGCGGACGGGGAAGCAGAAGCGGGTGACGCTGGACGGGGTGGAGGTGCCGCGCCTGGCCTCGGCGCTGGGGGCGGTGCCGTCGGTGGGCTTTTCCCCGGCGGACGTGGCGCTGGTGGCCGGCGGCCCCGGCGAGCGGCGGCGCTACCTGGACGTGCTGCTCTCGCTCACGGTGCCCGGCTACCTGGCGGCGCTGCAGCGCTACCGGGGGGCGCTGGAGCGCCGCAATGCGCTGCTGCGGCAGGGGGTGCGTGCGGGGCGGGGGACGTTGGCGGCCGAGGTGGCGGCGTGGGAGCCGGCGCTGGCGGAGGCGGGGGCCGTGCTGGCGGCGGCGCGCGTGGCGTTCGTGGCGCGCCACGCCGAGCGGCTGTCGGCGACGTGCGCGGCCATCGGGGAGGGGGCGTCGGTGACGATGCGCTATGACGGCGGCGCGGCGGATTACCTGGCGGCCTTCGCGGCGCAGCGGGAGGGGGAGCTGCGGCGGGGGACGACGCTGGTGGGGCCGCACCGGGACGACCTGGTGGTGCAGCTGGGGGGACGCGACCTGCGCACGTTTGGGTCCAACGGGCAGCAGCGCAGCGCGGCGATTGCGCTGCGGCTGGTGGAGCTGGCGGTGATGACCGAGGCGCTGGGGGCGCCGCCGCTGCTGCTGCTGGACGATCCGTTCGCGGAGCTGGACCTGGGGCGGACGGCGCGGGTGCTGGCGCTGCTGGAGGAGACGGCCGGGGCCCAGCTGCTGCTGGCGGTGCCGCGGGCGGAGGATGTGCCGGCGGCGTGGACGCGGCTGGAGCGGCGCGCGATGCGCGCGGGGGTGGTGTCGTGAGGGGGAGCGAGGGGGAGAAGCGGCGGCCGGCGGCGGTGGGGGATGTGCTGGCGGCGGTGCTGGCGCGGGCGGGGCTCACCGAGCGGGTGGCGCAGGCGGGGGTGATCCCGGCGTGGGGGGCGCTGGTGGGGGCGCAGATCGCGGAGGTGACCGATCCGGTGCGGCTGTCGGCGGACGGGACGCTGGTGGTGCGGGTGCGATCGCACGCCTGGATGCAGGAGCTGTCGTTGCTGGAGCCGGAGCTGCTGCGGTCGTTGAACGGCGATCCGGCGCGTCCGCCGGTGGCGCGGCTGCGCTGGGTGGCGTGGTAGGGGGGAGGTGCACCCGGTGGGCTGGCGGGGCGACGGCGGCCGTTCGGAAATTGGAAGTTGTTATGAATCAAAGTGTTAGCCAGACGCACCCCGGTTGATTCCCCTCGCGGATCCTGCTAGCTTTCGGGATTGTGTTTCCGGGCCAGCGGGAGCGTCCCCAGCGGGGGCCGCTCCTTCGGGACCCGCCCATCCGGAACGACGGTCAGGCACGAGTGGACATGGCACAGCGCAGCGCGGCAGGGAACGAGGGCGCCGAGAGCGGGAACGGGGAGTACGGCGCGCAGAGCATCACGGTGCTCAAGGGGTTGGAGGCGGTGCGGATGCGTCCCGGGATGTACATCGGGTCGACGTCGGCGCGCGGGCTGCACCACCTGGTGTACGAGGTGGTGGACAACTCCATCGACGAGGCGCTGGCCGGGTACGCGAAGCGCGTGGCGGTGACGATCCACGCCGACGACTCCATCACGGTGGAGGACGACGGGCGCGGCATCCCGGTGGACGTGCACCCCACCGAGGGGCTCCCCGGGGTGGAACTGGCGATGACGGTGCTGCACGCCGGCGGCAAGTTCGACAAGAACACCTACAAGGTGTCGGGCGGGCTGCACGGGGTGGGCGTCTCGGTGGTGAACGCGCTGTCCGACCGGCTCAAGGTGTGGATCAAGCGCGGGGGGAAGGAGCATTACATGGACTTCGCCCGCGGGATCACGCAGGCGAAGCTGGCGGTGCTGCGGAGCGTGCCGGCGCGGGAGACGGGGACGAAGGTGTGGTTCAAGCCCGACGCGACGATCTTCACGGAGACGCAGCACTACGACTGGACGACGCTGGCGAGCCGGCTGCGGGAGCTGGCGTTCCTGAACAAGGGGATCCAGATCACGCTGCGGGACGAGCGCCCGGAGGAGGGGCGGGCGGACGGCGCGCGGGAGGAGGTGTTCCACGCCGAGGGGGGGCTGCGGGAGTTCGTGCAGCACCTCAACCGCTCGCGCAAGCCGCTGCACCCCGACGTGGTGTCGATCGACACCACGCGCGACGACATCGGGATCGAGGTGGCGCTGCAGTACAACGACGGCTACGCGGACACGACGTTCTCGTTCGTGAACAACATCAACACGCACGAGGGCGGGACGCACCTGACGGGGTTCAAGAGCGCGCTCACGGCGGTGGTCAACAAGTACATCGAGAAGTCGAGCAGCCTGAACAAGAAGGACAAGGAGATCCGGCTGTCGGGGGACGACGTGCGCGAGGGGCTGACGGCGGTGCTGTCGGTGAAGGTGCGCGAGCCGCAGTTCGAGGGGCAGACGAAGACCAAGCTGGGGAACTCCGAGGCGGAGGGGGCGGTGCGCAGCGTGGTGAACGAGCTGCTCACGCAGTACCTCGAGGAGCATCCCCGGACGGCCAACGCGATCATCGAGAAGGCGATCTCGGCGTCGCGGGCGCGCGAGGCGGCGCGCAAGGCGCGCGACCTGACGCGGAAGAAGAGCGCGCTGGACGTGGCGTTCCTCCCCGGGAAGCTGGCCGACTGCTCGCTGTCGGACCCGTCGCTGTGCGAGATCTACCTGGTGGAGGGGGACTCCGCCGGCGGCTCGGCCAAGCAGGGGCGCAAGCGCGACTTCCAGGCGATCCTGCCGCTGCGCGGGAAGATCATCAACGTGGAGAAGGCGCGCTTCGACAAGGTGCTCTCCAACGAGGAGATCCGCACGATCATCACGGCGCTGGGGACCGGGATCAAGGAGGAGTTCGACCTGGGGAAGGCCCGGTACCACAAGGTGATCATCATGACGGACGCCGACGTGGACGGCGCCCACATCCGCACGCTGCTGCTGACGTTCTTCTTCCGGCAGATGGCGCAGCTGATCGAGGCGGGGTATCTGTACATCGCCCAGCCGCCGCTGTACCGGGTGGCGAAGGGGAAGGAGGAGTACTGGGCGTACAGCGAGGGGGAGCGCGACGGGTACGCCGAGCGGCTGGGCGGCGGCGGCGAGGGGAAGGGCGGGGTGATGATCCAGCGCTACAAGGGGCTGGGGGAGATGAACCCCGACCAGCTGTGGCGCACCACGATGGACCCCGAGACGCGCACGATGATGCGCGTGACGATGGAGGACGCGGTGCTGGCCGACGAGACGTTCCAGACGCTGATGGGGGACGACGTGGAGCCGCGGCGGCTGTTCATCGAGAGCAAGGCCCGCTTCGTCCGCAACCTGGACGTCTGACGGGGCGCGCCCCGGCGCCCGGCCTGGTGCCGGGCGTCGGGGCGCGGCGCCCGACGGGACTACGGGGCGCCGCCGGCCGGGAAGGGGTCGGCAAAGCGCGGGTCGGTGAGAAAGGCGGTGTCGGTGAGGGTGCGCAGGAACGCCACCAGCGCGGCCCGCTCGGCCACGGAGAG
>JBEIJM010000157.1:0-7394 GCA_040380205.1 Gemmatimonadaceae bacterium
GCCGCGGGGCGCGCCCGGCGGGCGAGCGCGCGCAGGAACGCCGCGCGCACGTCGTCGGGACGCTGGCGCAGCACCGCGTTGCGGGCCGACAGCGCCTCGGCCTCGTCGTGCAGCGCCGACACCTCGGTCACCCACCCCAGCTCGATGGACGGGTCCAGCCGCCTGAGGTCGCGCGTGACCGCCTGCTGCCAGGTGGGCTCCGGCGGGGGCGGAAACCGCTCCACCCCCTCGCGCCCCGCCATCACCGCCGGGCGCGGGAAGCGCACGAACACCGGCTGCGCAAAGTGCGGGTGCCGCACCAGCAGCTGCCCCTTGTCCAGCGTGGCCAGCCGCGCCTTGACCGCCGGCGAGAGCCCCTGATAGCCCGGGGTGGCCAGCTCCTCGCCGTCCATGCGGCCGAACACCGACGTGCCGGCGTTCCCCACCACGCGCCGATGCACCTGCGAGCGGAACTGCTGCGCCCCGAACAGCACGAGCCCCAGGTAGCGGCCGCGCTCGGCGATGTCCAGCAGCATCTTGCGCACGTACGTGTCGGGGCCGTCGGCGGGGGCGTACTTGTTGAGCTCGTCCACGAACACCACCACGTGGTCCACCCCCAGGTCGCGCCGCTCCAGGTGCTCGCGCAGGCGCGACACCACCCGCGCGAACACCAGGTCCTGCGCGTCCTCCTCCACGCGCGCCACATCCACCACGTACACCGCGCGGTCCTCGAAGGCGCCGAAGGGGAGATCGCTCAGGGCGCCGTCGTCGGTGACCAGCCCCGCGCAGCGCGTGGAGAGGTTTCCCAGGCGGTTGCGCACCTTGCGCAGCGTGGCGGCGTGGTGCGTGCGCCACTGCTCGCGCCCCCCTTCCTCCAGCGCGCGCAGCACGTCGCGGAACCACGCCTCCAGGTCGGCGAACGACTGCACCTCGTGCGCCTGCGCCAGCAGGGGATCGGTGAAGCGCCGCCCCACCACGCGCTCGCGGATGAAGTCGATGAGCGCGTCGGCCTTGGCGTCCAGGTCCTCCTTGCTGAGCAGCACCTCGGCGTACTGCAGCACCTCGGGGAGCCCCCAGGTGAGGGGGGTGACGGCGTCCGCCAGGTCGGGGTGGGTGCGCAGCGTGTTGAGCGTCACCCCGCGCGCGGTGTACGGGGCGAAGTAGCGCACCGCGGGGAAGGGGGCCGCGGGGACCCCCAGCTGCTCGTACAGCGCGCGATCGGCCTCCTCCAGCACCCCCGGCTGGTCCAGAAAGCAGAGGTCGGGGCCCTTCACGTTGAAGCACACCGCGGCCACGCGCCCGCGGGCGGCGGGGAAGTGCGCGAACAGCGACTGCAGCAGGAACAGGATGGCGCTGGTCTTGGTGGCCAGCCCCGACACCCCGGAGATGGCCAGGTGCGCGGCCTCGGGGCCCACGAGGAAATCGGCGTCGAGGTGCACCGGCACCTGCAGCCCCCCGGCGCGGTAGACGCCCACGGGGATGGCGGTGCGCCGCCCGGGGGCCAGGTAGCCGTCCATGCGCAGCGCCACCGCCACATCCTGCTCGGTGGCCAGGTACACGGGGCCCAGCGGCACCGGCTGCAGCGGTTCCTCCGGGAGCTGCCGCAGCACCTGCGCGGTGTACAGGCGGATCTCCGTGCGCTCGGTGGCCGCGCGCGCCGCGTCGGGGTTGCCGTCCTGCGCCAGCACGTCGTGCAGCGGCGACTGCAGGTCGGAGTACCCCTGCCCTTCGGTGACCACGCCGTACACCTGCGTGAGGGCGCCCGCCACGGGGATGGGCGACGCCACGCGCACGATGGTGCCGATGCCGATGGGGGCGTCCAGCCGCGTCCAGAAGTGGAACGCGTGCGGCGTGCTGGGGAGCCGTTCGGTGGCCACCACGCGCCCGATGAGCGGCGGCGGCTCGGCAGGCGACGGGGCGGTGGCGTCGGAGGGCGCGACGTCGGTCATCGGCGGAGGTCGGGGCGGGTCAGGCGGGACCCACCAGCGCCGCCAGGTAGCGCTCGCAGGCGTGAATCCCGTAGGTCAAGGTATCCCAGCGCGGATCGGGGAGGGCCAGCGGCGCGCGCTCGGCCAGGATCCAGCGGCTCAGCCGGTCGGCCAGCGCCTGCAGGGCGGCCATCCCCTCGGGGGAGGCCCCCTCGGGATCGGCCACCCCCGCCGGCGGCGCCACCTCCACCCGCACCAGCGCGTGCAACGGGTCGTGCGCCGGCGGCGGACGCAGTCGCAGATACCAGCTGGCCACCGCGCGCCGCAGCCGATGGCCCACCAGCAGCAACGGCGAGCGCTCCCCCTCCCCCAACGCCAGCAGCCGCCGCACGTCGTCGGCGCCGCCGTACAGCGTGGTGTGCGACTTGACCACGCCAAACGCCTGGGCGCCGGCATCGATGGCCAGGTTGCCGGCGATCCCCCCGTCCACCCACAGCCACCCCGGGGGCCGGCGGCACCAGTCGGCGGCCAGGCGCCGCTCCAGCCGCTCCCGCTCCTGCGCCACGCACTCCAGCGCGCGGGCCTGCAGCGCCCGCGGGTGCAGCGGCACCGCCTCCGGGTCCACCCCCTCGGTGGTGTCGCGCAGCGGGACCCCCGTGGCCGCCAGCGCCTCCCACGCGTGCGCGCCGTCCGCACTCGCGCCCACCAGCGCCTGCCGCGAGAGCAGCAGCCACCGCGCCACCAGCGGCGCCTCCCAGGTTTCCAGCGTGCGCGCCGGTCGCTGCCGGATGGCGGCGGCCACCGTGGCCACCACCAGCGGCACGCCATCGCGGTGGGCCACCACGCGGCTGCGCTGGATGCCATCCAGGAACCCCCGCACTCCCGACACGGGCGCCGGCAGCACCACCCGGGGCGCCCACGGTTCCAGCAGGACGCAGGGGCTCACCACCGGGGGATCCCCGTCGCGGCGCGCCTCCAGCGGCAGCCCGTCCGGGGCCAGCGCGGCGTGCGCCCCGTCCCCCAACCACGGGCGCACCACGCGCAGCAGCTCCCGCCAGGAGGGCGTCGCGGCGGGGGTGCTGGCGGGGGTCCCGGCGGTGGGGGGGCTCACGCCGGGAGCCTAGCGCCCCCCCAACTGCGGCACAACGCCCCGCCCGCCACAGGTGATGGCCGCCTGCCGGGTATTTCCCGCATGGACAACGGCGCGCGCCGCTGCGACACTCCGGGAGCTCATGCGTCCCGCGCCCTTCCGCCTCCGCCCCCGCCGCCCCGCCGCCGCGCCCCTGTGTGCGTCGACGTGGACGGTCCTCCTTGCGCTGCTGGGCGCGACCCCGGGGTGCGACCGGGTGCGCGAGCTGGCTGCCGACGGCGGGGCCACCGCCACCCCCAACGATCCCGCCTCGGCGCAGTGGCGCACCGACAGCACCTTCCTGGCCACCGGCCCCGGGATGCTGTTCCGGGTGGTGCGCAGCGAGGGCGCGACGCGCGCCATCCCCCTGACGCGCCTGGGGCGTGACTTCGGCGTGCTGGGGTTGGGCCCGCGCGGCTGGCGCGCCTTCGACGTGGCGTACCTGTACGGCGGACGGACGTTCACCCCCCTGCGCGGGGGGACGCCGCTCCCGGCCATCACCTCGCGGCGCGGCATGTGGGAGGGGGATCCGCTGGACTCCCTGCCGGGGTGTCGATTCCTGCTGCCGGGGGCCGACGTGACGGTCCCCGACGGCGTGGAGCTGCTGGTGGCCGGGCGCCCGCCGCGCTTCCTGCCCACGCCCGCGCTGTCGGCCGCCGCGGTGGACGACGCCCTGCAGACGCTCACCACGCTGGTGGCCCCGTCCGCGGGGATCGGGATGGCGGCGCTGCGCCAGTTCCGGCGCGCCCTCCACGTGATCCCCGCCGGCACCTCGGGGCGGCCGGCGTTGCTGGCGCTGTACCAGGATCCGCGTCCCCTCCCCGATAGCACGGACCGCCTCACGCTGTCCCCGCGCTTCCTGGCGGTCCTGCTGGAACCGGGCGCCTACGGCTTCCGGGCCGCGTGGCAATACAGCACGCAGGGGGTGCCCGGCGCGCCGCCCGCCCTGGCATTCCTGGGCCATCTCGACGCCGACGGCGACGGCGGGACGGAGCTGTTCTTTGGCGCGGCCGACGCGCGGGTGCCGCTGCACCTCCTGGTGCTGCGCCACGACGGCACCCGGTGGGTGGAGTCGCTGCGGAGCGCCCGGGGGCGCTGCACCGGCTGAGCCGGGGGGCGCCCCGCGCCAGGGCGGCGCCCCCGGCAACGCCCCGTCGCCTACTCCACCCCGATGGACCAGGCCTGTTCGAGGTCGGTGCGGCTGTAGGCGCGGAAGGCGGTGAGCGTCTGGGTGCGCTGGATCCCCGGCACGTGGGCGAACCCCTCGGTGACCACGGTGGCCACCTGGTCGAGATTGGGGACGCGCACGATGGCGACGAGGTCCCACGCGCCGGACACCGAATACACCTCGCTCACGCCGGCGATGCCGGCCAGCGTGGTGGCGCACTGGGTGATGACCTTGGGGTCGGCCTGAACGAGGACGATGGTGGTGATCATGCGGGGTTCCGGGGGACGGGGCCGGCGGGTCAGCCGGCGGTGAGGCAGCGGGCGATGCGGGTGACCCCCTCGACCGCGATGGCCTCGGTGGTGGCGTAGCTGGCGCGGACCCAGTCGGGGGTGAGGAATGCCCCGCCGGGGACCACCGCCACCTGCTCCTGCTCCAGCAGCCGCGCGGCAAACGCCGCGCCGGCGTCGGCGGCGCCGGCAAAGCCCCCCACGTGCACGTACAGGTAAAACGCGCCCGCGGGGTGCACCACCCGCACCGACGGGAAGGGGCGCAGGGCGGCCAGCACGGCGTCGCGCCGCGCATGGTACGCCGCCACCATGGCCGCCACCGCGGCGTCGGCCTCCTCGCGCCGCGACAGCGCCGCCAGCGCCGCGTGCTGCGACACGGCGGCGGCGTTGGAGGTGGTGTGCGACTGGAAGGCGTTCATCGCCTTGGTGACCGCCGCGGGGGCGATGGTCCAGCCGATCCGCCACCCCGTCATCGCGTACGCCTTGGCCACGCCGTTGATGACGATGAGGTTGTCGCGCGCGGGGGCCACCTCCAGCGCGGACAGGGCGGGACCGTCAAAGCTGATCCGCTGGTAGATCTCGTCGGAGAGCACCCACCACCCGCGCTCGGCCGCCAGCGCCAGGATGGCCGCCAGCTCCTCGCGGGTGTACACCGCCCCGGTGGGGTTGCTGGGGGAGTTGAGCATCAGCCCCTTCGTGCGCGGCGTAGCCGCCGCCGCCAGCTGCGCCGCCGACACCTTGAGGCTGTTGGCGGGGTCGCCCAGCACCGGCACCCCGGTGGCGCGCGCCAGCTCGACCATCTCGTAGTAGCTGGTCCACGACGGCGTGGGAATGAGCACCTCGTCGCCCGGGCCGAAGCAGCAGACGCAGGCGTTGTACAGCGACTGCTTGGAGCCGTTGGAGACCATCACCTCGGCCGGGGAGATGTCCCCGGCGGCCCACTGGCGGTTGGCATCGGCGGCGATGGCCTCGCGCAGCGGGAGGATCCCCTCGGTGGCGGTGTAGCGGGTGGCCCCGCGGTTCAGCGCCTCGGCGGCGGCCTCGCGGATGAAGGCCGGCGTGTCGAAGTCGGGCTCCCCCTGCCCCAGGTCCAGCAGCTGGACCCCCTGGGCCTTGAGGGCACGCGCCTTGGCGGCCACGGCCAGGGTGGCGGATTCCTTGAGGCGGGCGATGTTGGCCGAAGGGCGGAAGTCCATGGGGGGTGGCGCGGAAGGGGAAGAAAACGGGGCGGGCACACGCACGACGGCCGCGGAGTGGGAATCGCGGCCGGATTGGGCTATCTTTCCGGACTGGCCGGTTCTACCGGACTCACGGGTCTTCCCGGAATTAACCGCCGCCAGCCGCCGGACGCCACACGGGCGCTGGGGGGGCGATGGCTGGACGCTGACTAACAACCGAAGGGGTGGGGTGTGGGGGAGCACGAACAGGAAGGGGCGCCGTCAACGGGCGCCACGCGCAGCCAGCACGTGGTGCTGCAGGGGCCGCCCGATTCGCGGATGCTGATGGCCGCCATGCGCGCGGCCGTGGAGCGGAGCCGCGGGGCGCAGGGCGTGGCCGCACCGGCGTGCCTGGTCATCACTCCCACGCCCGAGCAGGCGCTGGTGGCGGCCGAACAGGCGCGCCGCCTGCTGGCCGACGAGGCCACCCGCGTGGTGCCGGTCACGGCCGTCGCCCGGGCGCGCCGCGTGCTCGCCGCCCCGGTGGGGGTGGTGACGGGCACCGTGGAGACGCTGCTGGCGCTGCGGCGGGCCGCGGCGCTCTCGCTGGAAGGGCTGCGGGGCGTGGTGGTGTGCGGGCTGGACACCGTGCTGGCGTCCGGCGTGGAGGAGTCGCTGGTGGCGCTGCTGGCCGATTGTCCGGATGACATGGTCCGCACGGTGACCATCGAGGAGGAGACGGCGGCGACCACGGCTTTCGTGGATGCGCAGCTGCGGCGCCCGCGGCGCATCGCGCCCGCGCCGGCCGTGTCGGAACCGCTGGCGGTGGTGCCGCATGTGGCGCTGACCTCGGCCTCGGGGCGCGCCGAGACGCTGCGCATGCTCCTGGACGAAGTGGACCCGCCGTCGCTGGTGGTGGTGGCCCCCTCCCCCGACGGGGCCGCGGCGGCGCAGGAGGCGCTGGCGCGCGTGGGGGTGACGGTGGATGGCCGTGCCGTGCAGGTGGTGGCGAAGGCCGAGGCCTCGCATGTGACGCTGCTGGTGTTCTGGGAGGCGCCGGCCACCGCGGAGGCGCTGTCCGAGGCGCTGGCCACGCGCCCCGCGCAGGCGGTGGCGCTGCTGCTCCCCGACGAGCTCCCCACCTTCCGTCGCCTCACGCAGGGCGAGGCGCTGGCGTGGACGCCGGCCCCGCGCAAGGCGGCCGCCGAGGGGAAGGCGGCGCAGCTGCGCCGCGTGCTGCAGGGCGTGCTGCAAAACGGGGGCGGGGCGACGGCCAGCGAGTTGGCGCTGCTGGCGCCGCTGCTGGAGACGCACGACGCGTTGGAAATTGCCGCCGCCGCGCTGCGCCTGCTGGAGAGCGCGCGCCGCGATGTGCAGGTGGCGCGGGCCGCGGCCCCGCCCGTGCTGGCGCCGGCCCCGGCCGCCGCACCCGCGACGTACGAGCCCGCGCCGGCGCCCCGCGAGAGTGCGCCGCGTGAGAGCCGCGGGGAAAGCCGTGGCGGTGGCCGTTTTGAAGGGCGTGGCGAGAGCCGCGGGGGGGGGCGGCCGTTCGAGCGCCCCGCGCGCCCCGGTTTCCGTGGGGGCGCGGATCGCGGTGGCGATCGCGAGGGGCGCCCGTCGCGCCCCTTCACCCGCGGGGGCGGCGACCGTGAAGGGCGGCCGTCGCGTCCGTCGTTTGGCGGCGACCGCGAAGGGCGGCCGTCGCGTCCGTCGTTTGGCGGTGACCGCGAGGGGCGGCCGTCGCGC
>JBEIJM010000158.1:0-7357 GCA_040380205.1 Gemmatimonadaceae bacterium
CGTGCAGACCGTCGCCGAGGCGCTCGCCCTCGAGTTCTCGCGCGTGCAGTTCACCCCCGACCTCATGCCCAGCGACATCACGGGCACCGAGCTCATGGAGGAGGACGCCGCCACCGGCAAGCGCGCCTTCCGCTTTGCCCCCGGCCCCATCTTCGGCAACCTGGTGCTGGCCGACGAGATCAACCGGGCCCCGCCAAAGACCCAGGCGGCGCTGCTGCAGGCCATGCAGGAACGCACCGTCACCGTGGCCGGCCGCACCTATCCGCTTCCCCGTCCCTTCTTCGTCCTCGCCACCCAAAACCCCATCGAGCAGGAGGGGACCTACCCCCTCCCCGAGGCGCAGCTGGACCGCTTCATGTTCGAGCTCACGGTGGGGTACCCCTCGAAGGAGGAGGAGGTGGCCATCGTGACCAGCACCACCGGCGCCACCGAGGGGGTCATCTCCCCGGTGCTCGGGGGAGAACGGCTGCAGGCCATGCAGCAGCTGGTGCGTCGCCTGCCCGCGCCCCCGTCGCTGGTGGACTATGCGGTGCAGCTGGCGCGCACCACGCGCCCCGACGACCCGGGGGCCTCGGCGCGTGTGCGGCAGTACGTCAGCTGGGGGGCGGGGCCGCGCGCTTCGCAGTATCTGGTGCTGGGCGCCAAGGCGCGCGCCGCCCTGGACGGACGTGCCATTCCCGACCTGGACGATGTGCGCAGCGTGGCGCGCGGCGTGCTCCGCCACCGCCTGGTGCTCAACTTCCAGGCCGAGGCCGACGGCGTGTCAGCCGATTCGCTGCTGGAGTTCCCGGGCTGACCCCCCGGGAGGGTCCTTGGGCTGCTGGTGCCCGGGGGTCTGATGGCATTCCATAAAGGGAAATGACGATACGGTGACGCCGCGGTGCCATGACTCGCGGCGTCACCGGCACATCGGCCGGTGGGACGTTGCTGGACCTCGCCACCCCGCCGGCCATGACCGCCCCGTCCTTTCGCCTGCCCGTTGGTCCCGCCCACCTGCCCCCCCGGTCGCCCGCCGTGGGACCGGGGTATCCGCTGGACCGTGCCCGCCGAGCCTTTGTGACTGTCCCCCCGCCGAACGACGCCGTCCGCCGGAGCGTGTCCCCCGCGCAGCAGGGGGCCGGTGTGCGGTTGTGCACGCTGGGGGCGGCGCTGGTGCAGGTGGGGGCCGCGCAGATCACCCCGGCGTCGGGGATCCTGTTTTCGCTGCTGGTGCGGCTGGCGCACGCGCCGGGGCTGGGGGTCTCGCGCGAGCGGCTGGTGGCCGAGCTGTGGCCCGGGCACGATCCGTTCCGGCAGCGCGCCAACTTGCGCCAGGCGCTGTACAAGCTGCGGGCCATGGGGGTGCGCGTGGGGGTGGGGGGCGAGGTGGTGTCGCTCGACGCGCACCAGCTGCTGCCGTCCTTCGCGCTCACCCGCACGGCGGAGCTGTTCGAGGCCCAGGTGCTATCGGGGGCGGAGCCCTTTGGCCCCTTCCTCCCGGGGGTCGCGGGCGAGGGGGAGTTTGCCGAGTGGCTGGAGCTGCAGCGGGGGCTGGTGCATGCGGAGGCGCGCCGGGTGCTGGTGGACGCGTTGCGCCAGCGCCGCGAGCGGGGCGACTGGGGGGGGACGGAGGCGGTGGCACGCGCGCTGCTGCAGCTGGACCCGCTGAACGAGGAGGCCACGCTGCAGCTGGCGGAGTGCACGCTGCTGGCGGGCGCCCGTCCGGAGGCGCTGCGGCTGCTGGACCGGTACGTGGACGAGGTGGGGGAGCTGCCGGAGGAGATGCGGCGGCGGGTGGCGGCGTTGCGGCGTCGCATGCAGGAGCCGGCGGGGCGTCCGGCGCGCGTGCGCGAGGCGCCCCCCGACGACCGGCTTTTTCTGGGGCGGGACGCCGAGCTGGCGACGCTGACGCTGGCACTGCGGCGGGCGCGGTGGCAGGACGGGTCGGCGGCGCTGGTGCACGGGGCGCCGGGGATTGGCAAGACGCGGCTGGTGCAGGAGCTGGGACGCGTGGCCACCATCGAGGGGTTCCGCGAGCTGCGGCTGGCGTGCCGCGAGGGGGACGAGACCAGCGGCTACCAGCTGCTGTCGACGCTGGTGCAGCAGCTGTTGGCGCTCCCCGGGGCGCTGGGGTGTTCCCCCGAGGGGTTGCGGCGGCTGCGGCAGCAGTGGCCCGAGCGGGGGTCGGCGGAGGGGCGCGGGGAGCGGGGGCCCATTGATGCGGTGGAGCAGGCGGCCACGCGCGAGGCGCTGGTGGATCTGGTGACGGCGATCGCCGAGGAGCGGCCGTTGCTGGTGGTGGTGGAGGATGTGCACTGGGCGGACGCGGGGTCGTGGCAGGTGTTGCAGCTGTTTGCCGGGGCGGCGGCCACGAGCCGACTGCTGCTGCTGTTCACGTCGCGGGAGCGGAGCCCGGCGCAGCTGCGCGCGGTGGCGCTGGCGCCCAGGCTGGCGGTGCTGGGGGTGGAGCCGTTGGCGGGTGAGCCGCTGGCGGCGTTGTCGGGGGCGTTGGTGGGGCTGACGGGGCGCGGCGGGGACGGGGAGGTCGGGAGCGGCGGTGGCGTGCCGGCGCAGCTGGCGGCGGTGAGCCAGGGGAATCCGCTGTTCCTGCGGGCGCTGGTGCAGCACTGGGCGGACACCGGGGAGGTGGAAGGGATCCCGCGGACGTTGACGGGGCTGCTGGAGACGCGCATGAACCGGCTGCGGGCACCGTCGCTGATGGTGCTGCAGGCGATCGGGCTGCTGGGGGCGCTGGCCACGACGGAGCGGCTGGTGTCGGTGCTGGGGGTGCCCACCTCGGCGCTGCTGACGTCGCTGGAGGAGTTGTCGCAGGCGGACTGCATTCGCTCGGCGCTGCCCAACCATGTGACGTCGCACGACCTGGTGGCGCGGGCGGCGCTGGACCGGCTGTCGGCGGCGGGGGCGGCGGTGTTGCGTGGGGCGATTGCGGATGCGCTGTTGGCGGAGCTGCGGCGGACGCGGCGCGGGGCGGATGGCGTGGCGTCGGGGGCGTCGGGGCTGCTGCTGGCGGTGCTGGAGCAGCTGGCGTTGTCTGGGCGGTGGCCGGCGTGGGGAGCGGTGCTGGAGGAGGAGCAGGCGGGGGTGCTGGCGCTGGGGAACCCGGCGCCGGTGCTGTCACAGGCGGCGGTGGCGGCGGAGCAGGCGCCGGCTGTGGTGGCGTGGAGCGGGGTGCGGAGCGTCCTGGCGCAGCTACAGGGGCAAGCGGGGAACTACGAGGAGAGCCTGCGGCTGGCGGGGGACGTGGCGTCGCTGGCGGGGATGGTGTCGGGGCTCAGTGAGCGCGAGGCGACGGCGCTGCTGGGGTATTTGTGGAGCGTGTACTATGCTAATACCCTGGGATTAGGTCGCTACGCCGGCCAAGCCATCGCGAATATCGCAGAGCTGGCCACGCTGTCACCTCACACGCGGATGACTGCCGCGCGACGGGGCATGGTGGTTGCTCGGAACACCGGCGATCCAGAAACGGCGGCGAGGTGTTTCCGGGCGGCAACTGCGGCACCCTTGTTGCCGGACAGTGATGTAGACATGCTGGAATTGCGGATGATATACCAATGCGATTCGGGTTCGCTCGATGAGGCAGAGCATCTTGCCTTCCAGCTACTTGGTGCAATTGACCGAAATACGCCCAGCACCAAAACGGCGAATTTGCTTTTTTGCGCAGGATTAGCCCTACGGAAGTGCAACCAGATTGAGGCGGCGTACGAATCGCTAGAGGCTTCGTTCGCTATGTGCTTCAATCTTGGACTGCCTTCCCTGGCTATTGACAGCGCCCTCCAACGAAGCAGCATTGCTCGAGGGTTAGGCGATGTCGTATCCTGTCGCGAATGGGAAGCGATAACTGCCCAGCTATATGCTCAGCTGTCAAACAAGTTCGAGGCGGTTCACGTGGCCGCGTATCTGTGCCGGGCAGCAATTGAATCCCAAGATATTAGCCTCGCTCGCGACCGTAGGGCCCAATATCTGGCGTCTTTTCCGAGACGTCCTACGCCTACTGAACTGTTCCATCGATTCGGGGTTGAGCTAGGATACAGCATGCTGCAACCACAAGCATCGGTTAACCCCGAACTCTTGGAGGCAGCCCTCGTCTCCTACGCCAATACGATTTTGGTTGGCTTCAATGATTTTCCCGTATCCATGATCGCTCAAGCCTTGACCATCGAGGGACGCCAGCAAGAAGCAAGGCATCTCGTCACAGGTTACGTTCGCGAAAGAAGGGGAAGCCGCGAGCCACTGGCGCATTGCCTCAGGCAAGTCATCGAGACGCTCAGGCTAGCGGGTCCCCTGTGAGCCGCTGCTGCACGACTTCGAGTCATCGGGTTCCACGCCAGAGAATCTCCGCGACTCCTGCTACTGAGTAGTAACTACGCCGCGGCTGGCGTCCGCACTCGCTTGCGAACGGCCGAGAACATGCCGGTCAACCGAATGGGCCGACCGGAGTCGGCCGGATCGAAGAGGCGCGAGAAGTCGGGCGACTCGAGCAGCATCTTGCAGATAGCCGGATCAAACTGGGTGCCGCTATGGCGCGCCAGTTCTTCACGGACCTCGGCCTCTCCCAGAGCCTTGCGGTAGGGCCGGTCGGTAACCATGGCATCGATGGTGTCGGCGATGGTGATGATGCGCGCACCCAGCGGGATTTTCTCCCCGGCCAGCTGGTCGGGGTACCCCGCGCCGTCCCACCGTTCATGATGGTGTCGCACGGCCGGCACCAGGTCGGCGAGGTCGCTGATCTGCGCCACCAGCTCCGCGCTCTTGATGGGGTGCAGCTCCATCACCGCGCGCTCCTCGGGGGTGAGCCGCCCCGTCTTGGAGAGGATGGGGCCAAACGCCTGATGAATCTTGCCAACGTCGTGCAGGAGCGCGGCCGTGCCAATCCGGTCCACCTCCTTGTCGGTGCGCCCTAACAGGTTGGCAATGATGCGGGAAGAGCGCTCCACACGCCGGGAGTGACCGGAGGTATAGGAGTCCCGGAACTCGACCGTCTGAACGAACAGCTCCAAGAGCTCCCGGTTGGTGGTATCCAACCGGTGCATGGTATGGTAGGTGGTACGCAGGCCGATGAGCAGCGTGAGAAGCGCCAGCGCGCCCCAGATGCCCCAATCGACATAAGCGCGGGCAAAGCCGTACACGAAGGGGATGGACACCACGTCGTACACCAGCGACGACCGATTTGACTGGAACCAGGTGGCCAACACATTCTGGTTCTGGTCCAGCGCAATGACGACCGCCACAAAGAAAGTATTGGCCGCAATGGATGCCAGCACCGTGGCGCTGAGGACAATCAGGTTGAACGAGGGGTCCACCTGCAGGGACTCCCCGCCAAGCCCCAAATACACAAAAACGGAGATGCAGTACGCCAGCAGGTACTGCGCCGCGTTGAAGAGAAGCTTCAGCCCGCGGGTCGTACCGAACGCCAACGCCAGCGCATTGCCCGCAGCCAAAGCCAGCGCGGTGGCCCAAGAGGGGTACAGCAGTATGGCAGTCAGGTTGGGGATGAACGCCACCGACGCCGTCTGGCCCTTTTGAACTCGGTACGAAAGCTTGGTGCTCACGAAACCGATGAACGTCATCAGCGCCGCCCCGGCAAACAGCCGGAGCTGGACCACTTGCGTGGCCGTCACGAGAAGGGCGAACACGGCGGCCGCGGCTGCCGTGACCACCCAAACGTAGGCGATGACTTTACGGTTCATCAAAGGAGGTGTCCCCGTCCATCGCTGGATCAACCCCAAGACCGGAGTTCTGCCTGCATGGACATCATGAGGGCGCTGAACAACTGAGCCAGGAACGACATTGGGCTTCACCTCCCGTCGGGTGAGTCATGCCCCCTCGCTCGAGGGATGGCATGCTGATTCGAGGTTGGCTCCGCTCGTACTGCTGTCGGCCCGCTCGGCTCCGCTCGTGCGGTGGACGGGGACGTCAGGGAAAAGTCGTGAGAAAACTGAACAGAAGGTGGATAGCCGCGCCCCCGACGGGGGCGCTCAGGACTCCGAATGCAACCAGCGGTTGGTGGCGTCCAGCACGGCCACCACCACTCCGCTCTCGGGGCTCTCCCGCACCTCGCTGGTCCCCGTGAGGACCACCGGCGTGCGACCGCCCCGCGCCTGCAACACCACGAACATGAAGTGCCGATCAAACGCGTCGATCTCGCGCACCCCCTGCAGCACCGGCACGCGCTCCGCCCGCACCCGACCCGCACACGCCGCTGTCACCGCCGCCAGCGCCGCCCGCGCCGTGAGCTCCAACCGCGACTGATCGGTGTCCGGGCCCTCCGACTCGCCCGTGTACTCCACCCCGTCCCGGCTGATCGTCACCTGGCACACCGCGCCCCGCGACCGCGACCGACGCACCTCGACATCCTCGAACAGCAGCTGCCGGCGCGACGCCCCAAGCACCCCCTCCGCCTGCGGCCCCGCCGCCCGCACCGTGCTCGCCCGCTCCAGCGCCGCCTCCGCCGTCACGGCGTCGGCACGCGTGGCACCGGGAACAGACGCACGGTCACGCTCCTCCGTCACCACGTCACCCGCCCGCGCCTCGGACCGCGCTCCACCCGCGCCCCCCGCCAGCGCCCCGGGCACCGCCACCAGCGGCACCACCGGCGTGTCCACCACCGGCTCCACCGCCGGCGCCGCCAAGGCGCCAGCCCCCGCCACCCCGTCCACCGCCCGCGCCGGGTCCAGCGTGGTGGCAATCGAAATCTTCCGGTGGTTCACCCGCATCCCCAGCTGCGCCATCAGCGCGCTTTCGATGTTCCGCACCGTCTGCTTGGGGAGCACGGCATCGGTCGTCAGCACGTGCACCTCGTCCACCGCCCCGGTGGGGCTGGCCACGATCCGCACCGACAACACGCCAGGAAGCGTGGCGATCAGCTCCTCCGCCCGGCGGATGGGGAGCACGCTGCCGGCAATCGCCCCCCCAGGGGCGGACGGCGGCATCAAGCCGAAGTTCACGGGAATGGACAGGGGACGGTCCTCGGCGACAATCCGGTAAGGGCGGGACGGCGGAGCTCCACCACGAAGCGCGCCCCTCCCACGGTTGAGCGCGCCTTCCCCCCGAATATGCGGGCGCGTTCTTCCACACGCAAGGGTGGAAAACTCCAGCCGCCAACCACCCAACACGTTGTCACACAACAGCCTACCACTCACCACTTCAACCGACGTCCCAACCGTTACCCCACCACCCCGCCCTGTCACACCACCGGCATTCCTCTCACTTACGACGCGTCCCCCGCTTCCTCGACCAGCCCACCCCCCTCCATCCCCTCCCCCTCATATTCCCGCAACGTCCGGTACAGCGTCCGCTCCCCTATTCCCAGGCGCTCGGCCGCCTTCCGCCGGTTCCCCCCGCTCTCCCGCAACGCCCC
>JBEIJM010000159.1:0-7336 GCA_040380205.1 Gemmatimonadaceae bacterium
CAGGGGACATCCACCAGCACGGCATCCACCGGAGCGATGGCGGGGTGGGTGGCGTCGGCCACCAGCGTCACCAGCCGCTCGGCATCCAGCCGCCCGAAGCCGGTCAGCATGCGGTCCACGCGCAGCGGCTGGCGGTCGGCGGCCACCACCAGCGCGGCGCGGCGCGCCAGCTCCAACGCCTTGCCGCCGGGGGCCGCGCACAGGTCGGCGGCCACGCCCCCCTCGGGGACGTGCGCGTAGCGCGCCACCAGCGTGGCGGCGGCATCCTGCACGTAGCACTGGCCGGCGGCAAAGGGGGGCAGCTCGGCCAGCGCGATCCCCGGGGGGAGCGCCAGCGAGTCGTCCACCAGCGGCACCGGGGCCACCGTCACCCCGTCGCCGGCCAGCATGGCGGCCAGCGCGTCGGCGCTCACCCCGTGCGGGCGCAGCATGATGGGCCCCGGGGTGTTGTTGGCGTGCAGCAGGCGCGCGGTGTCGTCCACGCCCCAGTGCCGCACCCACCGCGCCACCAGCCAGGCCGGATGGCTGTGCGCCTGCGCCAAGGCCTCCACGGGGTCGCCGGGGGTGGCCGGCTCCAGCTGGTCGCGCTCGCGGTCCACGCGCCGGAGCACGGCGTTGACCAGCCGCGCGGCCCCTTCGCCGTGGAAGGTGCGGGCCAGGGTGACCCCTTCCCCGATGGCAGCGTACGCGGGGACGCTCCCCATCCCCACCAGCTGCTGCACCCCCAGGCGCAGCAGGTCCAGCACGCCGGGCTCCAGCGCTCCCAGCCCGCCGCGCAGGCGGGGGGCCAGCACGGCGTCCAGCCAGCTGCGCCGGCGCAGGACCCCCCACACCAGCTCCTGCACCCAGCGCCGGTCGCGCGGGGGGAGCGGGGCGGCGTGGCGGTCGAAGGCGACGTCCAGCAGCACGCCGTGGCGCAGGTCGGTCAGGAGCCGCGCCGCCGCCATGCGGGCGGGGGTGGCCCGGGGGCGTCCGGCCGAGGGTGGCGCCGGCCGAGCGGCCGGCGGGCGACGGGTCACGGCGTCCCGTCGGCGCCGAGCTGGTCGCCCACCACCACGCCGCGCCCGCGGGCCCATGCCTGTGCGGTCATGCGCCCCTGGCCGGCCGGATGCACCTCGGTCACGCGCACCGCCCCCGTGCCGCACCGCACCAGCAGCCCGTCGGCGTCGGCGGCGCGCACCGTCCCCGGCGGCGCGCTGCGCGTGGGCTCGTCCAGGGCATTGTCGGTGCCGTCGCCCTCCGGACGCGCGCCAAAGAGCTTGACCGCGGCGCCCTGCCGCAGCGTGAAGGCCCCCGGGCGCGGGTCGAAGGCGCGCACCACGCGTGCCACCTGGTGGGCGGGGCGGGCGAAGTCCACCTGCGCCATCTCGCGGGTGATCTTGGGGGCGTAGGTGGCGCGCGAGGCGTCCTGCGGCACCGCGTGCGCGGCGCCCGCCTCCAGCAGCGCCAGCGCCTGCACGATCGCCAGCGCCCCCAGCTCGGCCAGGCGGTCGTGCAGCTCGCCGTAGCTTTCGTCGGGCTCCACGGGGGTGCGCAGCACGTGCAGCATGTCGCCGGCGTCCAGCGCGGGGACCATCTGCATGATGGTCACCCCCGTCTCGGCATGCCCCTCCAGGATGGCCGCCTGGATGGGGGCGGCGCCGCGGAGCGCGGGGAGGAGCGAGGCGTGGATGTTGAGCGTCCCCAGCCGCGGCAGGTCGATGACCGCCTTGGGGAGGATGTGCCCGTAGGCCACCACCACCGACAGGTCGGGGGCCAGCGCCGCCATGGCCTGCAGGAAGTCGTCGCCGCGGGGGCGTTCGGGCTGCAGCACCGGGAGCCCTTCCTCGAGGGCGACGATCTTGACCGGGGAGGGGTCGAGGCGCGAGCGGGAGCGCCCCCGCGGGCGGTCGGGCTGCGTGACCACCCCCACCACGTCCACCCCTTCGCCCAGCAGCGCGCGCAGCGGGGGCACGGCGAAGTCGGGGGTCCCCCAGAAGAGCACGCGCATGGCGCCGGCCTACGGAGCGGGCGTCGTGGGCGTCGGCGCGGCGGGGGGCGGCTCCTTGGGGAGCTCCGCCACCGGGAGCACGCGGCGGAGCGCCGGATAGTTGAGCTTCTCCTCGTCCCACTGCCGCAGCGCCGCGCGCCGCTTGAGGAGGCTCAGCCGGTCGAGGAACAGCTTCCCCACCAGGTGGTCCAGCTCATGCTGCAGGCAGCGCCCCAGCAGGTCCCCGGCGGTGATCTCGAACCACGCGCCCTCCAGGTCCTGCGCGCGCATGGTCACCGTGGCGGGGCGCTCCACCTCGGCGTACACCTCGGGGATGGAGAGGCACCCCTCCTCCCACTTGTTGCGCCCCTCGGCCCGCAGCAGCTCGGGGTTGAGGAACGCCTGCTGCACGCCGTCGACATCCACCACGAACAGCCGTTCGCTGCGCCCCACCTGCGGCGCGGCCAGCCCGATGCCGTTGGCGGCCTCCATGGTCTCGAACATGTCGTCGACCAGGCGGCGCAGCTCGGGGGTGATGTGCGCCACCCGCTCCGTGTCCTGCCGGAGGATGGGGGAGCCGAAGAGGTGGATGTCGAGGCGGGCCATGCGCGGGTGCCGAGCGTCAGGCCGCGGGGGCGGCGGTGCCCACGCGGGCGATGCGCCCCCGCTCGATCACCAGGCGCGACTCCGCCGACTTGATCGTGATGCGGTCGTCCATCGCCGGCGCCCCGTCGGCCGCGCGCGGCGCGATGTGCACCACCTCGCCCACGATCCCGCCGGCGGTGACGATCTCGTCCCCCTTCTTGAGCTGCTTCACCAGCTCGTCGTGCGCCTTCTTCTGCTTCTGCTGCGGGCGCAGGAGGACGAAGTAGAAGATCACGAAGATCGCCCCGTACATGACGATCAGCTGCAGCGGGTTGCCGGCAGCCTGCAGGGCGACGAGGTTGGCAACGACGGGGACGGTCATGGAAGGGCCGATTTGGAGTGATAGCGGGCGAGCCACTCGCGGCTCCAGCCGGCGAAGGTGCCGGCCAGGACGGCCGCCCGCGCCTCGCGCATCAGCGCGACGAGGAAATGTACATTGTGCAGGGAGAGGAGGCGGAGCCCCAGCAGCTCCTCCGAGACGAAGAGGTGCCGCAGGTACCCGCGCGAGAAGCGGGCGCAGGTGGGGCAGCCGCAGGCGGGGTCCAGCGGCCCCAGATCCAGCCGCCAGGCGGCGTTGCGGATGTTGCGGCGCCCGGTGGCGGTGAAGAACGCCCCGGTGCGCCCCATGCGGGTGGGGGCCACGCAGTCGAACAGGTCCACGCCGCGCGCCACCCCCTCCACCAGGTCCTCGGGGAACCCCACCCCCATGAGGTAGCGCGGGCGGTCCGCGGGGAGGAGCGGGTGGAGCACCTCCAGCATGGCGTACATGTCGGGCTTGGCTTCCCCCACCGACAGCCCGCCGATGCCGTACCCCGCCCAGTCGCCGTCGTCCCGGATGGCCTGGGCCGACGCGCGGCGCAGCTCGGCGTGGATGCCCCCCTGCACGATCGGGAACAGCGCCTGCACCGGGGTGGGCGCCTCGGGGTCCTCCGCCGCCAGGCGCGCGTGCTCCGTGCGGCAGCGCGCCAGCCACCGCAGGCTGCGCTCCATCGCCTCGCGCGCCAGCGCCGCGTCGGCCTGCCCGGGGGGGACGTGGTCGAACTGCATGATCACGTCGGCGCCCAGGTTGCGCTCGATGCGCATGACCGATTCCGGGGTGAACTGCTGGAGCGACCCGTCCAGGTGGCTGCGGAAGGTCACGCCGGTCTCGTCGATGGTGCGCAGCCCCTCCAGCGAGAACACCTGGAAGCCCCCGGAGTCCGTCAGCAGGGGGCCGCTCCAGTGCATGAAGCGGTGCAGCCCGCCCAGCGCGCGCACCACCTCGTCCCCCGGGCGCAGTCGCAGGTGGTAGGCGTTGGCCAGCACCATGGTGGCCCCCAGCCGCGTCAGGTCGTCGGGATCCAGCGCCTTCACCGACCCCAGCGTCCCCACCGGCATGAACTGCGGCGTGGCCACCGCGCCGTGCGGGGTGGCCAGCGTGCCGGCGCGCGCGGCGCCGTCCTGCGCCGTGAGGGTGAACGCGAACGGGGGCGTCACAGCAGGCACATGGCGTCGCCGTACGAATAGAACCGGTACCGCTCGGCCACGGCGGTGCGGTACGCGGCCATGGTGCGGTCGTAGCCCGCGAAGGCGGCCACGAGCATGACCAGCGTGCTCTTGGGGAGGTGGAAGTTGGTGATCAGGCGGTCCACCGCACGGAACTGGTACGGGGGGCGCAGGAAGAGCGCGGTGGTCCCCGACCCCGCGTGCACCGTTCCCTCGGCGTCGGCCACCGTCTCCAGCGTGCGCACCGTGGTGGTCCCCACCGCCCACAGCTTCCCGCCGCGCGCGCGCACGGCGTTCAGCGCCGCGGCCGCCTCGGCGCGCACCTCGTACCACTCCTCGTGCATCGCGTGGCGCGCCGGATCGTCGTCGCTGATGGGGCGGAAGGTGCCCGGGCCCACGTGCAGCAGCAGCTCCACGCGCCCCACGCCGCGCGCCGCCAGCCGGTCCAGCAGTGCCGGGGTGAAGTGCAGCCCCGCGGTGGGGGCGGCCACCGAGCCGGCCTCGCGCGCGTACACCGTCTGGTAGCGCGCCGCATCGCCGGGCTGGTCGCCGCGCTGGATGTACGGGGGGAGCGGCACGTGCCCGTGGCGGTCGATGGCGTCCGCCACGGGGCCGTCGGTGTGCAACCGCACCACGCGCGTGCGCTGCGGCGTGGTCTCCACGATCTCGGCCGTGAAGCCGGGCGCCACCGTCACGCGGCGCCCGGGGCGCAGCTTGCCGCCGGGGTGGATCATCGCCTCCCACAGGTCGCCGTCCGCGCCCGCCAGCGGGCGCAGCAGCAGCAGCTCGGCGGGGCCGCCCCCGTCGCGCGTCCCCAGCAGCCGCGCCTTGAACACCTGCGTGGTGTTCACCACCAGCGCGTCCCCCGCGGGGATCAGCTCGGCCAGGTCGCGGAAGGTCCGGTGCGCCACCGTGTCGCGCGCACGGTCCACCACCAGCAGCCGGCTGGCATCGCGCGGCTCCACCGGCTCCTGCGCGATGAGCGCCTCGGGGAGGGGGTAGTCGTAGTCGCTCGTGCGGCTGCCGTCGGCACGGCGGCCTTTGGCATCGAGCGGGGCGTCGGGGGCGGGGAGCGGCGGATGGGGCAGCGCGTCAGACATGACGGATGCGTGGAGAGGGGGAACGCGGGGCGCGCCCGCTAGCGGAGCTCGAAGGTGGTGAGGCGGGTGGCGGTGCGGTTCCCCACCAGGTCGGTGACCACCACCTCCAGCCGGTAGCGCCCCGCCGGGGCGTCGCCCAGGTCGAGCGCCAGCGACTCCACCTGCACGGCGGCCGCTGGGACGGTGCGGTCGAAGCTGATGCGCACGGCATCGCGGCCGCGCTGCTCGCGGGTGACGGCGCGCCCCACGCCGTCCAGGACGCGCAGCACCGCGCCCCCGAGCCCGCCGGGGGTGTCGCGCCGCACGGCCACCTCCACGCGGTAGCGGTTGGCGCCCATGCGGGGGGCGGGCTCGTACAGCTCCCACACCAGCCCCAGCGGGGCGCCGCGCGGCAGCACGTCGGCCACGGCCGTCATCGCCACGTCGCGCCACCGCGCCGGGGGGGCGGCCGGCGTGGCGGGGCGCGTCCCCAGCAGCACGTCGCTGAGGCCGAAGCCCGTGCCCGGCTCGGGGGCCAGCCGCACCACGGCGCGCGCCGCGCGCCGGCTGTCGGCCTGCAGCGCCTCCACGCGCACCACGTTGATGCCGGGCCCCAGCCGCCGCGTCCACTGCCGGGGCAGCGGCGCGCCCACGCTGTCGGGGCGCAGCTGCAGCTGCGTGCCGTCCACCCCGGTCACCCGCACGAACTGGTCGAAGATGCGGAAGTCCACGTCCAGCGGCACGCGGTCCACCGCCAGCCCCCCCAGCAGCGAGTCCAGCGGCACGCGCGCCGTCACCACCAGGTCGCTGGAGTCGGCGCCGGCGCGGAAGCGCACGGCGCGCAGCGGGATGGAGTCCACCACGCGCGGGGTGCCGCCAGCGCCCCAGTCCACCGGCAGGGCGTCGCGCAGCGCGGTCCACGCGTCGTTGTCGGCGAAGGCGGCGCGCGCGTTCCCGAACCCCGGCGCGAGGTCGAAGAAGAACGTGTACCCCGCGCGGTACGACCACACCAGCGTGACCCCGCCGTCCACCTGCGCGGCGGTGTTGTTGCTGTTCCCGGGGATGGTGACCTGATAGGTGGGGGGACCGTAGCGCACGAACACGTCGCCGCGGTCGGAGTCGGCGCCGCGCAGCCCCAGTTCGTCCACCGTCCAGCGCAGGTCGGCGAACACCACGCGCGCCAGGAACTCCAGCCGCGCCTCGTTCTCGGGGGTGATGGCCAGCGGGTCGGCCAGCAGCCAGTACATCGCCTCCAGCCCGCGCCGCTGCGCCGGCGGCAGCCGCATGAAGGCGGCGGAGTCGGCCACCGTCCCCTTGGGGGCGTTGCCGGCGCGGGGGCGGAGCACCCGCGTGAAGCGGGTGAGCCGGTCACGCTCGTCGTCGTCCAGCAGCGCCAGCCCCGCGTCGAAGGCCGCCTGCGCCTCGCGCGGGCGTTGCAGCCGGTGCAGCGCGAGCCCCAGCGCCAGCGGCGCCTGCGGGTCCAGCGGGAACGCCTGCTGCCGCTCCGCCGCCAGCGCGCGCAGCTCCTCCCACCGGTCGCGCTCGGCCAGCGCCATGTACGCGTGCCGCGCAATGCGCAGGCTGGTGGGGTCGGCGGCCAGCGCCTGCCGGAACCGCTCCAGCGCCCGCGTGTAGTCGGCGGTGCCCGTGGGGGGCTCGATCTTCTTGGCGAAGCTGGTGACGTAGTCGTAGGCGCGGTCGCGCCGCATGGTGGCCATCGCCCCCAGCTGGATCTTCTGCCCGTCCACCACCAGCGCGCGGTGCGCCACCGGCTCGTAGCGGCGCCAGATCCCCATCCCCACCGCGTCCGCGGCCTGCGCCTCCAGCGGGCGGTCCCCCGCGCGCACCGCCGCCGCCAGCGCGTTGTCGGCCTGCCCGGTGGAGGCAAAGCGCATGGTGGAGACCCCCGACTCCAGGCTGAAGCGCGACAGCGCCAGGTGGTACCGCCCGCTGTCGGGGGCCATCTGCGTGGCCAGCCGCAGCGCGGTGTCGGCGCCGGTGAGCAGGCGGATGACCTTGGCGTCGCGGATGAACCCCGGGGCGCGCCCGCGCCGCGCCTGCTCCCAGCGCAGCACCCCCAGCAGGTGCCACGCGGGGCCGTCGTCGCGGCGCGCGCGCACCGCGGCCTCCAGCAGCGCCACCGCCTGCGCCGTGTCCC
>JBEIJM010000160.1:0-7226 GCA_040380205.1 Gemmatimonadaceae bacterium
CGACGCGGCCGCGTGGAGCGTGCCGTACGCGCTGTGCGCGCAGTCGGTGCGCAAGGGGAGCGCGCCGGTGAAGTTCCCAGACTTCACCCCGCGGGGCGTGGCGCACCGCCACCGCGCCGTCGGGCCCCGCCACGGGGTGAGCGCGCCGGCGCCGCTCCGCACGGCGGCGATCCTGGCGCGCGGGCTGGGGACGCGGATGCGGCGCGCCGACGGGGGCGCGGCCTCCGCGCTCACCGCGGCACAGGCCGCGGTGGCCACCACGGGGATCAAGGGGATGATCCCCGCCGGGAGGAGGGGCGCCCCTTCCTGGCCTACCTGCTGTCGGCGCTGGCCGACGCGGGGGTGGACGACGTGGTGCTGGTGGTGGCCCCCGAACACGACGCCATCCGCGGCTACTTCACCCGCGAGGCGCCGCCGCAGCGCGTGCGCCTGCGCTGGGCGGTGCAAGCCGAGCCGCGCGGCACCGCCGACGCCGTCGCGGCGGCCGCCGCGGTCATTGGCGACCAGCCCTTCCTGGTGGTCAACGCGGACAACCTCTACCCGGTGGCGGCGCTGCGCGCGCTGGCGCACGCGGGGACCGCCGCCACCGTGGCCTTCGATCGCGATGCGCTCGTGGACGGAGGGATCCCGCCCGAGCGCGTGCGCGCCTTTGCCGTCCTCGCGGTGGATGACGACGGCGTGTTGCGCGGCATCGTGGAGAAGCCCGGCGAGGCGCTCGACCTGGCCTCTCCGGCCGCGCGGTGGGTGGGGATGAACTGCTGGGCCGTCACCCCGCCGCTGGTGGACGCCTGTCGCCGCGTCCCCCCCTCCGTGCGGGGCGAGTTGGAGCTCCCCGAGGCGGTCGCCCTCTTCCTGCGCGAAGGGGGGACGGTGCGCACCATCCCCTCGGCTGCGCCCGTGCTGGACCTCTCGCACCAGGGGGACATTCCGGCGGTGACGGCGCGCCTGGCTGGCCTCACGCCGCAGCCATGACGGCGGGGATGCCGGGCACCATGGCCCCCGACGCACATGGGGCGGTGCTCACCCCGGTCCTCCTGCGCCAGCCGCTGGGGGCGGCGGGCACTCCCCCCGAGGTGGTGGCGCGCTGGGAGGCGCTGCTGACGGAGGCGCACCGCGCGCTGGATGACGCCGGGGTGCCCGCCGACGGGCGGCGCGCCTGGTGCCTGCCGGGGCGCATCGAGGTGCTGGGGAAGCACGTGGATTACGCGGGCGGGCGCTCGCTGCTGTGCACCGTGGAACGCGGGATCGTGGTGGTGGCGCGCGGGCGTGACGACCGCCGCGTGGTGCTGCGCGACGGCCACCGCCGCGAGGCACTGGAGCTCCCGCTGGACCATCGGGGGCGCAGCCACGTGCCGTGGGCGGTGTATCCGCAGACGGTGGTGCGACGCCTCGTGCGCAACTTCGGGTCGCGCGTGCAGGGGTGCGACCTGGCGCTGGCCAGTAACCTGCCGTCGGCGGCGGGGGTGTCCAGCTCCAGCGCCCTCACCGTGGGGCTCACGCTGGCCGTGGCGGGGGTGTCCCACCTGCACGAACACCCATGGTGGAAGGGGGCCATCCCCGACCGGGGGGCGCTGGCGGGCTACCTGGGCGCGCTGGAGAACGGGGGCGACTTCGGCATTTTGCGCGGCGACCGCGGCGTGGGGACCATGGGGGGCGCGCAGGACCAGACGGCCATCCTCTGCAGCCGTCCGGGCACGTTGGAGCAGTTCCAGTGGGCGCCGGTGCACCACGAGCGCTCGGTGCCGTGGCCGGCGTCGCATCGCTTCGTGGTGGCCGTGAGCGGCGTGGTGGCGGCCAAGACCGGCGCGGCCAAGGCACGCTACAATCGGGCGTCCCGCACGGCGCAGCAGCTGGTGACTGCCTGGAACGCGCACGCCCGCGCGCACCAGCTGGGGGGCGCGGCGCGCACGTTGCGCGAGGCCTTCGAGGAGGCCGCCGGGGGCGCTGACGCGGCCTCGCGACTGGACCACGTGCCGGCGGTGCTGGTGCAGGCGGCGGAAGCGGGCGCCACCGACGAGTTCTCCGCGGCGCACCTGACGGCGCGCCTCCGGCAGTTCTTCGACGAGACGTGGCGCTGGGTGCCGCAGGCCGCCGAGGCCCTTGCGACCCTGTCGGCGGCGCCGACGGGGCAGGGGACGGCGTGGCGCGACTTTGGCGACGCGGTGGCGGCGTCGCAGCGAGGCGCCGAGGCGGCGCTGGAAAACCAGGTGCCGGAGACCGTCGCCCTGGTGCGGCTGGCGCGCGAACTGGGGGCGGAGGGGGCCAGCGCCTTTGGGGCCGGCTTTGGCGGGAGCGTGTGGGCGGCCGTGCCGGCCGCGTCGGCCGAGCGCTTTGCCGCCGAGTGGCGCCGGCGCTATCTGGCCGCCTTCAAGGCGCGTGCGCGGAAGGCGCACGTGCTGATCACGGCCCCCGGGGTGCCGGCCTTCGAGGTGACGGATGGCTGACCGCGGCGGCGGGCGCTGGCGCCCGTCGCGCAACGTGGCGGTGCTGTCGGCCGTGAGCTTCCTGACCGATGTCTCCAGCGAGATGATCGCCCCGCTGCTTCCGCTGTTCCTGGTGGGGACGCTGGGGGCCCCGGTGGTCATGGTGGGGGTGATCGAAGGCGGGGCCGACGCGCTGGCGTCGCTGCTCAAGCTGGGGAGCGGCTGGTGGTCCGACCGGGTGCGGCGCCGCAAGCCGCTCATCGTGGGAGGCTATGCGCTGGCCTCGCTGGCGCGCCCGTGCATGGCGCTGGCGCAGGGCGCGGGGCAGGTGCTCGCCATTCGCCTGGTCGACCGGGTGGGGAAGGGGGTGCGCGGCGCCCCGCGCGACGCCCTGTTGGCGGCCTCCACGGCCGTGGCCGATCGGGGGCGCGCCTTCGGGGTGCATCGGGCCGCGGACCACGCGGGCGCCCTGGTGGGCGCCCTCACGGCGATGGCGCTGCTGCAGGGCGGGGCCATGCCGTTGCGCACGGTGTTTGCGCTGGCGGCCATCCCGGGAGCCTTGGCGGTGGCGGTGGCGCTGTGGGGGATCCGGGAGGCGGAGATGCCTGCTGCCCGTTTGCCCCAGGCGCCGGCCGCCGCCGCGGAGCACGCGGTCGAGGGCGCGGCGCCCCCAGCGGTTCCGCCGTTGCCGCGCGCGTTCTGGTGGACCATGGGCGCCCTGCTGCTGTTTGCGCTGGGCAATGCCACCGACGCCTACCTGCTCCTGCGCGCGCGCGACCTGGGGGTGCCCATGGCCGCCATTCCGCTGGTGTGGGCGCTGCTGCACCTGGTGAAGAGCGCCAGCAGTGCCCCGGGCGGCGCCCTATCCGACCGGGTGGGACGCCGGCCGCTCATCGTGGCGGGATGGGTGCTGTACGCGGCGGTGTATGCCGGCTTCGCCGCCGCGCGTCCGGGGTGGACGCTGTGGGTGCTGGTGGCCGCCTACGGCGTGGTGTTCGGGCTCACCGAGGGGGTGGAGAAGGCGCTGGTGGCCGACCTGGTCCCCGCGTCGCGCCGCGGGATGGCGTTCGGCTGGTACCACGCCACGTTGGGCGTGGCCGCCCTGCCGGCGTCGGTGCTCTTTGGCGCGCTCTGGCAATGGCGCGGGGCACCGGCCGCCTTTTCCGCGGGCGCCCTGCTGGCGCTGGTGGCCGCGGCGGCGCTGGTGGCCGCCCCCGTGCCGCCTGCCGCGCGCACGGCGTCCTAGCCGCCGCGCGGGCGCCTCCTAGCAGCAGCGCACCCCGCCGCCATTGCGGTAGCGCGCCGCCAAGCGCTCGGCCTCGAACGACGCGCGGTCCATGGGCGGGATCCCCGGGTACTTGGCCGACATGTGCGCCAGGTACCGGTCATAATCGGGGACCCCGATGAGACGGCGCACCAGCGCGGCCAGCGCGCGCAGGCGCCCCCCCGGCGCCGTCACCGGGCCCGGGCCGGGAGCGGCGCACGCCGCCCCCGACACGCCGGTCAGTCCCGCCTCAGGCATCCACCAGCGCCGTGCGCTGGTACGGCGTCTCGCTGGAGGCGCTCACCACGCGCCCGCCCAGCACGCCCAGCCACTGCCGCACCGACGCCGCCAGGATCACCACCACCGACGCCAGGAAGAACGCCGCCACCCCGGCGTCCAGCCGGTCGTTGAAGATCATCCGCTGCGCCGCCTCCGCCGACTTGATCGACGCCGGCAGCGTCCCCGACGCCACCTGCTCCGCCAGCAGCCGCGCGTGCGAGAGGAAGCCCAGCTTGGGGTCCGCCGAGAAGATCTTCGTGAGCGCCGCCGTGGAGGTCACGATCACCAGCCACACCAGCGGGATGAGGGTCACGAAGGCGTAGCGCGCCTTCCCCATCTTCATGATCACCGTGGTGCCCACGCACAGCGCCACCGTGGCCAGCAGCTGGTTGGAGATGCCGAACAGCGGCCACAGCGAGTTGATCCCGCCCAGCGGGTCGGTGACCCCCTGGTACAGGAAGTAGCCCCACATGGCCACGAACAGCGCCGAGGTGAACACCACCGCGGGATACCAGCTCACCCGCCCCAGCGGCGCGTAGACGTTCCCCAGGATGTCCTGCAGCATGAAGCGCCCCACGCGCGTGCCGGCGTCCAGCGTGGTCAGGATGAACAGCGCCTCGAACATGATGGCGAAGTGGTACCAGAGCGCCATCGACTCCGTCCCCCCCAGCGCCTGCGAGAACAGGTGCGCCATCCCCACCGCCAGCGACGGCGCGCCGCCGGTGCGCGAGAGCAGCGACTGCTCCCCCACCTGCTTGGCCAGCAGCTCCAGCTCCGCGGCCGAGATGGTGGTGAACAGCCCCCACCCGTTGATGGCGTCGGCGGCGCTCGCGGCGGTGGTGCCGATGACCGCTGCGGGCGAGTTGATGGCGAAGTAGATCCCCGGGGTGAGCACGCAGGCGGCGATGAGCGCCATGGTGGCCACCAGCGACTCGGTGAGCATCGAGCCGTACCCCACCAGTCGCGCGTCGGGCTCGCGGCGGAGGATCTTGGGGGTGGTCCCCGAGGAGATCAGCGCGTGGAAGCCGCTGATGGCGCCGCAGGCGATGGTGACGAACACGAAGGGGAACAGCTTGCCGGCGAACACCGGGCCGGTGCCGTCCACGAACTTGGTGACCGCCGGCATCTCCAGCGGCGGCAGCACCAGCAGGATGCCGGCCGCCAGCGCCACCACCACGCCGATCTTCACGAACGCCGAGAGGTAGTCGCGCGGCGCCAGCAGCATCCACACCGGGAGCACCGAGGCGAAGAAGCCGTACACCATGATGGAGAGCGACAGCGTGGTGCCGCTGAGGGTGAACACCGGGGCCCACACCGCCGACTCCGACACCCACTTGCCGGCGTACAGCGACAGCATCAGGAGCACGAGCCCCATCGCGGTGGCCTCCAGCACGCGCCCGGGGCGCAGCCAGCGCAGGTAGCCGCCCATCAGCATGGCGATGGGGATGGTGAGGCCGATGGTCACCGTCCCCCAGGGGCTGTCGCGCAGCGCGTTCACCACCACCAGCGCCAGCACGGAGATCAGGATGATCATGATCCCCAGGATGGCCACCAGCGCCACGCCGCCGGCCACGGGGCCGATCTCCTCGCGCGCCATCTGCCCCAGCGACTTGCCGTTGCGGCGGATGGAGGCGCAGAGGATGACGAAGTCCTGCACGGCCCCCCCCAGCACGACCCCCACCAGGATCCACAGCGCCCCCGGGAGGAAGCCGAACTGCGCGGCCAGCGTGGGCCCCACCAGCGGCCCGGGCCCCGAGATGGCGGCGAAGTGGTGCCCGAAGGTGATCCACTTGTTGGTGGGGTGGTAGTCACGCCCGTCCTCGAGCCGCTCGGCCGGCGTGGCGCGCGTGCCGTCGAGGGCGAAGATGTCCTCGGCGATGATGCGGCTGTAGAACCGGTAGCCGATGAGGTACGTGCAGATGGCGGCCGTGAGGAGCCACGCGGCGCTGATCCGCTCGCCCTGCGAGAGGGCGATGGCGCCGAGGGCGACGGCGCCCAGCACGGCGATGCCGATCCAGGGGGTGTATCGGAGGAGGCGGGACACGATCGGGGGGCGGGAGGGGGGAGGACGCGGGACCCGGGCGGGTGGGGCCGGCGCACGCGCCCGCCCTGTCCCGCCACGGAGACCTCCGGAGCAACCTCCCCGGTATGCGCCTCGGGACGCGGGTTGTCAATGTTCCGCGGGGGCGTCGCCCCGCGCCCTTTGCGCGGTGGCCATGGGTGACGACATTTGTCGGTCATGTCGCTCCCTGCCGCCCCCCGGGGCGTTCGCCTGCTGCACCTCTCGGACCTCCACTGCGGGCGTCCGTATGTGCCGGCGCACGTGGACGCCGCGCTGGCGCTGGCCGCCCAGGGACCGTGGGACGCCGTGATCCTCTCGGGTGACCTGTCGCAGCGGGCCCGGGCCACGGAGTTTGCCGCGGCGCGGGGCATCCTGGACCGGCTGGCGGCGGCGGCGCCGCTGCTGGTCATCCCCGGCAACCACGACGCCGCGTGGTGGCGCGCCCCCTTTGGCCTGGGCGACCAGGCCCGGGTGCATGAGCGCTACCGGGCGTTGATCACCCCGGAGCTGGAGCCGGTGCTGTCGCTGCCCGGGGTGACGCTGGCGGGGATCAACTCCGCGGCGGGAACCGCCCCGCACACCCTCACCTGGTATCCGCGCGACTGGCGAGTGAAGGGGGGGGTGACCCCCGGGCAGCTGGCCACCGCCGCCGCGCGGCTGGCGGCGGCCCCCGCGGGGGACCTGCGCGTGGTGGTGCTGCACCACAACGTGCTGCGCGGGCGCCTGTCGCGCCGCTGGGGGCTGGCCCGCCCGCAGGCCGCACTGGACGCCCTGGCCGCCATGGGAGCCGACGTGGTGTGCGGGGGGCACGACCACGAGGAGCGCGTGGAGGCGGTCACCCGCTCGGCGGGGCGGTTCCTGGTGAGCGGCGCCAACACCCTCTCCAGCCGCATGCGGGGACACCGGCCGTCGTCGTGCAACGTCATCGAGGCCGACGCCACCACCGTGACGGTGCGGGCGTGGGTGTTCGAGGCGGGAGCCTTTCGCCCCGGTCCGCAGGAGGCCAGCCTGCCGCGGCGGGGGGGGGCGCCCGGTCTGGAGGCGCCCGGGGCATTGAACCCCGCGGTCCCGACCCCGATGTTTCGCTGATGGCGCCCGTGCCCGTTTCTCCCCTCGACGACCAGCTGGGCTTCGCCTTCGACCAGGGCGCCGCGCCCGCGCCGGCGGCGGCCGAGCCGGCCGAGGCCGCGCGCCCGCA
>JBEIJM010000161.1:0-7176 GCA_040380205.1 Gemmatimonadaceae bacterium
CCGGCGCGACGATTGCCCGCCTGCTGGCCGCGCGGTCGCCGGAGCGGGTGGCGGCGCTGGTGCTCGCCAACACCGAGGTGCCGGGCCATCGCCCGCCGTGGATTCCGCCGCGGCGGGTGGCGGGGACGCGGCCGCGGGTGACCGCCCGGCGGTGGCCATGCTCGGTGCCGCGCCCGGGATCAACAGGTGGGGGGACGGCACGGACTCACCGCCCCCCTACCGCACCCGCCGCATCACCATGCGTTGGCGCCCTTCCACCTGATACGCCAGCACCTCCATCCCCTGTTCGGCGTTGGCCCCGGCGCCGCGCATCCGACCCGACGGGGTCGCGCTCCACCAGACCAGATCCTGCACCAGCGTGTCACCGCGCACCTCCTCGCGGCTCTCCAGCACACGCCCGCCCACCTGGAACACGCTGATCAACGTCCCAGCCACCCAGGTGGCTTCCAGCTCCAGGCCGTTCCCCTCGTCCACCGCGTAGCGCCCCCGCGCGGCGTCGCGCACCACCAGCCGGTAGGGGCGCACGCCGTTCACCGTGTCGCCGTTGAACACCGTGCGCCACGTCCACCCGCCCCCCTGCGGCTCGGGGGCGATGTCGCGCACCACCGGCACGCGATTGCGCACGCTGTCCGGGGGGGAGACGGTGACCACCTCCCCCGCCCAGCGCCCCACCCATGCGGCGGGGAACGTCGAGTCGGGGATGGACCCCGCGCGCTGCGCCGCCAAGGCTGACGGCGTCGCCGCCACCATGGTGGTGACCATGGCGGCCGCGGCGACGCGGCCGAAAGCCCCCGGGTTTCGGGCCCCACGGCGCCCCGACCCGCTCACCGCCCGCCTCCCGCGCGCCTGGCCGCCAGACTCGCCTCGCGCGCCGCGCGGAACTCGTTCCCCGCGCGCCATTCCGGCGCCCGCGCCGCGTTCCCCACGCGGTAGCCCATGGTCAGCAGCAAGTGCAGATCCTGCACCCCGCCGCTCAACTCCCAGTCGGGTTGGATCTCGTCCTGCGGCGCATGGTACCGCTTCGCGGTGTACTCGTCCCGCTTGGTCATGCCATACCCGGCCGGCTTCCCCACCACCTCCACCCCCGCCTCGGCGTAGAACGCCGGCACGCCGGCCTTGGCGAAGTTGAAGTGGTCCGAGCGGTAGTAGAACCCCTTCTCCGGCTCGGCGTCGGGGCGCAGCACCCGCCCCTGCTCGCGCGCCACCGCCGCGGCGTAGTCGTCCAGCTCGGAGCTCCCCAGCCCGATCACCGTGAGGTCCTGGGTGGGCCCCCACTGGCTGAGCACGTCCATGTTGAGATTGGCCACGGCGTCGGCCAGCGGATATAGCGGCTGCAGGGCGTAATACGCCGCCCCCAGCAGCCCCTGCTCCTCGGCGGTGACCGCCAGGAACAGCGCCGACCGCTTCGGCTTCACCGGCATGGCCGCGTACGCCTTGGCGATGGCCAGCAGCCCCGCCGTCCCCGTGGCATTGTCTGCCGCGCCGTTGTACACGGAATCGCCATCCACCGGCTCGCCCACGCCGAAGTGGTCCCAGTGCGCGGTGTAGATCACGTGCTCGTGCGCCAGCGCCGCATCGCTGCCGGCCACCCGCGCCACGAGGTTGCGCGATGCCACCTCGCGCAGGCGGTTCTGCAGCGTGACGGTGGCCGTCACCCCCAGCGGCACCGGGCGGAAGTCGTCGCGCGTCGCGCGCGCCTTGAGCGAATCCAGCGACTGCCCCGCCATCGCCGCCAGCGCCGCCGCCTGCTCCTGCGTGATCCACCCCTCCACCGCCGCGCGCGTGAGGTTGCGGTCGGGGGCCACCAGGTCGAACTGCTCCGCCGTCTTCCCCTGCACCACGCTGAACGGATAGCCCGCGGGCCCCGTCTCGTGCACCAGCAGCACGCCGGCGGCCTGGTGCTTCCTCCCCTGCTCGTACTTGTACGTCCACCGGCCGTAGTAGGTCATGCGCGCGCCGCCAAATCGGGCGGTGTCGGCCAACGGCGGGTCGTTCACCAGCATCACCAGCACCTTCCCCTTCAGGTCGGCGCCCTTGTAGTCGTCCCAGCGGAACTCCGGCGCCTCGGTGCCGTACCCCACGAACACCAGCTCGGCGCCCGTGAGCGCGGCGGTGGGCGCCACGTGCTTGGTCCACGCCACGTAGTCGTCGCGCCAGCGGAGCGTGCGCGTGACGCCCCCCTTGGCCAAGGTCATGGCCGGGGCGTTGGTGACGGTGATCCCCACCAGCGGCACCCGCTGCACGTAGCTGCCGTCGGGGTTGCCGGGGGCCAGCCCCAGCGCGCGGAACTCCTGCTCCAGGTAGGCCGCGGTGCGCTCTTCCCCCAGCGTGCCGGGCTGCCGCCCCAGCAGCGAATCGGCGGCCAGCACGCGGATGTGCCGCATGAGCGTGGCGGTATCGATGGCGGCCAGCGCCTCGGCGGGGACGGGATCGGTGTTGAGCCCCCCGGCGGAGGCCGCCGCGGTGCCCGGGGTCGAGTCGCCGGCGCAGGCGGTCAGCAGCAGCCCCGACAGGAGCGACGCGAGGGCGGCAGAGGCGCCCGCGCGAGGCCGGGCGACGCGGGAGCCGTGGGGGGCGGAGGGCGGAAGGAGGGACGCGCGCGGCATGGGGATCGCGGCTGGGGGTGCGGGGTGGGGATGGCCCCGGCCCCGCCGTGGGAAAGCCGGGGCCGTCCCGGTAACTTACGGCATGCGCCGCACCACTCGCCGTGTCTCTCGACGCTCCCTCGCGCTTCTGGCGCTGCTGACCACGCTGGCCTGGGCCCCGATCGCGGCCGCCGCCCAGCTGGGGCTTGGGGGGCAGCGCGGGGCGCCGGACAGTGTGTCGGCCCCCACCTCCCCCGGGTCACCCCGCGCCGCCGTGGAGGCCTTCCTGCGGTTGGGGGAGGCCAACGATTGGGAGGGGGCGGCGGCGTACCTGTCGCTGAACGCCGCGCAGCTGGAACGCGCCCCCACGCTGGCCCGCCATCTCAAGGCGGTCCTGGACCAGCGCCTGGTGCTGGATGCGGAGGCGCTGTCACCGCTGGCTGCGGGGGACACCCTGGACGGTGACGCCGCGGGCGACCGTGTGGGGATCGTGCGCGGCCCCGACGGGCACGAGGAGCCCGTGCGCCTGGTGCGCACCCGCGACCTGGAGATCCCGTGGCGCTTCTCTAGCGCCACCGTGGGGCGCGTGGACGGGTGGTACGACGAGCTGGGGGCCGGGTGGCTGCGCGAGCGGCTCCCGCGGGCGCTGCAGCGCGAGGGATGGGGACACCTGTACTACTGGCAGTGGATCGGCGTGCTGCTGGCGCTCCCCGTGCTGCTGCTGGTGGCGTGGGCGGCCAGCACGGCGGGGCGCTTCGTGCTGACCCGCATCGCGCGCCGCACCGCGTCGGAGTGGGACGATCTCATCCTCGAGCACATCCCGGGCCCCTTCCGGCTGGCGGTGGCCGCGCTGGCCGCGGGGCCCGTGCTGGGGGCGCTCGCGCTCAACGCGCGCGCGGTGGAGCTGGTGGGGGGCGGGCGGCGCGGCCTGCTGCTGCTGGCGCTGTTCTGGGGGCTGCTGCGGGTGATCACCGTGGCGCAGCGGCGCATCGTGAGCGCCGCGTGGCTGGGCGGGCAGGAGGCGGAGGCGCGCACGCTGGTGCCGCTGCTGGGGAACATCCTGCGCGTGGTGGTGGGCACCGGTGCGCTGCTGGCGGCGCTCGCACAGTTCGGGTACCCGGTGGGCACGCTGCTGGCCGGCCTGGGGATCGGCGGCATCGCGGTGGCGCTGGCGGCGCAGAAGACCGTGGAGCACCTGTTCGGGAGCGTGTCGCTGGCCGCCGACCGCGCCTTCCGCGTGGGCGACTGGGTGCGTGCCGGCGCCACCGAGGGAACGGTGGAGCGGATCGGGCTGCGCTCCACGTCGCTGCGCACCTTCGAGCGCACCGTGGTGCGCATCCCCAACGGACGGCTGGCCGACGAGCGCATCGAGACCTTCGGCGAGCGCGACCGCATCCTGCTGCGCACCGACATCGACCTCACGTACGACACCCCGGCGGCGGTCGTGGACCGCGTCCGCGCCGCCATCGAGGGGACGCTGCGCGCGCACCCGCTCCTCTGGGAGGAGTCGGTGCGCGTGCATGTCATCGCCTTCACCGAGTCGGCGGTGCGCCTGCGCGTGATGGCGTGGTTCCGCACCACCGAGTGGGAACAGTTCCTGATGATCCGCCACACGCTGCTGCTGGAGTTCCTGCAGGTGGTGGAGCGCGAGGGGTCCAGCTTCGCCTTCCCCTCGCGCACGGTGTACCACGTGGAGCAGGGGCGCGCGCGCGGGCGTGGCGGCGCCCCGCCGCCGCCCCCGGCGGACGGCGCGGACTGACCGGTGGCGACGCCCTTCGTGCCGGCCCTGCCGCTGCCGTCCGGGTTCCTGGTCGCGCCGCTGCTGCGACAGGTCATGCTGCAGGACCCGCCGCCCGTGGCGGGCGCCGAGCTGGCGGTGTCCGCGCTGCAGGGGGCCATCACGCTGGGGCTCGCGCTCCTGGGGGCGCACCTGTACCGGCGCTACCGGCGCCCCTGGTTCGGGTGGTTTGCCGCCGCGTGGGGGATCTACGTGGCGCGGCTGCTGTGCATCCTGAGCTTTCTGCTCTCGGGGAACCGCGTCTGGCTGTACTGGCACCAGGTGACCACCGGCTGGACGGCGCTGGTGCTGCTGTGGGCGTCGCTGGTGTTCCTGCGGCAGCCACGCGCGCACCCCGCGCTGCTGGCGGTGGGGCTGTTTCCGCCGCTGTGGTCGTACCTGGCCATCTACCAGCTGGACAATTTCCTCTGGGCCGCGCTGCCGGCGGTGCTGTTCCTGAGCGGTGCCACGCTGTGGACCGGCTGGGTGTTCTGGCGGTACCAGCGCACCGCGGGGTCCAGCGGGGCGCGGCTGCTGGCGGTGGCGTTCGTGCTGTGGGGGGTGCACCACCTCGACTACCCCTTCCTCCGTGCGCAGGGGGCGTGGATGCCGTGGGGGTACTACCTGGACATCGCCTTCGAGCTGCTGGTGGGGGTGGGGTTCATGCTGCTGGTGCTGGACGACCTGGGGCGGGGCGTGCAGGCGCTCACCGCCCTCTCGGGAGACCTGCAGCGCCCTGCCGACGGCGATCGGGCGCGGCGCCGCGACCCGCTGGTGTCATTGCTCTCGCGCCCGCTCACGCTGCCGGGGGTGCGCGGCAGCGCCATGGTGCGCTTTGACGACCCCGAACCGGCGGCCGAGTCGGATCCCCTTCCCGTGTCCCGCACCGGGGAGCGCGCCGTGCCGCGCCCTGCCGGCGGTCGGGGCGGGGCGCGCGTGGTGCGCGGCGCGGGGAGCTGCGTGGGGTGGGAGGGGCGCCCGGTGGAGCCCGCGGTGGCCGCGGTGCTGGCGCGCATGCAGGACACGCGGCGCCCGCAGGTGGCCGCCACGCAGCGCGCGCAGCCCTTCGTGGCGGCGCTGCCGGTGAGCGCGGGGCACCGGCTGGTGGGGGCGCTGGTGATGGTGGGGGAGGTCCGCAATCCCTTCACCGCCTTGGATGACGACTTCCTGCTGGCGCTGGGGCAGCAGGTGGGGGCCGCGCTGGAACAGGACGCCCTGGACCGGCAGCTGGCGGCGCGCACCACGGCGCTGGAGCAGCTGTCGGCGCGCATGGTGCGCCAGCACGAGGAGGAGCGCCGCCGCCTCTCCCGCGAACTCCACGACGAAACAGCGCAGGTGTTCTCGGCGGTCAAGATGCAGCTGGAGGCGTTGCGCGGGATCATGCCGGGAGACGCGGTCCCCAGGGTGGACCGGCTGCGCGCGCTGGTGGACACCGGCATCGCGAGCATCCGCCAGGTCACCAGTGACCTGCGCCCGTCGCTGCTGGACGACCTGGGGCTGCTCCCCGCGCTGCGGTCGCTGGTGACGGAGTTCACCGAGCGTACCGGGGTGCCGGCGCGGCTGACGGCGCCGGCGTCGCTCCCCGCGTTGGGAGGCGATGCGGACTTGGCGCTGTTCCGCGCGCTGCAGGAGGCGCTGGCCAACGTGACGCGGCACGCGGGCGCGACGGCCGTGGATGTGGCGGTGGTGGTGGAGGCCGCGGCGGGAGGGGGGCACGCCGGCGCCGTGCAGCTGGTCGTGACCGACAACGGGCGGGGGTTCCCCGAGGACGAGGAGGGGCGCGTGGACGCAGGGGCGGGACGCATGGGGCTCACCGGGATGCGCGAGCGGATCCACGGGGTTGGCGGGGAGGTGCGGGTGCGCAACGCGGAGGGCGCCCAGCTGCGCATCCTGGTGCCCGTCCCCGCGTCGGTGGCGGATGGCGTGGCGGGGCGCGCATGAGCGCCGCCCCTATTCGCGTGGTGCTGGCCGACGACCACGCGCTGGTGCGCGAGGGGATCCGCCATGTGCTGGACCAGGACCCCGGCATCGCGGTGGTGGCCGAGGCTGCCACCGGGGCCGAGGCGGTGGCGGCGGCGGAGACGCACCGCCCCGACGTGGTGCTGCTGGACATCACGATGCCTGGGGAGACGGGGCTGCACGCCGCCGAGCGGCTGCGGGCGCGGCTCCCGGGGGTGCGCATCCTGATCCTCAGCATGCACGACCAGCCGGAGTACGTGCGCGAGGGGATGCGCATCGGGACCAACGGGTACCTGCTGAAGGACAGCGCCGGGGAGGAGCTGCGGGCGGCCATTCACGCGGTGCACGCGGGCGGCACCTTCTTCAGCCCCGCGGTGGTGCGGCGCCTGACCGCCCCCCCGCCGCCGGTGGCGGACACGCCGGCCGCACAGCTGCGGGTGCTGACCCCGCGGGAACGGGATGTGCTGGAGCGGGTGGCGGCGGGGCTCACCAACAAGGCCATCGCCGCGGAGCTGGGGATCAGCCGGCGCACCGTGGAGGCCCACCGGGAGAGCCTGATGCGCAAGCTGGATATCCACAGCGTGGCGGGATTGACGCGTTTTGCGCTGGAGGCCGGGATGGGGGAGGGGTAGAATTGGAGATGCCTTGGACACCCCGTGCTGTGCGCGCCGCGGCGGCGTGCCGTGTTGGCCTGGTGACCCTGCTGGCCGCGGGGTGCGCCCCGGCGCTGGCGCCGTTGCCAACGGCGGGCGCCCCGGTGCCCGCGCGTCGTCCGTCGGCCGCCCCCACGCCGGCGCCGGAGGCGTCCACCGCCGCCGTGTCGACCCCCAAGCCATCGGCCAGGTCCGCCGCCAA
>JBEIJM010000162.1:0-7158 GCA_040380205.1 Gemmatimonadaceae bacterium
CATCAGCTGGCAGTTGATCAGATGCAACAATCTTCAAAATGAAAGAATTGCACGGCGGGGGAGAAGTTTCGTGGTGCACAAATCATTGGCAACCATCCGTGCAGTGCGCATGTCTCCGCTCCGTTTGGTTAGCAGCATGTGGGTACAGCGGCCCCGGTGGCACCGGCCGCCCCGCTCCCGCCGGCCCCCAGCACCGGCATGGCCACCGGGATGCTGGACTCCGCCAGCTACGTGCAGGGGCTGGCCATGACCGCCCAGCAGCAGCTCCTCACCGCGCGCCGCGGGCTGGACACCCTGGCCGTCGAGGTGCACAAGAAGTTCGCGCTCTCCTTTGCCTGCCTGGTGTTCGTGCTGTTCGGCCCCCCCATCGCCCTCCGCTTCCCGCGGGGGGGCGCCGGCGTCACCATCGGCGTCAGCATCGTCGTCTTCGGGCTGTACTACATCTGCCTCATGGCGGGCGAGGTGCTGGCCGACGAGGGGCGGCTCCCGGCGTGGGTGGCGATGTGGATGGCCAACGTGCTGTTCGGCGGCGCGGGGGTGGTGCTCATGCTGCGCGCCGAACGCACCGTGGACACCTCGCGCGGCGGCGGGGTGGGGGAATGGTGGGCGACCTGGCGCGCCACGCGGCGGGCCCGGCGCGCAGCGGCGCGGGCCGGAGCGGGCGCATGAGCCGCGGGCGCCGCCGCCTGGTCACCCCGCTGGACCGGTACGTGGCCACCGAGTTCGCCCGCATCTTCGGCGTCACGGTGCTGGGGTTCCCCGTGCTGGTGTTCGTCTTCGACCTGGTCGACAACCTCCGCAAGTACACCGAGCGCAAGCTCTCCGCGCAGGCGGTGGCGCTCAGCTACCTCTACTGGGTGCCCGACACGCTGTTCATGGTGTTTCCCGCGGCGGTGCTGTTCGCCACGGTGTTCTCCATCGGGACCTTTTCGCGGCACGCCGAGATCACCGCGGCCAAGGCGTCGGGGATCAGCTTCTACCGGTTCGTGGCGCCGGTGTTCGTGATGGCGGCGCTGGCGATGGGGCTGGACCTGGTGTTCGCCGAGGTGGCGCCGCCCGCCAATGCGCGGCGGCTGGAGCTGCTGGCGGGCACCCCCGACTTCGGGGACGAGAGCCGGTACAACTTCGCCTTCGCGAACGAGCAGGGCCGGGTCTACCGGATCTTCGCGCTGGACGCCAAGCGGAACACCGCCGAGAGCGTGGAGATGGAGGAGCGCGGGTCGGCGCGGCGCCCGGGGCTGCTGCTGGCGGCGCGGCGGGGCGCCTGGAGCCCGGCCCGCGGGTGGGTGCTGGCCGAGGGGCAGCTGCACCTCCTCCCCACCGACTCCACCGCCACCGCCTTCGGCTTCGATTCCATCGCCGACCGGCGCATGGCCGAGACCCCCCGGGAGTTCCAGGCCACCGAGCGAATGCCGTCGGAGATGACCTTTGGCGAGCTGACGCGTTTCATTCGGGTGCTCGACCGCTCGGGGGCGGACGTCAACCTCCTGCGGGTCGAACGGATGCTCAAGCTGGCCATCCCGGCCACCTGCCTCATCATCGCGCTCCTCGGCGCGCCGCTGGCCACCAGCTCCCCGCGGGGCGGGGCGGCCTACGGCGTCGCGCTGAGCCTTGCCACCACCATCCTCATGCTCCTGCTCATCCAGCTCACGAAGGCCATCGGCGGCAAGGGGATCGTCCCGGCGGAGCCGGCGGCGTGGATCCCCAACGCCGTGGTGCTGCTGCTCGCGCTGGTGCTGCTGCGCCGGGTGCGCACATGACGGCGCCGGTGCGCGCCCCGGCGCGCCCCGGGGTGCTGGCCCCGGCCGAGCGGTTCGTGGGGGGGCTGCTGCGGGCGTTCGGCCAGCGCGCCTACTTCGGGCGGGACATCGCGCGGGGGCTGCGCGAGCCCGGGAGCTGGTTCCCGGAGACGGTGCGGCAGATGCGCACCATCGGGGTGGAGTCGGTGCCGCTCACCCTCATCGTGGCCGCCTTCCTGGGGGGGGTGACCGCGTTCCAGACGCGCTACCAGCTGTTCCCGGGGGTGCAGCTGTCGGTGGTGGGGCTCATCGCGCGGCAGAGCATCGTGCTGGAGCTGGGGCCGCTGCTCACCGCGCTGGTGCTCACCGGGCGGGTGGGGGCGCGGATGACCGCCGAGATCGGCACCATGCGCGTGACCGAGCAGATCGACGCGCTGGAGACGCTGGCCTTCGACCCGGTGGGGTTCCTGGCGCTGCCGCGGCTGCTGGCGGGGATCGTGATGCTGCCGGCGCTGGTGGTGCTGGCCAACGTGGCGGCCATCGTGAGCGCGTGGATCACCCTGATCCTGGCCACCGACGTGCGCACCGACGACTTCGTGCTGGGGCTGCGGCTGGCGTTCACGGCGTTCCAGGTGGTGTACTCGCTCATCAAGGCCACGGCGTTCGGCGCGGCCATCGCCTTCGTCTGTTCGTACGAGGGGTATGTCACCGGGGCGGGCGCCGAGGGGGTGGGGCGCTCCACCGCGAAGGCGGTGGTGATCGCGTCGGTGTCCATTCTCGTGCTCGATGCCATCGTGGCGGCGATCTTCGCCCCCTTCATCCAGGCCTGATTTCCTTCCCTTCGACTGTCATGACGACCAAGCGACGCGACGAACTGCTGGTGGGGCTGCTGCTGCTGGCGGCGGTGGTGCTGGGGCTGGGGGGGACCATCTGGATCGCCCGCGGCGGGCTGGCGCGGACGTACCCGCTGTACGCGCGGTTCCCCTGGGGGGCCGGGCTCAAGCCGGGGCAGCCGGTGCTGCTGGCCGGGGTGCAGGTGGGGTACGTGGACCATGTGGAGCTGATCCCCGACGGCACCATCGCGGTGACGCTGGAGATGCAGCAGACGCATCAGGTGCCGGCGGGGTCGACGGCGACGGTGCAGGCCAACGGGATCTTCGGCGACATGCTCATCGCCATCACGCCGGTGCGGGGGTCGTCCACGTACCTGCCGGCGGGGGACACGATCCCCGTGGGGGTGGGGAGCCCGGGGACGGCGGAGCTGCTGGCCAAGGGGGACGCCATCGCCACCGACGTGAAGGCGCTCACGGGGGAGACGCGGGCGCAGCTGGTGGAGGGGGGCGGGATGAAGGACGTGCGGGCGACGGTGGCGCAGCTCTCGAAGCTGGTGGCGCAGCTGGCGAGCATCTCGGCGGAGCAGTCGCGGCAGCTGACGGCCACGCAGGCGCAGCTGCGGAAGACGCTGGCCGGGGCGGACTCGGCCAAGGTGGATGCGGTGGTGGGGAACCTGGAGGCGGCCACCAAGGAGCTGGCGACGCTGTCGCGGGAGCTGCAGGCGACGAACCAGCAGGTGCAGGGGGCGCTGACCAAGGCGACGTCGGGGCCCGGGACGGTGGGGCGGCTGATGAACGACCCGGCGGTGTACGCGCGGGTGGACACGATGCTGCTGCGGGTGGATTCGCTGCTGCTGGATTTCAAGAAGAATCCGCGCCGGTACATCAATCTTTCCATTTTTTAGAATTTTTGACGGTATGCCGAGGCGGTATCGCCTCGGTCACGAGTGGGTCGCAGCGCCCCCCGGGGCGTCCGGGAGGTCCCCGGGCGCCTCGGGGGGCGCTAGATTTTGGGGCTGTCCGGGAATGGCTGGGGCCGTCGGGGGCGGGGATCCGTCCGCCGGGCTCGGGCGTTGACCGGACAGATGAGTCGCGCCCCCCGCGGTCGGGGTGGGCGCGCGGCCGCCCAGGGACGGTAGAGGCTCCCTGCCACCACCCACAGGAGATATCATGTTGCGCGCGATACGGACGCTGGCCGTGGCGCTGCTGGGAGGGGCCTTGCTGGCGGCCCCCACGCAGGCTGCGGCGCAGGTCACCACTTCCGCCATGCGGGGCTCGGTGACGGACTCCGCTGGCCGGCCGCTGGAAGGGGCCCAGATCGAGGCCATCCACCAGCCCTCGGGGTCGCGGTACGCCGCCACCACGCGGGCCGACGGTCGCTTCACCCTCCCCGGGCTGCGCGTTGGCGGCCCGTACACCGTGAGCGCCGCCCGCCTCGGGTACCAGAAGCAGACGCAGGGGAACATCTCGCTGGCGCTGGGCGTGCCGGCCGACGTGAGCTTCCGCATGGTGGCCGCGGCGGTGCAGCTGACCGCGGTGACGGTGCAGGCGGAGGCGGGGGCGATGGCCTCCACGCGCACCGGCGCGGCCACGCAGGTGAGCCGCGAGGCGCTGGAGCAGCTCCCCACCATCAGCCGGCGCATCTCCGACTTCGTGCGGCTCACCCCGCAGTTCACCGGCGGCGGCTCCTTCGCCGGCGTGGACAACCGCCTGAACAACATCATGGTGGACGGGTCGTACTTCAACAACTCGTTCGGCCTGGGCGGGCAGCCCGGCGACCGCACGGGCGTGTCGCCGATCTCGCTGGACGCCGTCGAGCAGGTGCAGGTGAGCATCGCGCCCTTCGACGTGCGGCAGGGGAACTTCGTGGGCGCCGCGGTGAACACGGTGACCAAGAGCGGCACCAACACGTTCAGCGGCTCGGTGTACCGCCTCTCGCGCGACGAGGGGATGTCGGGGCGCGACGCGGGGGCCAACCGCTTCATCCCGGGCACCTTCAACTTCGGGCAGGTGGGCGCCACGCTGGGCGGCCCGATCATCAAGGACCGGCTGTTCTTCTTCGCCAGCTACGAGGATGACGAGCTGACCCAGCCGATGACCAACTTCCTGGCCAACACGGGCGGCCAGCCGGTGGCCGGCAACGTGACCCGGGTGCTCAAGAGCGACCTGGACCAGCTGAGCAGCTTCCTGCAGCAGAAGTTCAACTACGCAGCCGGCCCCTACGAGGGGTACGACCGCGGCACGCCCTCCACGCGCTTCCTGGGCAAGCTGGACTTCAACCTGAACAGCCGCAACAAGCTGAGCCTGCGCTACTCGCAGCTGGAGTCGGTGACCGACGTGATCATGTCGAGCTCCAGCTCGCTGGGCTTCGGCGGGCGCAACGGCACGTCCAACGCCATCAGCTTCGGCAACTCGAACTACGGCATCCAGGAGAACATCCGCTCCGTGGTGGGCGAGTACAACTCGCAGTTCGGCGGCAACATGGCCAACCAGCTCATCGTGGGCTACACCAAGCACGATGAGTCGCGCCAGTCCAAGGGGGGCATGTTCCCCACGGTGGACATCCTGAACAACGGGCAGACGTACACCAGCTTCGGGTTCGAGCCGTTCACGCCGAACAACGAGCTGCGCTACAACAGCTTCCAGGTCCAGAACAACTTCCACATCTACGGCGACCGGCACGACCTGACCTTCGGGACGAGCCTCGAGTGGTACGAGTCGGAGAACGTGTTCTTCCCGGGGTCGCAGAGCGTGTACGTGTACAACTCGCTCAACGACTTCTACACCGACGCCAACGACTTCCTGGCCAACCCCAGCCGCACCACGTCGCCGGTGAACCTGCGCCGCTTCCAGGTGCGGTTCGCCAACATCCCGGGGATGGAGAAGCCGGTGCAGCCGCTGGAGGTGCTGTACGCCGGCGGCTACGCGCAGGACGACTGGCGCGTCACCGACAACCTGCGCGTCACGGCGGGGATCCGCGTGGAGCAGGCCCGCTTCGGGAACACCGCGTTCGCCAACAGCGCGGCCGACCAGCTGACCTTCCGCGACGAGACGGGCAAGTCGGTCAAGTACAGCTCCGGCAAGCTCCCCGATCCCAGGCTGCTCTTCTCCCCGCGCCTCGGCTTCAACTGGGATGTGCGCGGCGAGGGGACCACGAAGGTGCGCGGCGGCACCGGCGTGTTCACCGGGCGCCCGGCCTACGTCTGGATCTCCAACCAGGTCGGCAACACCGGCGTGCTCACCGGCTTCGAGCAGCTGGACAACACCACGGCCCGCCCCTTCAACCCCAACCCGGACCGCTACAAGCCGGCGACGGTGACGGGGGCCCCCGCCAGCAGCTATGAGCTGGCGCTGACCAACCAGGACTTCTCGTTCCCGCAGGTGTGGCGCAGCAACCTGGCCGTGGACCGCAAGCTCCCCTGGGGGCTCACCGGCACCGCCGAGTTCCTGTACGGGCGTGACCTGAACGGCGTGTACTACATCAACGCCAACCTCCCCGCGCCCAGCTCGGCGTTCACCGGCCCCGACAACCGGCCGCGCTGGACCGCCGGGAACCGCATCCACTCGAACGTGTCCAGCGCGGTGGTGCTCAAGAACCAGGACGTGGGGTACAACTACCAGGCGTCCTTCTCGCTCGAGCGCGCCTTCCTGAACGGGCTGTTCCTCAAGGGCGCCTACAGCTACGGCATCTCGCGGAACACCGTGGACGCCGGCTCCATCGCCTTCGGCACCTGGAACAACAACGAGCACCCCGGCGACCCGAACAACCCGGGCGTGGGCTACTCGCTCAACTCGCAGGGGAACCGCTGGTTCGCCGTGGCGAGCTACAAGAAGGACTACCTCAAGGCGGGCGCCACCGGCATCTCGATGTTCCTCGAGAGCTTCGTGAACGGCCAGGCCAGCTACCGCTTCTCCGGTGACCTCAACGGCGACGGCGGCACCAGCAACGACCTGATCTACGTGCCGCGCAACGCGTCGGAGATGAACTTCGAGGCGTACACCGCCTCGGGGCGCACCTTCTCGGTGGCGGAGCAGCAGGCGGCCCTCGAGGCGTTCATCAGCCAGAGCGGGTACCTCTCGTCGCGGCGCGGGCAGTACGCCGAGCGCGGCGGGGCCTTCGGCCGCATGGTGACGCGCGCCGACCTGAGCGTCACCCAGGACCTGTTCCGCAACGTGGGCTCGCTGCGCAACCGCGTGCAGCTGCGCTTGGACGTGCTCAACTTCACCAACCTGGTGAACCGCCGCTGGGGCGTGTCGTACCGCTTCCGCAACACGCAGCCGCTCATCGCGCGCGGCGCCGACGCCAACGGCAAGGCGCTCTACCGCATGGCCAACTTCGGCAACGTGCTGCTGGGCGAGGGCGCGCAGCGTGGCGAGTTCATCGCCAACGCGGGCGCCGGCGACGTGTGGCGCATGCAGCTGGGGCTCCGCTACAACTTCAACTGAGCCCCGTCCCTCCGCCGCCCCGGCCGGTCCGGGGCGGCGGGTGGCGCGGAACGCGAACGGCGGGCCGTCCCCTCGGGGGCGGCCCGCCGTCTCGTTTCGGGGGGGGGGGCGGGGGGGGGGGCCCCCCCCCCCCCCCCCCC
>JBEIJM010000163.1:0-7156 GCA_040380205.1 Gemmatimonadaceae bacterium
CCCCCGCGCCGGGCGCTGCCCGGAGCGGGTCCGTGCGCGCCACTCCGGCCCGCAATGCCGCCGCCCCGCTGCGTGAGGTCACGATCAATCGGGAAGCCTTCACCTACCAGGGGAGCGGGCGCCGTGATCCGTATGCGTCGCTGATGACCAGCTCGGACGTGCGCCCCCTGTTGTCGGACCTGCGGCTCACCGGCGTGGCCTTCGATCCGGCCGGGCGCAATTCGGTGGCGATCATGCGGGACCTGCACACCAAGGCCCAGTACCGGGTCAGCGTGGGGCAGCAGCTCGGGCGGCTGCGCGTGGCCGCCATCCACCAGCGATCGGTGCAGTTCGCCGTCGATGAATTCGGATTCAGCCGGACGGAGTCGCTTCAGCTGAGCCGTGACACCTCCGCCGTGAGGAATCCCTGATGCTTCGTGCACCGGCCCTGCTGCTGGCGCTTGCGCTGTCCGTGCCTCCCGTCCGTGCGGCGGGCATGGCCCCTCGGATGCCCGCCTCCGACTCCATCGTCCGTCGCGCCGAGGGACAGCGCCCGGCGTTGGGGCCCGTCACCGGCATCACCGTGGCTCCGGGCCAGGGAGGCGCCGAGATCATGGTGGCCGCCCCGCCGGGGGCGGAGATCAAGCATTTCCGCCTCGCCGGCCCGTCGCGCATCGTGGTGGACCTGGCGGCGAGCGCGCTCGCCGTCACCGGCGGCTACGACGGCCTCGCGCGTGGCCCGGTGCGGAATGTCCGCCTGTCGCAGTTCCGGCGCGATACCGTGCGCCTGGTCATCGACCTGGACAGCGCGCGCAGCTATCGGGTGGATCGTGCCCAGGGGCTGGTGCGCGTGGTCGTGACGGCCCCTGCGGCGGCGTTCCCCCGGTGGGGGATTTCCAGTGGCGCGCCCGCCCCCAAGGCAGAACCGAAGGCGGAGCCCAAGGCAGAACCGAAGGCGGAGCCCAAGGCGGAGCCCAAGGCAGAACCGAAGGCGGAGCCCAAGGCGGAGCCCAAGGCGGAGCCCAAGGCGGAGCCCAAGGCGGAGCCCAAGGCCGCTCCGACGCCCGCCGCCAAGCCCGCGCCGGTCGCCGCCCCAGCGCCCGCCCCCAAGCCGGAGGCGAAGCCCGCCCCCAAGCCGGAGCCCAAGCCGGCCCCCGCCCCTGTGCCCACGGCCAAGCCGGAGCCCAAGCCCGCGCCGAAGGCCGAACCCAAGCCGGAACCCAAGCCGGAACCCAAGCCGGAACCCAAGCCGGAACCCAAGCCGGAACCCAAGGCTGAGGGCAAGCCGGCCGCCGCGCCCGCGCCCGCTCCCGCCCCCAAGCCCGAGCCCAAGCCGGCCCCCAAGGCCGAGCCCAAGCCCGCGCCGACCCCCGCCCCGGCGGCCGTGGATCACTCCGCGCAGCCCATGGCGCGCCGCACCCCCGTCGACACCGACGGCGACCGGCCCGTGCAGCCCGTCAACCTCAAGCCCCGCATCAGCGTCACCTTCGACGAGACCCCCATCCGCGACGTGATCGCCCTGTTCGCCAAGTTCTCGCGGCGCTCCATCGTCGTAGGCAAGAACGTCCAGGGCACCGTCACCGCCGACATCGCCGACAAGCCGTGGGACGTGGCGCTCCAGGCCATCCTGCAGGCGCAGCAGCTCTCCGCCACCGAGGACGTCAGCGGCCTCATCACCGTGGACAGCTACGAGGCGCTGGCCGCCACCCAGGCGCTCGAACCCCTGGTCACCCAGGTCGTCGAGATCAACTACGCCCGCGCCACCACCCTGCGCGCCACCGTGCAGGCCCTCCTCGCCCGCGATTGCACCGGCCTCTCCACCATGGCCACCGGGCGCGACATGGGCATGCCGATGAACCAGGGCGGCGGCGGGGGCGGGCAGGGGGGCCAGCAGATGCAGGGCGCCGGGTGCGTCATTCGCGGCGCCGTGGCCGCCGACAGCGCCACCAACCGCCTCATCATCACCGAGGCCCCCTCGCGCCTCCCCGAGATCGTCTCCCGCATCAAGCAGCTCGACTTCCGCACCCCGCAGGTCACCATCAAGGCCAAGATCGTCTTCGTGAACCGCACGGGGATCCAGGACATCGGCCTCGCCTACGACCTCGGCACCGGCAACAAGCAGTTCTTCCAGCAGCTCGTCCCCCGCATCGATCCCAACACCCTGCGCCCGGTCGACACCGACGGCGACGGGGTCCCCGACGCCACCGGCGGCGGCACCCCCTTCGAGGGGCCGGCCCGCATCGCGCTGGGCGGCAAGGCCATTGCCGGCATCGCCAACGCCAACAACGCCATCAAGCCCAACGCGCTCAACCTCATCTACAGCACCGCCCTCGGCCGCTACCAGCTGAGCGCCTTCCTCAACGCCCTCCAGACCTCGTCGCTCGCCGACGTCCAGTCGGAGCCCTCGGTCACCATCGTCAACAACCGCAACGCCGAAATCTTCGTCGGCCAGGAGATCCCCATCCGCGTCATCGACGCCAGCGCCGGGGGGCAGGGCGGCGGCGGCGGTGGCGGTGGCGGTGGCGGCGGGGGCGGCGGCGGCGGACAGGGGCAGCCCAACGCCGCGACCTTCTTCCCGCGCGCCACGGTGTCCAAGGAAGAGGCCGGCATCAAGCTGTCGGTCACCCCGCAGATCACCAACAACCGCATGGTCCTCATGACCATCAAGGCGGAGAACTCCAGCGCGGAGATCTCGGCCACCGACGTGGGCGTCATCTTCAACCGCCAGCGCGCGGAGTCGCAGGTGCTCGTCGCCGACGGCGAGGCGGCCGTCATCGGCGGCCTGACGGTCACCGAAACCACCCGCTTCCGCAGCGGCATCCCCGTGCTCATGAACCTCCCGTGGGTGGGTCGCCTCTTCTCGCAGAACACGCGCACCGAGACCAAGCGCGACCTGCTGATCCTGGTCACCCCGCACATCCTCGAGGACGGCCCCGTGCCGCCCGCCGGGCGCTGAACCGGAGCCCCGCCATGCGCCTTCGTTCCGCCGCCCGCGCCACGCGCACCCTCGTCACCCGCCTCGCCCTGGGCACCCTCGCCGCCACCGCCGCCTGCGGGGGCGAGGAGGTGCTCGATCCCCCGTTCCGCGACGCCATCCGCCCGCGGGTGGCCGTGGCCAAGGGGGGCGAGGCTCCCGATTCCCTCCTCGCCGTCGCCGTCACCGCCACCGACAACATCGGGCTCAAGCGCGTGCGCCTCCTGCTCGATGGCGGCCTCACCGGCACCTTCGACACCACCTTCACCAGCGCGGTCACCACCCTGACCGTGCAGGTGCGCATCCCCGTCCCCCGCAGCGCCCCGGTGGGCGCCACGGTCATCGTGCGCGGCATCGCCACCGACGGCGCCGGCAACCTCTCCGACACCTCGCGCGTCGCGCTGGCCATCGGCAACCTCGAGCCCCCGCTAACCGTCATCACCTCCCCCACCGCGGGCTCCCCGGTGGTCTCCGGCAAGTCGCTCGTGCTCTCCCTCACCGGGCGCGCCCGCTACAAGGTGCGCACCCTGGGCTACGACATCACCGGCGCCTACCGCCACCGCGACTCGGTCACCTTCACCTCGCCGCTGCGCGACTCGGTCGCGCTGCTCGACACGCTGGTGATCCCCGACACGGTCCGCGGCGCCACCATCCAGGTCACCCCCTTCATCACCGACTCGCTCAACCAGCGGGTCGCCGGGGCCCCGGTGTCGTACGCCGTCCAAAGCCCCTCCAACGCCAATACCATCCCCGTGGTGCGCACCGGCGTGGCCTCGCGCATCGAGGTGGCCGACACGGTGTTCGTCGAGGCCACCGATCCCGTCGGCATCACCACCCTCGGCTACGAGATCCGGACCCTCGCCGGCCAGCTCCTCGCCATCGACTCCATCGGCTCCACCGGCGCCTTCTCCACCCTGCTGCGCACCTTCCAGGTGCGCATCCCCGTCACCGCCTTCCCCACCCCGGTCACCGTCACCGGCTTCGCCCGCAACGCCAACGGCCGCCGCGACGTCGCGCGCCTCGGCTCCGGGGCCGTCCGCCTCGACACGACGCAGGTGGTGGCCGGCTACTCCGTCCCGCTCCCCGGTGGCGGCACCATCGCCGACGCCATCTACGTCCCGCGCACCGACCGGCTCTACCTCTCCAACATCGAGCGGAACTGGCTCGAGGTCTACAACCTCGCCGACTCCACCTTCCGCACCCCCATCAGCGTCGGCTCCCGCCCCTGGGGGCTCGCCCCCTGGCCCCGCAACCGCGACGGCGTCATGGGCGACACCCTGCTGGTGGCCAACTCCGGCGGCACCAACCTCAGCTACGTCGACCTGCGGCAGGGCGCCACCGGGCGCGAGGTGTACCGCTACCCGCTCCCCAACATCATCGTCTACAGCGTCACCACGGTCCGCTCGTCGACCTCCGACCAGCTCATCACCCAGCGCACCGTGTACGATTTCAGCGACCGGCCCCAGTACCTCGCCACCACCTGCACGGGCGCCAACGCCCCCGGCGCCCCCTGCGAGGACGTGGTGGCGGTGTACTCCACCGCCCCCACCCCGGGGCAGTCGGTCCCCTTCCCCAACCAGGGGACCATCCGCTGGGAGAACCTCTCGCGGCGCGCCTCGCACTTCTTCTTCGAGCACGCCATGGGGCAGTCCAGCGGCCGCTCCGACACCCTGGAGATCGTGCGCTTCGCCGCCAACGGCGTGGGCGCCGACTCCACGCTGCTGCCGTATCGCCAGCGCGTCTTCCGCCCCGACGGCACCTTCTACGACTACTCCATCGTGGCGCGCATCGACGCCCTGGCGTTCCGCGACACCACCTTCGTGCGCGGCTCCGGCAACTTCCGCCGCGCGGTCTTCGGCGAGGGCGGCCCCGTGCGCGGGAGCCGGGCGCTGGCCTACGACGCCACCCGCGGCCTGGATCCCAGCACGCCGCTCCCCGTCATCGACCGCGGCATCTCCCGCGCGGTGGACGTGAGCGACTTCGTCGCCAACACCTTTGCCCGCGTGGAAGGGGTGGGGATCAACTTCGACGGCGAGATCTCGGCGGTGAAGGGCGACTCCACCTACCTGTTCGATCCCACCCTCCGGCTCCAGGGGATCCTGCAGTCACGCTCCAGCCGGGGGGGGCTCGACTTCCACCCGTTCAACACCGGCCCCAACTCCACGCCGCTGCGCACCCGGCTGGCCTTCGTCGCCTCCTCCGAACCGGTGATCGACGTCTTCGACACCTGGTGCTACCGGCGGATCGCCGCCGTCGCCATCAAGGACCCCATCATCGGTCCCGTGCGCGCCACCATCCGCCCCAACGGCCAGATCGTCCTGGTGGGGGCCACCCAGCGCGGCGTCACCGTGGTGGCGCTCCCCGACAACTTCTCCAGCAGCTGCGGCTGACCCCGCGGCGGCGGGAGTGCCGCACCGTGCGCGCCCCCCGGGGCCACGACTAGGTTGGAAGACGCCGCCACGGTCCCCGTGGTGGCGTCTCCCGTTTCCCCCGCTCGCATGCGCCTGCTTCGGTTGACCACCGCCGGGGAGTCCCATGGCCCCGCCCTGACCGCCGTGCTGGAAGGGATCCCCGCCGGGGTTCCGCTTCTGGCGGCCCACGTCGACCACGACCTGGCCCGGCGCCAACAGGGGTACGGCCGGGGGCGCCGCATGCAGATCGAGACCGACCGCGTCACCATCCTGGGGGGCGTGCGCGCCGGCGAGACGCTGGGCGGCCCCATTGCGCTGCAGGTGACCAACCGCGATTGGGGCAACTGGGAGGCCATCATGGATCCCGCCCCCCGCGATGACGACGCCGGCGGGCGCAAGCGGCAGGTGACCCGGGTGCGCCCGGGGCACGCCGACCTCACCGGTGTCCTCAAGTACGACCGCACCGATGCCCGCGACATCCTGGAGCGGGCCTCCGCCCGGGAAACCACCGCCCGGGTGGCGGCCGGCGCCGTGTGCCGGCAGCTGCTGCGCCAGGTGGAGATCCACGTGGGCTCCCACCTGGTGCAGCTGGGCGGGGTGGAGGCCACGCCGCCGACCACCCTCCCCGCCGATCTCAACGCGGCCGCCGACCCGTCGCCCCTCCGCACCTTGGACCCCGCCGCCGAGGCGGCCATGATCGCGCGGATCGATGCCGCCAAGCGCGAGGGGAATACGCTGGGGGGGATCTGCGAGGTGGTCGTGACCGGCCTCCCCGTGGGGCTTGGCTCCCACGTCAGCTGGGACCGCCGCCTCGACGGGCGGCTGGGGCAGGCGATGCTGTCCATCCCCGCAGTGAAGGGGGTGGAGATCGGGTTGGGCTTCGGGTGCGCGTCCCGCACGGGCGCCGAGGTGCACGACGAGATCGAGGCGGCCCCCGGACGGGTGCGGGCCGGCCACGTGGCCCGCCGCACCAACCGCGCCGGGGGAACGGAGGGGGGGATGACTACCGGCGAGCCGCTGGTGATTCGCGTGGCGATGAAGCCCATCGCCACCCTCATGCGCCCGCTGGCCACCGTGGACCTGGCCACCGGGGCGGCCGCCTCCGCCGCCGCGGAGCGGAGCGATGTGACCGCCGTGCCGGCCATGGGGGTGATCGCCGAGGCGATGGCCGCCCTGGTGGTGGCGGACGCGTTGCTGGAGAAGTGCGGCGGGGACTCGCTGGGGGAGCTGCAGCGCAACCTGGCCGGGTATCTGGCGGGGTTGGATCGCCACGTCCCCGCCACTCCGGCGTGACCCGCCCGCCGCGCCCAGGCGGGGCGCGCCGCCGGGATGGTCCCGCGGGCCATCTGGTGCTGGTGGGGCTCCCCGGGGCCGGGAAGTCCACGGTGGGGCCGCTGGTGGCGGCGGCGCTGGGGCGGCCGTTCCTGGATTTCGATCGGGAGCTGGCGGCGCGCGGCGGGCACGCGGTGGCTGACCTGTTCGCCACCCGCGGCGAACGGGCGTTCCGAGATATGGAAATCTCCCTGACCCACGAGGTGGCCCCCGCCCCCCCGATGGTGCTGGCGCCGGGGGGCGGGTGGATCACCAACCCGGGCGTGGTGGCACGCCTCCGGCCGCCCGGCCTGCTGGTCTACCTGCAGGTCAGCCCAGACACCGCGCTCGCGCGCGTGCGTACCGACGCGGTGGTGCGTCCCCTGCTGCACGGGAGCGATCCCGCGGCGCGCCTGGCGGCGCTGTGGGAGCAGCGCCACCCCCTGTATCGCACCGCGGACGCGATCCTGGATGTGGAAAA
>JBEIJM010000164.1:0-7135 GCA_040380205.1 Gemmatimonadaceae bacterium
CCGGTGCCGGGTCGCCGGGCGCCACCGCGCCGACCGCGCCCGCGCAGCCCCCGGCGCCCCCTGCCCCGGAGTTCTTCCGGGTGCGCGTGGATGAGGCGCGCAACCGCGCCCTGCTGGACATCCCCGCCGCGTGGCTGGGGAAGGACGTGCTGCATCAGGTGACGCTGGCCACGGGCCTCGGGAACGGCGCGCTGGACCGCGCGCAGACGGGCCCCAGCGGCATCGTGCGCTTTGAGCGGCGCGGCCCGCGCGTGCTGCTGGTGCGCGACAACTGGAGCGTGCGCGCCCCCGGAGGGGACGCCGCCAACCAGCGGGCCGCCGCCGAGGCGTTCCCACGGTCGGTGTCGGGAAGCTTCCCCGTGGAGCGTGAGGGGGAGGGGTACCTGACCGTGGACGCCACGTCGCTGTTCCTGGCCGACGCCTACGGCGTGGCCGACGGGTTGCGGCAGGGAGGCGGCGCCGGCGGCGCGGGGGCGGCTCCGGGCTTCGCGGCGGCGGGTGGCGTGGGGAGCTATCGCGTGGACGCGGCACGCAGCTGGATCGACGCGGGGCGCACCAGGACGTTTGCGCGCAACGCCGAGGTGCATGCGGTGCTCACCTTCGTCACCGATAACGCCGCCGGCGGGCGGCGCGGGGGCGGCGGACCCGATCCCAAGGCGCTCACCTTCGAGGAGCACCACTCGCTGGTGCAGCTCCCCGGCGACGGTTTCCGCCCGCGTGCGTACGACCCGCGCTTCGGCTACGGCGGGACGCAGTTTGCCGACCTGTCGCAGGGCTTTGACGGCACGTATCGCGACGGCTTCCTGAGCCGCTGGCGGCTGGTGCCCAAGGACACCGCGGCATACCTGCGCGGCGAGGTGGTGGAGCCGGTCACCCCCATCACGTACTACCTGGACCCCGGCATCCCCGCGCCCTATCGCGAGGCGCTGCGCGAGGGGGGGAACTGGTGGGCCACGGCGTTCGAGGCGGCGGGGTTCCGCAACGCCTTCCGCGTGCTGGACCTGCCGGCGGGCGCCGACCCCATGGACGCGCGCTACCCCATGCTCATGTGGATCCACCGCAACGGGCCGGGCCCCAGCGTGGGCCCCAGCTACGGCGACCCGCGCACCGGCGAGATCGTGCGCGCGGTGGTGCGGATGGACGCGTGGCGCTCGCTCATCGACTACAACATCTACGCCGGCGCGGTGCCGGCGGCGGGCCCGGGCGGCCCCAACGTGGCCCCGGAGCCCTTCGCCATGATGCGCCGCCGGCAGCACGCGGCGCACGAGATCGGCCACACGCTGGGGCTGTCGCACAACTACATCGCCTCGTCGCAGGGGCGCTCGTCGGTGATGGACTATCCCTTCCCGGTGATCATGCCGGCCACGAACGGCGGGCTGGACTTCCGCGACGCGTGGCGCAACGGCCCGGGGGCGTGGGACACGCTGGCCATCCGCCTGGGGTACACCTGGTACCCCGACGCGGCGGCGGAGCGCGCGGGGCTGGACCGCATCCTGCGCGACGGGAACGCGCGCAACGTGCGCTTCATCAACGACACCTACGCTGGCCCCGAGGGGTCCATCCCGCAGGTGACGCGGTGGGACGAGGGGAGCACGATGTTCGACGCCGTCGAGCGGAGCGCCGAGGTGCGCCGCCGCATGATGGCGGCGTTTGACGAGCGGGCCATCCAGCCCGGGGAGCCGCTGGCGCTGCTCAACATGCGCTTCACGCACGTGTACCTGCACCACCGCTATTCGCTGGAGGCGGTGAGCAAGTACGTGGGCGGGATGGATTTCACCTTCGCGCTGCGCGGCGACGGGCAGGTGCCCACGCGCCTCCTGCCGGCGGCCGAGCAGCGGCGCGCGCTGGCCATGGCGCTGGATGCGCTGGCCCCCGCCGAGCTGGCGGTGCCGGAGCAGGTGCAGGCGCTCATGGTGCCGCCGCCGCCGGGGTTCAACGGCGACATGATGTGGATCGACGGCGCGGGCGGGACGGCGTTTGACGCCATCACGCTGGCGGGGGGGCTGGCCAACGAGGTGGTGGGGTACCTGCTGCACCGCGAGCGCGCGGCGCGGCTGGTGCTGCAGCAGGCGCGCGATGCCTCGCAACTGTCGCTGGACGAGGTGCTGACGGCGGTGGTGCGGCGCACGTGGGGGGCGCCGCTGCCCGTGGCGGCGTCGCACCGCGCGGTGCAGCGTGCGTCGCAGCGGGCGGCGCTGGACGTGCTGCTGGACCTGGCGGGGGACCGCCAGGCGCTGCCGGATGTGCGGGCGCAGGTGCAGGCGCAACTGCGCGCGCTGGACGCGCGGCTGGCGGCGCCCGGGGCGGGGGCGGCTGATGCCGCGGCCCGCGCGCATGCGGCGGCGGCGCGCCGCGACATCGCCCGGTTCTTCGCCGGCGAAGATGTGCCGGCGGAGCGGCCGCGCTACCGCGTGATCACGCTGCCGTGGCCGTAAGTGGCCGGCGGTGACGGCCTGACGCCCCTCGGTGCGGACCGCGCGCCGGGGGGCGTCTCGCGCGGGGGGCGGGGCGTGGCCTGGCTGCGCACCCACTGGTCCACCCTGCTGCTGTGGCTGGTGCTGGCGTGGGCGGCGCCGCGGCTGTGGCCGCATGTGGGGGCGCTGCTGGGGGTGCGGGCGGGGGACCGCACGCGCCCCGAGGTGGCGGTGACGCTGCTGGATGGCCGGTCGCTGTCGCTGGCCGACCTGCGCGGGCAGGTGGTGCTGGTGAACGTGTGGGCCACCTGGTGCGCCCCCTGTCGCGTGGAGATGCCGCTGCTGGAGCAGACGTGGCAGCGGCATCGCGCGGCCGGCTTCGTGCTGCTGGGGGCGTCGGTGGATCGGGGCGACCCCGCCGAGGTGCGCGCGTTCCTCGCCGAGCGCGGGATCAGCTATCCGGTGGCCATCGTGGGCGCCGACGTGATCCAGGCGCTGGGGGGGGTGGTGGGGTACCCCACCTCCATCCTCATCGGGCGTGACGGGCGGGTGCGGCACCGCGTGATGGGGCCCATCGGCCCCGTCACGCTGGAGCCCGCGATCCGGCGCGCGCTGGCGGAGACGCCCGAGGCGGAAACGCCGCGTGAGGCGACGTCCGCAGGGGCGCCGCCCGTGGTCACCCCGCCCGCGGCGCCCGCACCCGCAGCATCCCGTTCTCCAGCCGCGCGGTGACCTGATCCACATCGATGGGGTCGACCAGTGTGAAGCGCCGCCACACGTCGTTGCTCCCGAACTCGCTCCAGAGCACGCGCGGGTGGCCGTCGCCCTTCTGGCCGTCGCCCTTCTGCCCCTCGCCCTTGTGGCCGTTGGCCGGCGTGGCGCCGTCCTCGTCCCGCACGCGCGGGCCGCGCTCACGACGTCCCGCCGTGGAGGCGTGCACCACCACCTCGCGTGGCGAGGCGGTCACCTCCACCTCGCCGGCGGTGTACCCCGGCAGCGTGAGCGCCATCTCGTAGCGCCCGTCCACCTCGCACAGCTCGGCGGCGGGCCATCCCAGCACCTCGTGCTCGGCGGCGGTCCAGTCCTCCTGCGAGGAGCCGGCGCGGCGGCCGCGCCCCTGGAAGCGGGAGAAGGCACGGCGCTCCACCTCGCGCATCAGCCGCGACAGTTCGGTGAAGGCGGGGAGGGCGGGGTGGGTGTCGTGCGTGCGGGTGACCTGAACGCGGCTCATCGATGGATCCTCCGAGAGGGAACGCCGCGCGCGGAGGGTGCGCGGCAGGGGGGACGGGAGACGGGGCACGGAAGGCAGCGCGCGCCGATGGCGTGACCGGCTACGGGAGCTGGTCCACCAGCAGCACGACGCGCCCCGTGCGCGGCGCATAGGCGCCCAGCTGCGTGGCGGTCCACGCGCGCGTGCGCCCCTCGCACCGCGCGCCGCGATAGAGGCGCAGCTGCGTGGCCGCATCGAGGCGGTAGTATCCCCAGGCGATCCCCACCGGGGTGGCGCCCCACTGCCACCCCAGGCAGCGCGCCGTGGTGCCCTGCACCAATTCGAGGGCGACCGTGTCGGGAAAGACGGACGCCACCACCGGCGTGACATAGGTGACCCCGCCCACCACGTTGCTCACCTCCACGGCCGTGCTATCGCCGGCCAGCGGCAGCGCGCCTCCCTCCAGATCGTCGGGGACCGCCGCGCCGTTGGAGAACTGTCGCTTGCGGCTGCGCCACTGCAGCTGGGTGGTGCGCGCGGGAACCGCCAGGTCGAAGCTGGCGCCCGGGGACACCATGCCGTACGAGGTGGTGCCCACGCCCACGATCACCTCGACATCCAGCGCATTGCGCACGGTGGTGGCGCGCAGCGCGCCCTCCGCGGGCGCGGCGGCCGACTCGGCGCACGCGCCCGCCGCCCCCGCGGCGACCAGGGTGAGCAGCACCAACCGCCTCGACACGCGTCCACACTCCATGGCCCGCTCCTCCAGCGTGAGCCGGCGCGCGAGTGCGCCCTGATGCGCACCCCGCCGCCGAGATGCCGCTCACTTCAGCAGGAACGGGGCCACCCATGCAGGCTCCGCGGCGGGTGCTGCCCGCGCGCGGGGGCAGCGCCTCGCTTCGTCGTCTAGCGTCCGCGTGCGCGCCGTCGTGCCAACTCGGCCTCGGCCGCGATGGTGCCAAAGCCCCCCCACTGCCCTGACGCCACCATGCGGCGCCAGATCGCCACGGCCTCGGCCTCGCGGCCGCTGAACGACAGCCACGTGGCCACCCCGTAGGCCGTGGAGGCGTCCCCCGACGAGCCGATCCCCCCGGCCGTGGCTGCCAGCAGCGTGTCCACCGGCAGGGTGCCGTTGTACAGCAGCATCAGCCGGTGGTAGTTGTCGTTCTCCACGATGCGCATGTCGCGGCGCATGGGCGCCACCACGCGCGCGGCCTCGTCGTGGCGCCCCAGCTTGCGCAGCGACAGGTACCACCAGTGCGCCATGGACACGCGCCGGTCGTCGTTGGTGGCCGCCTCCACCTCGCGCCGCGCCGCCTCGGCGGCCTTGGCGTAGTCGCCGTGGAGGTAGTACGCCAGCGCCAGGTGGTAGCCGATGTTGCTCTGCAGCGTGCCGATGGGGATCCCCGCGGGGTTGGGTTGCCCGTCGGGCTCGACCTGGTCGGGCTTCCCCCGCGTGAGCGCCGCCGCCCGCTCCAGGTCGCGGATGGCGGCGGGGAAGTCGCGCACCGAGAGGTAGCGGTGCCCGCGATGGCGGTAGAGCCAGGGGTTGTCCGGCGCCAGCGCCACGCCGCGCGTGTACACGGCGATGGCCTCGCGCAGCTGCCCCAGGTAGCCCAGCCGCCGCGCGTACCAGATGAGCGAGTCCATGTTGGCGGGCGCCGCCTGGTAGTGGCGCCACGCGCTGTCGCGCTGCGCCTCGTAGCGGGCGCGCGTGGCCGCGCTCATGGGGAGCGTGCGCAGGGTGTCCCCCAGCAGCGAGATGGCCTGGAAGGGGGGCGCCTCCGGGGGGGCGCACGGGGCTCTGCGCGTGGGCCGGCGCGGCGTGCAGCAGCAGGGCGGCCAGCAAGGGGGCGATTGGCCCCGCGTGTCTCCCCGCCCCGAGGACGCCGGTACGGCTGAGTTCGCTGGCACGGGATTTGCTCTGTCTGTCCCAAGCGGCGGCACAACGTGTCACCATAACGTGGCTCCGGCAGAAGCGGTCGGGGAATCCCCGATGGAGGCGAGCTGGACTGTGGCGATAAGTTTACCTGATATACCGCGCGCTGCCGCCCCGCCCATGACTGCAGGGTCACCCGGGCCAGCGGGGGCCAACATCTTGCCGGACCACGACGTGGTGGATTCTTCCAATGGGAGTAGTGGTGTGCCGGCGCTCCCCGTGCATGGGGCCGAGCGCCTGGTGGAGCGCGCCCTGGCCGAATCGCAGCGCCTGGAGGCGCTCTCACGACTCTGCTCCGGCTTCACGCACGGGCTGGGGGACCTGCTCACGGTGGTGGCCGGGAACGCCTCGCTGCTGCGCACGCACCTGGCGCACGACGCCGCTGCCGCGGAGCTGGCCGAGGAGATCGAGCGGGCCGCGGCGCGCGCCGGTACGCTGGTGCAGCAGGTGGCTGCCTTTGGTCGCGAGCGGGCCCACGCGCAGGTACCGCTGGCGGTGAACGACCTGGTGCGGCGCGCGGTGGCCACCAGCGGCGTGAACGACCGTCCCGACATCCGGTGCCACCTCCTGCTGGCGCCGCAGCTGCCGCCGGTGGTGGCCGACCCGGGGCATCTGGAGCAGGCGCTGGTCGCGCTGCTGCGCAACGCGCTGGACGCCATGCCGCAGGGGGGACGGTTGGTGGTCACCACCGCCGAGGGGACGGTGGATCTCGATGCGGTGCGCACGACGCCGTGGCTGCGTCCCGGCGGGACGGTGCGCCTGACCATCACCGACGGCGGCGTGGGGATGCCCGAGGCGGTGCGCGCGCGGGCCATCGAGCCATTCTTCACCACCAAGACCGCCGGGGCCGGCACGGGGTTGGGGCTGTCGCTGGCGTGGGGGGTGGTGCAGCAGGCGCGCGGGCGGTTGCACCTGCAGAGCGCGCCGGGGGCGGGGACGGTGGTCACCATCGACCTGCCGCCCTTGCGCACCAGGTTCATGACTGCACCGGGGGGCACCCGCGTCTCGCTCCCCGTGGTACCGCCGGTGCCCTCCAACACCGTGGGCCCCGGCAGCTGGGGGAATGGCCACGCCGGGCCGCCGCGCGCCACGGTGCTGCTGGTGGATGACGACGACCTGGTGCGGGCTGCGGTGCACCGGGCGCTGCGGCGCGACGGTTACGTGGTGCTGGAGGCGGCGAGCGCCGAGATGGCGATGGCGCTGGCGGCCGGCCATCCGGGCACCATCGACCTGCTCATCGCCGACCGGCGGCTGCCGCTGGACAGCGGCGCACGCCTGGCCGAGCGGCTGCGGCCGCTGCGCCCGCTGCTCCGGGTGCTGATCATCGGGTCGGAGGACGCCGTGCTGCACGAAGGGGCACAGCGCGTCGCACCGTTGCCCTTCCTGCAGAAGCCCTTCACGCTGGAGGCGCTGCTGGGTGCGGTGCACCACGCCCTCTCGGCGGCGCGGGCGGAGGCGCACCCCGAGGCGACCCCCGAGGCGCGCCCGGCGGCGCTCATGGCGGCACGCTGAGCTCGTTGCGCACCGCGGTCACCCCCGGCACGCGCCAGGCGCCCTGCTCCACGGCCGCGC
>JBEIJM010000165.1:0-7090 GCA_040380205.1 Gemmatimonadaceae bacterium
CTGGCAGCCGCTGCGCACCATCCGCAGCCGCCTCATCATCGGCTTCGGCATCTCCAACCTGCTCCTCCTGGGCGCCGGGCTCCTGGGATGGTTCGGCCTCAGCCGCAGCAACATCGAGACCGACCGCACGGTCCGGGCCATGGCCGAGCGCGCCGAGCGCACCGAGCGGGCCGGCACCGCCGTGCTCCGCCAGCTGGTTGCCGGGCTGCGCTACCTCAACAGCCGCTCGGAGACCGACGAACGGCAGTATCTCGCGCTGGGCTCGCAGTCGGAGCAGCTGCGCCAGGACGCCATCGCGCAGGACATGCTCACCCCCTCCGAGCGGGAGCGCTACGAGGCGATCGGGGAGCTGCAGGCGGGGCTGGAGGTGCGCATCGCCACCATGCACGCCTGGCAGAGCGTGGGGCGCAACGACGATGCGAAGCGGGTGATGCAGCTCACCGGCCGGGACATCGGCGCCATCGAATCGGAGCTGCAGGCGGTGCGCACGGCGGCGCGGCTGGATGCGGCCGAGTCGCTGGACCGCATGCAGGTGACGCTCGGGCGCGCCGAGGCGCTGCTGGCCGCCGTGGTGGCGGTCGCGTTCGGGGTGGCGGCCATCTTCGGGCTCTCCACCTTCCGCGCGGTGACCGAGCCGCTGGCCCGCCTGCGGCAGGAGATGACCGCCATCGGCGCCGGCGACCTGCGCGTCCCCGAGGGGGAAGGCGCGGCCCGGGAGGTGGCGGCGGAATACGCCTCGCTCATCGAGTCCACCGAGCAGGCGCGCGAGCGGCTGCGCGCCCTGCTGGGGCAGGTGCAGGCGGAGGCGGACCGGGTGGCCTACGCCGCCACCGAGCTCACCGCCTCCTCCGCCTCCGCGGCCGCGTCGTCGCAGCATGTGACCGACGCCGTGGCCGGCATCTCGCAGGGAGCGGGCGGGCAGCTCAGCGCGCTGCACGCGGCCAGCGGCACGGTGCTGGAGCTGGCCGAGGCCGGCGCCACGATCTCCAGCGCGGCCGAGGCGGCCGACCGCGTGGGGCGCGAGATCCGCGCCACCACCAACCACACGCGCGAGCAGGTGCAGGTGGCGGTCGACTCGCTGCTGGGGGCCCGCGAGGTGGTGGCGGCGTCGCGGCAGGAGATGATGCGCCTGCGCGAGGCCACGGCGGCCATCGACGACTTCGTGGGCGTGATCTCGGAGATCGCCAACCAGACCAACCTGCTGGCGCTCAACGCCTCCATCGAGGCGGCGCGCGCCGGGAGCGCGGGGCGCGGCTTCGCGGTGGTGGCGCAGGAGGTCCGGGCGCTGGCCGAGCAGAGCGCGTCGGCGGCGCAGCAGGTGACGCAGACGGTGGCGCGCTTCCGCGGCCAGATCGCCGGCGCGGCCAGCGCGGTGGACGGCGGGGCCACGCGGCTGCGCGATGTGGAGACGGTGGCCGAGGGGGTGGGGGCGGCGCTCGCGCGCATCGAGCACGCGGTGGCGCAGGTGGAGGACGCGGCCGCCCAGGTGGCGCACGCCGTGGTCGCCAACCGGCAGTCGCTGGGGAACGTGCAACAGGTGCTGGAGGCGGCGCGCTCGGCGGCCGAGAGCCACGCCGCCGCGGCCGAGGAGGTGGCGGCGAGCACCTCGCAGACCACCGCCTCCGCGCAGGAGGTGTCCGGCACCGCCGAGTCGCTGCAGCGCGCCTCCCTGCGCGTGCTGGGGCTCATCGGCGAGTTCCGCACCTGACGCCACGGCCCCCCAGACGGGGGGCCATGGCGCCGGCCGTCAGCCGGGGAGCGTCACCGCCGGCTGCTCCGCCACGGTGATGCCGCGCGCGGCCAGCGCGTCGAAATAGCGCTGCGGCGGGATCCCCTCGTCCGGGGTGTGCACCCCCGGGGGAATCACCCCGGTGCGCTGCAGCAGCCCCGTGATGGCCAGCGTGTAGCCGGTGGTCCGCATCATCGCCGTGACGCCGCGCCCCTCGTCGGCGCGGTCGACCACCTCCCAAGTGCGGCACTGCCGCGCGCCGTCGGCGGTGCGCCCGGTCACCTCCACCCGCAGCGCCACCAGGTCGGGCTTCCCCTTGCGCAGCCGCTCGCCGGCCACGCGCACGAACAGCGCGCGCGGCGACACCGTCCCCTCGGGGAACGCCACCGGGTCGGTGTCCAGGAGCCCGAGATCGCGGATCGCCGCCATGATGGTGGCGTGCCCCGGGTAGCGGAGCGTCTTGTACTCCATGACGGGGATCCGCCCGGCGTAGCGATACACCATGGTGGAGAGCCCGCCGGCGGTGTGGAAGGCCTCGAGCGCCCCCAGGGGGGCGGCGAAGGGGACGACCACCCGCTCGGAGAGCGCGTCGACCTCGGTGGGGACGCCGTCGCGCAGCACGAGCGAGGGGGTGGTGTAGTAGTCCACCATCCCCTCGATGGAGTAGGCCACCTGGTAGCCCAGCGGGGGCTCGGGGACCTGCGGCAGCCCGCCCACGTACAGCCGCACGCTCTCGACCGTGGCGAACTGGTCGATGCCGTGCTGGGCGATGACGTTCACCATCCCCGGGGCCAGCCCGGTGTCGGGGACCACGCTCACGCCGCGCGCGCGGGCCTCGGCGTCGAGCGCGCGCTGCTGCTGGACGATGGCGGTGTTGCCGCCCAGGTCGGTGAAGTGGCGCCCCGCGGCGACGGCCAGGCGGGCAAGGGGAAGGTTGAAGTAGTACGGGATGGCGCTGCAGACGGCCTCGACCCCGGCCATGGCGGCGTGCACGGCGGCCTCGTCGCGCACGTCCAGCGGGCACAGGCGCAGGCGGCCGCCCACGTGAGGGGCGAGAAAGGCGGGGAGCGGGTCCACGCGCAGGTCGGCGAGCGTCACCGAGGTGACGGCCGGGTCGGCCAGGAGGTCGGCGGCACAGGCAGTGCCCTGCAGCCCGGCACCGAGGACGAGGAAGTTCATGGCAAGGCGGGTCGGGGAAGCGAAGGAGACGGGGCGGCGGGGCCCGCGGACGGAGGCACGGGGGGCGCGCTCAGGTGCAGACGCGGTTGCGTCCGTCGGCCTTGGCGCGGTAGAGCGCCGCGTCGGCGCGCACGAGGAGGTCCTCGGCGGTGACCACGCGCGGCGCGGGGAAGACGGCCACCCCGAGGCTGGCCGTGAGGCGCAGGGCGGCGCCGCCGCTCCCCTCGAAGGGGTGCGCCTCGACCGCCACGCGGATCCGCTCGGCGAAGGCCTCGGCCCCGCCGTCGTCGGTCTCGGGGAGCAGCACGAGGAACTCCTCGCCGCCGTAGCGCGCGGCGACGTCGGTGGTGCGGATCGTCTCGCGGAGGAGGCGGGCCACGTCGCGCAGCACGTCGTCCCCCACGAGGTGGCCGTGGGTGTCGTTGACCGCCTTGAAGTGGTCGAGGTCGACCATGAGCAGCGCCAGGGTGGCGTCGTAGCGCATGGCGCGCTCCATCTCCTGCTGCAGCCGGTCGGTGAGGGCGCGGCGGTTGAGGAGCTGCGTGAGCGGGTCGGTGTGGGCGAGGCGCTCCAGGCGGGCGTTGTCGGCCATGGCGTGCTCGACCACCTGGGCGCGCTGGATGACGGCGACGGCGGCGGTGATGGCGGCCTCGGCGAACTCCAGGTCGGGCTCGGCGAAGGGGGGCTGGTCGAGGGTGCGGCGGACGAGGAAGACGCCGTGCTGGCCGCGGTCGACGGAGAAGGGGAGGGCGATCGCGGAGCGGATGGGGGCGGGGAGGGCGTCGAGGCCGCAGGGGGCGGCACCGGCGTAGAGCGGGTGGGCGGCGACGTCGGCGACGAGGACGGGGAGCCCGCTGTCGAGGGCGGCGCGGGCCTCGGGGAGCCGCGCGAGGTCCACGGGGACGCGGTGGAGCGCGGGGCGTTCGACGGCGGCGAGCACCTCCCCCTCGGCGGCGCCGGGGCGGGCCAGGAGGACGGCGCAGTGCGAGACCCCGAGGGCGCGGGCGGCGCGGCGCACGAGCAGGGTGAACAGCTCGGGGACGGAGAGGTCGCCGGTGACCTCGTGGAGGATGTCCACCAGGGTGCGGCGGCTCTCCGCATCGTGGCGGACGCGCGCCAGCTCCCCCTGGGCCCGCGCGAGCGCCTCGCGCGCGGCGGCGAGGTGGGCGCCGGCGCGGAGGCGCGCCTGCACGCGGGCGAGCAGCTCGCGGGGGCGGACGGGTTTGCGGAGGTAGTCGGCCACCCCAAGCCCCAGGGCGCGCACGGCCCCTTCGTCGGGGGGGAGGGAGCCCAGCACGAGGACCGGGAGGTCGCGGAAGCGCTCCTGCCCGGTGATCCGCTCCAGCAGCTGGAGGCCCTCCCCGCCCGGCAGGTCGGCCTCCAGGACGAGGAGCTGCGGGGGGGCCGGTTCCAGCGCCGCCAGCAGCGCCGCGGCGTCGGCCGCGACCAGCACGTCGGCGCCATGCTCCGCGAGCAGGGCGCCGACCGTGCCGCGCACCGCGGGGTCGGGGTCGGCCACCACGATGCGCGACGCGGTCACGCCTCCGCCGCGCCTCCCTCGGCCCCCTCGCCCCCCTCCTCCCGCCCGTCGTCCTTGCCGTCCTCGTCGGGGATCACGCGGGCCACGGCGGAGACCACATCCTGGTCGTCCAGCGCCACCAGCTTGACCCCCTGCGCCACGCGCCCCGTGACCCGGATCTCGCTCACCTTGGAGCGGATGGCGATGCCGCCGCGGGTCATCAGCATCAGCTCGTCGGCGGGGACCACCTCGAGGAGCGCGACCACGTGCCCGGTCTTGGCGGTGAGGTCGAGCGTCTTGATCCCCTTGCCGCCGCGCTTCTGCACGCGGTACTCGCCCACGCCGCTGCACTTGCCCAGCCCGCGCTCGGTGACCACCAGCAGGGTGGCGTCGCGCTTGATGACCACCATCCCCACCACCTGGTCGCCGGGCTGCAGCTCGATTCCCTTCACGCCGGTGGTGTCGCGCCCCATCGGGCGCGCGTCGGCCTCGTGGAAGCGCACCGACAGCCCGCTGCGGGTGGCCAGCACCACGTCGTTGGCGCCGCTGGTGACCTGCACGTCGATGAGGGCGTCCCCCGGCTCGACCTTGATGGCCTTGATGCCGGTGGTGCGCGGGTTGGAGTACTCCGACAGCGCGGTCTTCTTGACCGTGCCGTTGCGGGTGCCGAAGAGGAGGTACTCGCTGTCGGAGAACTCGCGCACCGGCACGATGGCGCGGATGCGCGTGTCGGGGGTGACGTTGATCAGGTTGACGATCGGCTTGCCGCGGCTGGCGCGCCCGAGCTGCGGGAGCTCGTGCACCTTGAGCCAGAAGCAGCGGCCGTCGTCGGTGAAGATGAGCAGGTACGTGTGGGTGCTGGCCACGTACAGCCGCTCGATGAAGTCGTCCTCGCGCAGGTCGGCGCCCACCTTGCCGCGCCCGCCGCGCCCCTGCCGCTGGTACAGCGACACGGCGGTGCGCTTGATGTACCCCTTGTGGGAGATGGTGACGACCATCTCCTCCTCGGCGATGAGGTCCTCGACGGTGAACTCCCCCTCCTCGCTGACGATCTCGGTGCGCCGCTCGTCGCCGTGGGCCTCGACGACGGCGTCCAGCTCGCCCACCAGCAGCTGCATGCGGCGCGGGCGGGAGTCGAGGATGTCGCGCAGGTCGACGATGAGGGCGCGCACCTCGCGCAGCTCCCCCTCCAGCTTGTCGCGCTCGAGGCCGGTGAGCTTGGCGAGGCGCATGTTGAGGATCGCCTCGGCCTGCCGCTCGGAGAGCCCGAAGCGCGCCTGCAGCTGCGCCGAGGCCGACGGCGTGTCCTCGGCGGCGCGGATGAGGGCGATGACCTCGTCGATGTGGTCGACGGCGACCTTGAGCCCCTCGAGGATGTGCTCCCGGTCGAGCGCCTTGTCCAGGTCGAACTGCGTGCGCCGGGTGATGACCTCGTGGCGGTGCGCGATGAAGTGCTGCAGGCACTGCTTGAGCGTGAGCACCCGCGGCACCAGCTGCCGCGTGGCGGGGTCGGGGACCAGCGCCAGCATGATCACCCCGAAGGTGCTCTGCATGGCGGTGTGCTTGTACAGCTGGTTGAGCACCACGCGCGGGATGGCGTCGCGCTTGAGCTCGATGACCACGCGCACGCCGTCCTTGTCGGACTCGTCGCGCAGCGCGCTGATGCCGGTGAGCTTCTGCTCGCGCACCAGGTCGGAGATGTCGGCGACCAGCTTGGCCTTGTTGACCTGGTAGGGGACCTCGGTGACGACGATCTGCGAGCGCCCGGTGCTCTCCTTCTCCTCGATGACGGCGCGCGCGCGCATGACGATGCGCCCGCGCCCGGTGTCCTGGTAGTCGGCGATGCCGGCGCGCCCGTAGATGTAGCCGCCGGTGGGGAAGTCGGGGCCCTTGACCAGGCGGCGCAGCCCCGCCGCGTCCAGCTCGGGGTCGGCGACCAGGGCGCGCACCGCGGCCGCCACCTCGCGCAGGTTGTGCGGCGGGATGTTGGTGGCCATCCCCACGGCGATCCCGGAGGAGCCGTTGACCAGCAGCGCGGGGAGCCCCGCGGGGAGCACGCGCGGCTCCTCGAGGCGGTCGTCGAAGTTGGGGGCGAAGTCCACCGTCCCCTTGTCGATGTCGGCCAGCAGCTCCATGGCCGTGCGGGTGAGCCGCGCCTCGGTGTAGCGGTAGGCGGCGGCGTTGTCGCCGTCCATCGACCCGAAGTTCCCCTGCCCGTCCACCAGCGGGTAGCGCAGCGAGAAGGTCTGCACCATGCGCACCAGCGCGTCGTAGACGCTGCTGTCGCCGTGCGGGTGGTACTTGCCCAGCACGTCGCCCACCACGGTGGCGGACTTCTTGTACGGGCGCCCGGGGGTGAGCCCCAGCTCGTTCATGGCGTACAGCACGCGCCGGTGCACCGGCTTGAGCCCGTCGCGCACGTCGGGGAGCGCGCGCGAGACGATCACGCTCATCGAGTAGTTCAGGAACGACTCCTTCACCTCCTCGTCGATGAGGCGGGGGAGGATGCGCTCGCGGGCGTTGGGCACGGTCATGGCACGACGGGTCGGGGGGGGCGGGGGGGGGGCCGGCCCCCCCCGGGGGGGGGGCGCGCGCGCACCACCCACGAACAATGGGGGCCCCCCCCCCCCCCCCCCCCCCCCCCCCCCCCCCCCCCCCCCCAC
>JBEIJM010000166.1:0-7014 GCA_040380205.1 Gemmatimonadaceae bacterium
GGTGGTAGGGAGGTGGTAGGGAGGTGGTAGAAGGGCGGGTGGTCGTTCCGCTTCCCACAGCTGTTTCACGTGAAACGAAAACGTGATGGTTCACGAGGGGCGCCGGCGGCGGAACGCGTGGCGCCCCTCGGTGTGTTGTGTGATCAGGCGGGCAGCGAAGCCGAGGGGGGGGGCCACGCTCCCGGTTTCACGTGAAACCGCCGAGCTCCCGCCAGCGAGGGGGGCGCGCGCCCACGCCCTGACCCCTATGTTCCCTCCCTATCCGCCCCAGGCGCCCTCGCTCGGCATCGCGCCCCACGCCGCGCCCTGACGCCCCACGCCGCTCGTCCCCCCTCGCACCACACCCCGTGGCACGCATCCTCGCCATCACCAACCAGAAAGGCGGCGTCGGCAAGACGACGACCGCGGTCAACCTGGCCGCCTCCCTCGCCGTGGCCGAACAGCGCACCCTGCTGGTGGACATCGATCCCCAAGGGAACGCCTCCTCCGCCCTGGGCATCAGCCGCGAGGAGATCCGCGCGGGGACCTACGAGGTGCTGCTGGGGGACGCCCCCATCGCCGACGCGATCCTGCGAAAGGTCCAGTTCTCCCATCTGGACCTGCTCCCCACCACCCAGGACCTCGCCGGCGCCGAAGTGGAGCTGGTGGACGACGACGCCCGCGCCACCCGCCTGCGCGATGCCCTGCACACGGTGCGCGACCAGTACGACGTGATCCTGCTGGATTGCCCGCCGTCGCTGGGGCTGCTCACCCTGAACGCCCTGGTGGGCGCCGATGCGGTGCTCATCCCCCTCCAGTGCGAATACTTCGCCCTGGAAGGGCTGTCGCAGCTGCTGGAGACCGTGGACCGCGTGCGCGCCCTCAACCCGGCCCTCGCGGTGGATGGGGTGCTGCTCACCATGTACGACGCCCGACTCAACCTCTCCCGCCAAGTGGCCGCCGACGCCCGCGCACACTTTGGCGACCGCGTCTTCACCACCATGATCCCCCGCAACATCCGCCTGGCCGAAGCCCCCTCCTTCGGCAAGCCAATCGTGGTGTACGACCTGGCCTCGGTGGGCGCCCAAGCCTACATGGCGGTGGCCCAGGAACTCATCAGTCGCCTGCGCGGCACCCCCGCCCCCACGGAGCCGGCCTCGTGACCCCCCCACCGGAACCGTCGCGCCGGCTGGGACGCGGCCTCGACGCCCTCCTGGGGAAGCGCGAAGCCCTCCTGCAGGGAACAGCCCCCTCGGCGGCCACCACCGACGCACCCCAAACGGGGAGTGCCGCCCCTGGTACACCCGCGCAGACGGGCACCCCGGTCGGCACCCCGGTGGCCGCCCCCACGGAATCGGCCACCACCTCCGCCGCCGGCACCCTCCTCACCCTGTCGCTGGGGCAGATCAAGCCCAACCCCTTCCAGCCCCGTCAGGAGTTCCGCCCGGAAGAGCTGGCCGACCTGGAAGCCTCCCTCCGCGTCAACGGCCTCCTCCAGCCGGTCACGGTTCGCCCCGCCCCCAACGGCATCGGCTACGAACTGATCGCCGGCGAACGGCGCTTCCGCGCCGCCACCCGCCTGGGGTGGACGGAAATCCCGGCGCTGGTGCGCCGCGTGGACGACCGCACGCTGCTCACGCTGGCCATGATCGAGAACCTCCAGCGCAGCGACCTGGACCCGATCGAAGAGGCCGACGGCTACCAGCGGCTGGTGGACGACTTCGCCCTCACCACCCAGGAAGTCGCCGACGTGGTAGGGAAGGACCGCTCCACCGTGGCCAACGCGCTGCGCCTGCGCGCCCTCCCCGCCTCGGTCAAGCGGATGCTGCAAGCGAAGCAGCTGGCCACAGGACACGCCCGCGCCCTCCTGGCGCTGGCCAACGAACGCGCCATCGTCGACATGGCCCGCGAGGCCGCCGCCAACCACTGGTCCGTCCGCGAAGTGGAGCGCCGCGTCAACGCCGCCAAACCCGGCGGCAAATCCGCCTCGGCCGCCTCCCCCAAGGGCACCACGACCCCAGCCGGCGCCTCCGCCGCGGTGGTCGCTCGCCTCCAGGACAAGCTCCGCACCGCCCTGCAAACCCAGGTCAGCATCGCCCTCACCGGAAAGGCCAGCGGCGAAATCCGCATCACCTTCCACTCCAACGACGACCTGGAACGCGTCCTCGAACGCCTCGGCGTGTCAGTGGACTGAGAGTAACCAGCCGCCACAACTCGCCAGACTCCAGATCTACAAGCGTCACAAACGCAGCACCATAAGATCATCATCGCAGCAAATACGAACCCATAAAGCGACACAAACGCTGCACATAAGCAGCACAGAAACGCCATCATTCGTCATATACCGTCCTATCCCGCCCCATGACCAGCCCTACGCGCCACCTCCGCCCAGCCACCGCGATCGCCGCCGCAGCCTGCACCCTCCTCCTTGCGGCCTGCGGCGGTGACAAGGCTCCTGCGGCGGAGCAGGCGGCCAGCACGGCCACGACACCCCTGCGCGTGGCGCTGCTGACCCCGGGGCCGGTGTCCGACAAGTCGTGGAACGGCGGCGCCTATCAGGGGCTGCTGGCGCTCCGCGATTCGCTGGGCGCGCAGATCTCGCACATCCAGACCAAGACCCCCGCCGAGTTCGAGGAGAACTTCCGGCAGTATGGGGCGCAGGGGTACAGCCTCGTCATCGGCCACGGCTTCGAGTTCCAGGACGCCGCCGCCCGCGTGGCCCCGCAGTACCCGAAGACGGTGTACGCCATCACCTCGGGGCGCGTGACCGCCCCCAACCTGGCGGGCATCTCCTTTGCCTTTGAGGAGGCGTCGTACCAGGCCGGGATGGTGGCCGGCGCCCTCACCACCACCAACGTGCTTGGGCTCATCGCCGGCACCGAGCTCCCCCCGGTCAAGCTCTCCTTCCAGGCGTTCGAGCGCGGCGCGCGCAGCGTGAACCCCAAGGTCCAGGTGCTCACCTCCTACATCGGCAACTGGGATGACGTGAGCGCCGGCAAGGAGCAGGCGCTGGCGCAGATCGCCCGCGGCGCCGACCTGATCTTCCAGAACGCCGACGCCGCCGGGTTGGGGGTGTTCCAGGCGGCCCGGGAGAAGAAGATCCTGGCCTTCGGCTCCAACGCCAACCAGAACGACGTCGCCCCCGACGTGATCATTGGCAGCGTGGTCATCGACCTCACCCACGCGCTCCTGCTCATCGGCCGGGAGGTCGCCGCCGGCGGCTTCACGGGGCGCGTGATTACCCTCGGCGAAAAGCAGGACGTGGTGCAGCTGGTGCTCAACCCCGCGCTGGCCAACCGCGTCTCCCCCGCCACCCGCGCGGCGGTGGATTCGGTGGGCGTCCTCATCAAGGCCGGCACCTTTGCGCCGCTGGCCGACCTGCTGCAGGGGAACAACGACGCCAAGCCCGTGGGACCCACGGTGGCGCCCGCCGGCACCAAGATCCCCTGACCCATGTCCACCCCTGAAGCGGACCGCATTCTGGCCGGCGCCACCGGCAACGGCCTGGCGCTCCCCGAGGTTGCGCTGGCCGACATCGTGGCCGCGCTGGACACCGAGCTGCGCACGGGGGAGATCCCCGACTACGGCGGGGCGGTGAACGGGCTGCAGGTGGCCAACGAGGGGACGGTGCAGCGGGTGGCGGTGGCGGTGGACGCGTCGCACGCGGCGGTGAACGAGGCGGTGATGCTGGGGGCGCAGCTGCTCATCGTGCATCACGGGCTCTTCTGGGCGGGGGCGCAGCCGCTCACCGGCGTGCGCTACCGCAAGTGGCGCACGCTGCTGCAGCGCAACGTGGCGGTGTACGCGTCGCACCTGCCGCTGGACCTGCACCCCGTGCTGGGGAACAACGCGCGCCTGGCGGCGACGCTGGGGCTCACGCCGTCGGGGGGCTTTGCGCGGCACAAGACGGTGGACATCGGCTGCCTGGGGACCACGCAGGAACCCACCGCCGACCTGGTGGCGCGCGTGCGCGCCCTCGCCGTCCGCTACGGCGGCACGGTGCGCACGTCGGTCCCGGTGGAGGGACGCACGACCACGCGCTGGGCCATCTGCAGCGGGGGGGGCGCGTCCAGCGACACCATCGCCGAGGCGCTGGCCAAGGGGGTGGACACGCTGATCGTGGGGGAGGGCGCGCACCACACCACGGTGGACGCCATCGAGCACGACCTCTGCATCGTGTACGCGGGGCACTACGCCACCGAGACGCTGGGGGTGCAGGCGCTGGGCGGCTTCCTGCAGGAGCGGTTCGGGCTGCCATGGACCTTCCTGCATCTCCCCACGGGGTCGTGACCACGCCGCACGCGCCATGGCGTGGCGCGATGCCGTGCATGCGGTCTTCGGCCATGGCATGGGCGGAGACGCCCGCGTGAGCGCAGACGGGGGCGCGCCGCTGCTGGCGCTGGAGCAGATCACCGTGCGCTTTGGTGCGGTGACCGCGCTGCGCGAGGTGTCGATGGCAGTGCGCGCCGGCACCGTGCATGCGCTGCTGGGGGAGAACGGCGCGGGGAAGAGCACGCTCATGCGCGTGGCCTTCGGGCTGGTGCGCCCCGAAGCCGGCGCGGTGCGGTGGCGCGGCGCGCCGGCCACGCTGCACTCGCCGGCCGACGCGTTGGCGCAGGGGATCGGCATGGTGCACCAGCACTTCTCGCTGGTGCCGGGGATGACCGTGGCGGAGAACGTGGCGCTGGGAGGGCGCGGGCGCTTTGACCGGCGTGCCGCGGCCGCGCGCGTGCGCGAGGTGGCCGCGCGCGCGGGGCTGTCGCTGGACCCGGAGGCGCGGGTGGGCGACCTGCCGGTGGGCGCGCAGCAGCGGTGCGAGATCGTGAAGGCGCTGGCGCGCGACGTGTCGCTGCTGATTCTGGACGAGCCCACCGCGGTGCTGGCGCCGGCGGAGGGGGCGGAGCTGCTGGCGTGGGTGCGCGGCTACGCCGACCGGGGCGGCGCCGTGGTGCTCATCACGCACAAGGTGCGCGACGCGGTGGCGGTGGGGGACGCGGTGACGGTGCTGCGGCGCGGGGCCCTGGCGTTGCACGCGGGGAAGGGCGAGGTGGGGGAGCGCGAGGTGGCGGCGGCGATGCTGGGAGGGGTGGGGGCGGAACAACGGCCCAAAGGGGCGTTGGCGTTGGAGGTGAAGACCGCGGACCTTGATGAGGGCCGTGATGCGGGCCTTGGTGCGGACCTTGATGCGGGCTTCGGTGGGGGTCTCGCCGCGACGCGGACCACGGTGGCGGAGGGACCGGCGATGCTGGTGGCCGAGGAGGTCCGCGTGGTGGACGGCGCGGGGGTGGAACGGCTGCGCGGCGTGACCATGGCCGTGCGCGCCGGTGAAATCGTGGGGATTGCCGCGGTGGAGGGGTCGGGGCAGCACGAACTGCTGCGGGTGCTGGCGGGGCGGCTGGCTCCGTCGGCCGGACGCGTGCACCGGCCGGCGGCGCTGGGGTTCATCCCCGAGGACCGGCACCGCGACGCGGTGCTGCTGGACGCGTCGCTCACGGAGAACGTGGCGCTGCGCGGTGCCGGCAGCCGGCGCGGCCTGATGGACTGGCCGGCCTGGGGCGCGCGCACCGCCGCGCTGATGACCACGCACGACGTGCGCGCCGCCCACGAGGCGGTGCCCATGCGCACGCTGTCGGGGGGGAACCAGCAGAAGCTCGTGCTGGCGCGCGAGCTGGGCGAGGCGGGGACGGTGGAGGCGCTGGTGGCCGAAAACCCCACCCGCGGGCTGGACTTCGTGGCCACCGCCGCCGTGCACGACGCCCTCCGCGCCGCGCGTGCCCAGGGGGTGGCGGTGGTGGTGTACAGCTCCGACCTGGACGAGGTGCTGGCGCTGGCCGACCGCGTGGTGGTGCTGCACGCCGGTGTCGCCCATGCCATGCCCACCATGGACCGCGACACCATCGGTGCCGCCATGCTGGGCACCACCCCATAGCCATCAACCAACACCGTCTGCATCTGCAACCGCAACTACCCCCGAGGCCGTTGCTCCAACGACACCTGCAGCTGACCCCTCGTCTGTAGCTCCCCCCCTTCGGCTGGAACCCCACCTCCACCTGTCCCCTCAGCCGTTGTCCCGCCTCGCCCCGCTCGCCTCCCTCCTCACCCTCCTCGCCATCGCCCTCGCGGTGCTGGCGCTGCTGCTGCTGGCCACCGGTCACCCGGTGCTCCCCGCGCTGGCCGCCCTGACCCGCGGCGCCTTCGGCAGCAGCTACGCCATCACGTCGGCCACGCTGGTGCGCGCCATCCCGCTGGCGCTGGCCGGGGTGGCGGTGGCGCTGGCGTTCCGCGCGGGGGTGATCAATGTGGGCGCCGAGGGGCAGCTGCTCATGGGGGCGGCCGCCGGGTGCGGCGTGGCCACCGCGCTCCCCCCGGGCACCCCGGGGTGGGCGGCGCTCCCCGCCGTGCTGCTGGCCGGCAGCGTGGCCGGCGGCGTGTGGGGCGCCATCCCCGGATGGCTGCGGGTACGGCACGGCGCGCTGGAGGTGATCAGCACGATCATGCTCAACTTCGTGGCGCTGTCGGTGGTGGGGTGGCTGGTGCGCGGTCCGCTGCAGGAACCCACGCGCATCAACCCGCAGTCGGCGTCGCTCCCCCTGGGGTGGCAGCTCCCCGTGCTGCTCCCGGGGACGCGGCTGCACGCGGGGGTGCTGGTGGCGGTGGCGGTGGCGGTGGGGTGCGGATGGTGGCTGGCGCGCACCGCCGCCGGGTTCCGGCTGCGGGCGGTGGGAGCCAACCCGGTGGCGGCCGCCATGGCGGGGGAGATCCGCGTGGCGCCCACGATGCTGGGCGCCTTCGTGGCCAGCGGGGCGCTGGCCGGACTGGCCGGGAGCGTGGAGTACACGGGCGTCACCTACGCGCTGTACGAGAACTTCTCGCCGGGATATGGCTATACGGCCATTGCTGTCGCGTTACTCGCCCGTTTGCGTCCCGTTGCTGTGCTGTTTTCCGCCCTCATTTTCGGGGCGCTCTCGGCGGGGGGGAGCGCCATGCAGCGTGATGCCGGCGTCCCCAGCGTGGTGGTGAACGTGGTGGAGGCCA
>JBEIJM010000167.1:0-7010 GCA_040380205.1 Gemmatimonadaceae bacterium
CGGGCGTAGATGAGCACGCCCCCCGACGCCACCACGGCCAGGGGGGTGGGCCAGCGGGTGTCCGGCACCTCGCCGGGCCACCAGGGGACGTCGGGGGCGGGTTCCCCCCCCGCCACCAACCGCTCCACATGGCGCAGCCCGCGCGGCGCCGCCACGGGGCGCCCCGTCGCCTCCGGCGCCGTGTCGGCGGCCACCTCCGCTGGAAACCGGCGCAGCCGCACGGCCCCGCGCTCCAGCGCCACGTACCCCGACTCGGCGCTCACGGCCAAATGCAACGCCTCGTCCCCCGCCGCCTGCCGACGGATGAGCGCCAGCGCCAGCGCCCCCCGGTCCTGCTCGGCGGCCAGCAGCGCGTCGGTGCGCGCCCGCTCCAGCGCGGTCATCCCCGCGCGCAACCGCGCCGTTTCGGCCCGATAGCGCGCGCGGCGGTCGTGCAGCAGCCACTCGGCGCCCACCAGCGCCAGCAGCAGCAGCACGAGGACTCCCCGAAGCAGCAGCGATCGGCGGCGTGCGGCCATGGTGCGCGAGGTCCCGGGCGCCCCGGGGGGCGGTGTAGATTGCGGGGCGTCTCCCCGGCGCGCTGCGGCCCCTCGCCGCCCGCGCCTCCCCCCGCAACCTAGCACCCGCCCCATGACCGCACGACCCGCCCGCGCGGTGGCGCTCATCATCCTGGACGGCTGGGGGTACCGCGAGGCGACCGAGGCCAACGCCATCCGCCTGGCGCGCACCCCGCACTGGGACCGCCTCTGGGCGCATCCGTCGCGCACGCTGCTGGCCGCCTCGGGGCGCGCCGTGGGGCTCCCGGCGGGACAGATGGGGAACAGCGAAGTGGGGCACCTCAACCTGGGCGCCGGGCGCGTGGTGATGCAGGACCTGGTGCGCATTGGTGCGGCCATCGAGGACGGCACCTTCTTCGCCAACCCCGCGCTGCGGGCGGCGTGCGCCGCGGCGCGCGCCCCCGGGGCCACGCTGCACCTGGTGGCGCTGCTGGGCGACGGGGGCGTGCACGCGCACGACGACCACCTGGAGGCCATGCTCGCGCTCGCACAGCGCGAGGGGGTGCCGCGGGTGGCGGTGCACGCGCAGCTGGACGGGCGCGATACCGCCCCCAAGTCGGGGCTGGCCTTCCTGGAAGGGGTGCGGGCGCGCTTGGCGGGGCGCGGGGTGCTGGCGTCGCTGTCGGGGCGCTACTTCGGCATGGACCGCGACAACCGGTGGGAGCGCACCCAGCGGTGGTACGACGCCGCGGTGCGCGGCGTGGGCACGCCGTGCACCGACGCCATGGCGGCCGTGCGGCGCGCGTACGACACCGGCGTGACCGACGAGTTCCTGCCGCCCGTGGTGATGGTGGACGCCAGCGGCCGCCCCGTGGCGCCCATGCGCGACGGCGACGCGGTGGTGTGCCTCAACTTCCGCTCCGACCGCATGCGGCAGGGGCTGCGCGCGCTGGCGCTCCCCGACTTCACCGGCTTTGACACCGGGGTGCGCCCGCGCGTGGCCGTCACCACCATGACGCGCTACGAGGACCAGTTCCCCTTCCCGGTGGCGTTCGAGCCGCAGTCCATGCGGCACCTGGTGGGGGAGGTCATCAGCGAGGCCGGGCTGGCGCAGCTGCGCACCGCCGAGACCGAGAAGTACCCGCACGTGACGTTCTTCTTCAACGGCGGGCGCGAGGCGCCCTTCCCCGGGGAGGAGCGCGCCATGGTCCCCAGCCCCAAGGTGGCCACCTACGACCTGGCCCCCGCCATGAGCGCCGCCGGCGTGTGCGACCACGTGTGCGCGTCGCTGGCCGCCCAGGCGCACGACTTCATCCTGGTGAACTTCGCCAACCCCGACATGGTGGGGCACACCGGCTCGCTGGCCGCCGCGGTGACGGCGGTGGAGACGGTGGACGCCTGCCTGGGGCGCATCCTGGCGGCGGCCGAAACGAGCGGTGCGCGGCTGGTGGTCACCGCCGACCATGGCAACGCCGACCAGATGGTGGACCCCGCCACCGGGGCGCCGCACACGGCGCACACCACCAACCCCGTGCCGCTGGTGCTGCTCGACCCGGAGGCCACCGTGCCGCTGCGCGCGGGCGGGGCGCTGTGCGACGTGGGCCCCACCGTGCTGGGGCTGCTGGGCGTACCGCAGCCCCCCGAGATGACCGGTCGCGACCTCCGCGACCTGCGCGATCCTTCCCCGACATCCCCGTCGTGATCCCGACGTGAGCCTGCCCATGCCCCAGCCCTCCCCGCGGGCGCGCCGTCGCGCCCTTGCCGTTGCCGCCCTGGCCCTGGCGCTCCCGCTCCCCGCGGCGGCGCAGGTGGGACACCGTCCCGACCAGAGCCCCTTTGAAGACGTGCGGCTGGGGCAGGCGCTCACGCTGCTGGCCGGCTGGTTCATGCCCGGGCGGGACCTGGCCGGCGTGGCGCCGCGTGCCAGCGGCATGGGGGAGGTGCGCTACGACATCGGCGTGGGGGGGCCGGCCTCGCTGTTCGCGCGGTACGGGCTGGCGCGCGGCGAGCGCGACGTGCTGCTCCCCGAGCGGCCGCGCGCCACGCGGGTGTTCGAGACGCGCCCCGTGTCCACGCACAGCATCGACGCGGGGCTGGACATCGCCCTCACCGGGTCCAAGACCTGGCACCACCTGATTCCGTCGGTGTTCGGCGGCGCCGGGCTGGTGGGCGACTTTGCCAAGGCCGACACCGGCGGCTACCGCTTCGGCAACAAGTTCACCATCACCTGGGGGGGCTCGCTGCGCTATCTCCCCCGGCGCGGCGTGCAGCTGCGCATGGACCTCACCAACCGCACGTTCCAGTACGACTACCCCGACCGGTACTTCGTGAAGGGCGCCGACACCACCTCCATCCTCGCCGACACGCGTCGCCGCTCGGTGTGGAAGGGGAACTGGGGGGCGTCGGCCGGGGTGATCATCCCCCTGTTCCGGTAGCGCGCCGGTGCCGCGCAGCACCCTCACGCGGCGCGTGACCTTCGCGGCCGCGCACCGGTACCGGCGCCCCGAGTGGGACGACGCGCGCAACGCCGCCGTCTTCGGCGCCTGCGCCCACCCGCACTATCACGGCCACAGCTACTGCTGCGACGTGACCGTGACCGGCCCCGTGGACCCGCTCACCGGCTTCCTGGTGGAGCTGCCGCTGCTGGACGCGATCCTGCAGCGCGAGGTGCGCGACCGGTTCGACCACCGCAACCTGTCGGTGGACGTGCCCGAGTTCGCCGACGGCGCGGCCATCCCCACCGGGGAGAACCTGGCGCGGCACATCGCCGAGCGCGTGAACGCGGGGCTGGCACACACGTCGGCGCGGGTGCTCCGCGTGCAGCTGGCGGAGGACGCCACGTTGAGCAGCGGGTGGGAGGCCGAACCGTGAGCGCGCGCCGCTGGCCGGTCGCCCGGCTGCTGCCGCTGGTGCCGCTCCTGGTGTCTGGGGCGTGCACGGGCGCCGTGCGGGCCCCCGCCACGCCGGTGCCGGCGGCGCGCCCCGAGCCCACGCCGCCCCCATGACGCTGGCCCCCGCGCCCACTACCCGCCAGCGGCTGCAGCAGGTGCTGGACTCGGTGCTGGCCGCCCCCATGTGGCGCAATGCGCGCTGGGGGGTGCTGATCGTGGATCCCGTGGCGGGGGACACGCTGGTCAGCCACGATGCCGACCGGCTGTTCATGCCCGCCTCCAACCAGAAGCTCCTCACCGGCGCCATTGCCGTGGAGCAGCTGGGCCCCGACTACCGCTGGCGCACGCCGGTGCTGCTGCACGGGCACCAGCGCGACGGACGCTGGCTGGGCACGGTGCAGGTGGCCGGCAGCGGCGATCCATCGGTGAGCGACGCCCTGCAAGGGGGCGATGCGCGCCGGGCCTTCGCCCCGGTGGCGGCCGCGCTCGCGGCGCGCGGCATCACCCGCGTGAGCGGCGACATCGTGGCGGTGGGCGACGCCTTCCCCGGCCTCACCTCCGGCTACGGGTGGGCCTACGACGACTTCGACGAGCCGTACAGCGCCGCGGTGGACGAGCTGCTGTTCAACGAGGGGGTGCACACGGTGTGGGTGTGGGGGCGCGCGCGCGCCGGCGCCCGCGTGCACACCGAGCGCCGTCCCACCACCACCTATCCGCCGCTGACGGTGCGCGCCACCACGCGCGCGCGCGGGGCGGCGGGAGCGCCGCTGCAGCTGGCGCACGACAGCCTTGGTCGCGCGCTGCTGCTCACCGGCACCATCCCGGCCGGCGACTCGGCGCGGCTCACGGTCGCCTACCGGCACCCCAACGACGCCTATCGCGCGGCGCTGCGCGAGGCGCTGGACGAGGCGGGGATCGCCGTGGAGGCCAAGCCGGTGGCGCGGCGCGACACCGCGGGGCGTGTGGCTGACACGCTGGTGGTGCTGGCGTCGCCGCCGCTGAGCACGGTGCTGCCCCGCGTGCAGAAGCCGTCGCAGAACCAGCTGGCCGAGCTGCTGTTCCGCACCAGCGGGCTCGTGGCCAGCGGGAGCGGGTCGGCCGACAGCGCGCGCGCCGTGGGACAGCGCACGCTGGCCGCGTGGGGGATCACCGCCGCCGACGCCGCGTACCGCGACGGCAGCGGGCTGTCGCGCCACGACTACGTCACGCCGCGCGCGGTGGTGAAGGTGCTGGACGCCATGCGGCGGCACACGGCCTTCGACCTGTTCCGGCAAGCGCTCCCGCTGGCCGGCGTGGACGGCACCATCGCGGGGCGCCTCAAGGGGACCGCCGCCGAGGGGAACGCGCAGGCCAAGACGGGGACGCTGGACAAGGCGCGCGCGCTGTCGGGGTACGTGGTGGCCGCCGACGGACGCCTGGCGCTGTTCTCGCTGCTGGCCAACAACTTCACCGTCCCCAACCGGGAAGTGGAGAAGGTGCAGGACCTGCTGGTGCGGCTGCTGGCGGAGCTGCCGCTGGAGGACCGCGTGGCGGCCGGCGGTCGCCCGCAGTGACCGGCTCGGCGCCGCGCCCCTACCCCGCGGCGCTGGAGGCGGTGCTGGCCCTGGCCGCGGGGCGCGCCACCCCGGCGGAGACGGTGCCGCTGGCGCAGGCGGTTGGACGCGCGCTGGCGGCCCCCGTGGTGGCGCCGCTGGCGCTGCCGCCGTGGGACAACGCCGGGATGGACGGCTACGCGGTGCAGCGCGCCGACGTGGCCCAGGCCAGCGCGGCAGCGCCGGTGGTGCTCACGGTGATCGGCACCAGCGCCGCCGGGGCCGACCCGCAGGCACTCCCCACGGTGCGCCCCGGCACCGCGGTGCGCATCATGACCGGTGCGCCGCTCCCCCCCGGGGCCGACGTGGTGGTGCGCGTGGAGGACACCGCGTCATTCACCGAGCAGGACGTGATGCGCGTGGCGGTGCGCGACGCACGCGACACCGCGGGGCGCGGCAACGTGCGGCCGCGTGGCGAGGAGTTCCGCGCGGGGGAGGTGGCGGTGGCCGCGGGGACCACGGTCACCCCCGCCGTGCTGGGGGTGCTGGCCAGCCTGGGGGCGGCCACCGTGGCGGTGCATCGCGCGCCGCGCGTGGCGGTGGTGTCCGGGGGTGACGAGCTGGTGCTGCTGGACCGCTTCGACGAGGTGCTCGCGGGGCGGCGCATCGTGTCGTCCTCCAGCTATGCGCTGCCGGCGCTGCTGCGGCAGGCGGGGGCCGAGGTGACCGTGGCGCCGCTGGTCCCCGACACACTCGAAGCCATGGTGGGGGCACTGGAGCAGGCGCTGGCGGCGGGGTGCGACCTGCTGGTGACCACGGGAGGCGTGTCGGTGGGGGCGCACGACCATGTGCGCGACGCCGTGGCGCAGCTGGGGGGCACCCAGCACTTCTGGCGCGCGCGCATTCGTCCCGGCGGACCCATTGGGACGGGGGAGGTGCGGGGCGTGCCCTGGCTGGGGCTGCCGGGCAATCCGGTGAGCACGCTGGTCACCGCCACGCTCTTTGCGCGCCCGCTGCTGCGGGCGTTGGGGGGGCATGCACACCGCGCGCTCCCCGCGGTGCCGGTGGTCATGCGCGACGCGGCGGACACCCCCGCCCCACTCACCTATTTCCTGCGGGTCCGGGTGAGCGCGGGGGAGGACGGACGGATGGAAGCGCGACTGGCGGGGGCGCAGGGGTCCAACCTGCTGCGCAGCATGGCCGAGGCGAACGCGCTGCTGGTGGTGCCGGAGGCGGTGGCGCGGGTGGCCCCGGAGAGCGTGCACACCGCGCTGCTGCTGCCGGACGGCGCATGGTGACGCCGCCGGCGCGCTACGACAGCGGCACCGCCCCCCTGTCCACGCTGGCGCCCCTGTCCGGGGAGGCGTTGCGCGAGGCGCTGGCGCGGCGGATGCGCCTGGCCGAGTCCCCGGTGCCACTGGGCGGGGAGACGGTGCAGCTGGTGAAGCCGGTCAACGCCGACGACCTCATTACCGAGGCCGACTACGTGTTCGACGAGCGGCTCCCCTACTGGGCCGACCTGTGGCCGTCGTCGCGGGTGCTGGCCGAGTTCCTGGTGGGGATGCCGGGGCACGGGCGCACGCTGCTGGAGCTGGGGTGCGGCTCGGGGTTGGTGACCGTGGCGGCGCTGCGCGCGGGGTTTGCCGTGACGGCCACCGACTACTACGCCGACGCGGTGCACATGACGCGGCTGAACGCGTGGCGGCTGGCCGGGCGCGAGCCTGTGGGGCGGCTGGTGGACTGGCGCGCGTGGCCCGACGACGTGGGGGTGTTTGACGTGGTGGTGGCGGCCGACGTGCTGTACGAAAAGCCGTATGCCGCGCTGGTGGCGCAGGCCATTGCCCGGTCGCTGGCGCCCGGCGGCACGGCGTGGGTGGCCGACCCCGGGCGGCTGGCGCAGCCGGCGTTCCGGGCGGAGCTGCCCGTGGCGGGGCTGGTGCTGCGCGGCGTGACCACGGTGCCGTACGAGGAGGGGACGATCCGGCAGCAGATCGAGCTGCTGGAGATCGGGTGGCCGACGGGGTGACCACCGGGTGAGTCGTGGTCCCCGCACCCGAGGGGGCCACGGCCGACGCGACGCGACCCGTGCC
>JBEIJM010000168.1:0-6953 GCA_040380205.1 Gemmatimonadaceae bacterium
CGGCCCGTCAGGGCCGAGGTCAGATAGCGCAGCCGGGTGCGGAACTTCATCGCATCCCTACCACGTCAAAACGGATCGGCGTGCCGAAGGTCCGGTGCCGTTCGGCCAGAATCCGCGCATCGCACTGCGCGATGATCTTCAGGCAGTCGTCAGGCGATCGGAACATGGTCTGCCGGCCAAGAATAGTCACCATCTGCACGGCCCCGCCGCCCATGAGCGTCGTGAGCGCGGTCTGCGCCGCGACCTTCAACGCTTCCCAGTAGCTCGCCCGCTCGCCAGGTGCCGCCGCGCCGATGTCGGCCTCTACCGACAGCGTGCCCGTCTCGACCGTCTCCACCGTGCCGGCCTTGGTCGCCCGCACGCGGAACTGGTACGTGCCGGCGCCCAGCGTGGCCGTTTCGGTGGCGGAAAGCGTAATCACGTGCGCCTCGCCGCTGGCGACACTCGTCCACGCATCGACCGACACGCCGGCGACGGCCAAGGCCAGCCCCCACCCGCTGCTTGCCGGGTAGTCGCCGTATGTGAGCGTCAGCGTGTAGCTGTCGCCCGCCGTGATGACCGTGGGAACGCTCGTGAGGGTGGCCACGGACACATCTTGGCCCCACACGCGTAGGCAACCTACAGGCGGCGCGGGTGACTTGTTCGGGCTGGTTGCCTTTTACGCCGCCCGGTGTGTGCGGGCCGTAATGCGTGAGGCCGGGAGTCGATACTCGCGCCCCTTGCGCAACCCTTGCTGCGCGTCGAGGTAGCCGCGGGCGACCAAGAGCGCCAGCGCCTCGCTGATGGTTGCCTTCCCCATCCGCGTTTCGGCCACGAGTGACTCGAGCTTCTGCGGCTGAAAGACGAGGATGTCCAGGCGTTTGCCGAGATGCCACATGAGCAGGCGGGCCGATTGCGGCAGCGCGGTGTCGTCGAGCGCCTGCATCACGACGACGGGCAGGCCGTGGCGCATCCAGAGATCACACGTCAGCCCGCTCACAGCCACCCGCCACGACGGGGCAACCAGCCACGCTTCGGCGCCACGGCGGCCGGCGCGGCCGTCGTCGGGCTGGTCCGTGGCGCCGTGCGCTGCGTGGCCAGCTTGCCGAAATCGGTCTGGAAATGCGTCGTCATGGCCACCGCCACCCCCAAGTTGTAGACCAACAGATCGAGCGCCTCGTTGGCGGCGCTCGCGTCCAGTTTGCGCCAGACTACGGCCGTGCGCCCCCCGAGCTGCACGCGTGTCGGGCTTTCCGCCGTCAGCTGGGTGTAGAACGCGGGATCGAGCGTGTCGGCAAAGTGCACCGCGCCGGGACCACCAGGCGGCACGGCCACCCGCAGCCCGTGGCTCAGAATGGCGTCCTTGGCCGTGTCGACGCCGACCGTCCACGGCAGTTTCTTGCGCCGGTCCGCCGCCTTGCCGGGCTTGCTGATCAGCTGCCGGCCCGGCCCGCCCATGCCCTTGAGGCCGAACGTCCGCACGCGGAAACGGGTCGCGAACGTGTCGACCTGCCGCCACACGGTCTCCGTGAGATAGCCGGTATCGAAGCCGATCGCCGTCAACGCCGGCGCGAAGTCGGCCGCCTTGAGATACGCGGCCACCGTCTCCCACGTGTCGGGCTGCGACGGGTCCCCCCAGTGCTGCTCCCACGCGAGCGACCAGTTCTCGAGCTGCGCCCCCCATCCGACGGCCAGCGTTTCGACGCGGTCTTTCTGCACGTCCACGGTGACCACCACGCCGCCGACCGACTCGGGCAGCGCTGGCACGGGCTCGGCCCGCGCCTGCAGCGTGTGGACCTCGATCTTTTCGCGCTCCACGAAATGCGGCTCGGCCAGCACGTGCGTGACGAACACCTTGAGCTTCTCATGATCCCGCTGCGCATCCAGCCAGAGCGTCATGATCTGCGCCCACGAGCGCCACGGCGAGATGAGCCCGTTCAGGTCGAAGCCGACGATGCGCCGGCCAGGGTGCTCAGCCACCCACGCGCCGCCGCGGAGCATCTTCGGCTTCTCGTACTCGGGAATGAGCACGCCGCAGCCGCGGCACAGGTACTGCGCGGTGTCCGGGATCAGCGTGCCGCTCGGGTCCCGATCGCACACGAGGCGAAAGGTCCCGTCCGGGTCCTTCCACGTCAGCGGCTCGCGGAAGCCACACGCGGGGCACGAGACGTGATAGCGCCGGCGGTCGCTGCGGGCCAGCGCCTCGGTGATGGGGCAGGTGCCGCGTTCGCCCGGGGTGGAGCCCTGCACGCGCTTGGCGTTCCAGAACGTCGCGGTGCGCTCGCCGGCGAGGTCCCACGGGTCGCCCTGGTTGCGGGCGTCCAGCGTCCAGCCGCTGCGCTCGTCGCCGAAGACCCGACGGGCTGGGCGGGAGCGCAGCCCTGACGGCGCGTTCGCGCCCACGGCCACCAGCCATCCGCCGCGGAACACCTTGCGCTGCATCGTGTCATCACTCGACCGCCGCCCGCCTTCCGAGCGCACAAGCCCGCGCAACTGGCGCGACTCGGCCAGCATCGGGTCGATGCGTTCCTTCATCCACGCCTTGGCCATGCCGTCGTTGGGCTGGATGACGATCATCCCCGACGGATCGTGCGCCATCACGTAGCCGATCGACTGGTTGAGCGCCTCGGTGAAGCCGACCTGCGCCGGCTTGTTGAACACCACGTCGGGGTGCTCCTCGTCGCAGATCACGTCCAGAATCTCGGCCAGGTACGGCGCGCGGCTCGTGCTGTACGGCCCGCCCTCGGCCGCGCCGGAACTGCGGGCGATCCACCCATACTGGTTGGCCCACTGCGAGCCCGTCAGCCGTTCACGGGGCGTCCAGATGTCGGCGGCAAGACGGCCGGCGCGTTCGGTGAGGGTGGAGGTCATGCGGCTTCCTCGATCTCGTCATCGGGTTCTAGCTCATCCGCCGCTGCGGCCGTCGCCAGCGCGCCCAATATCTGCTTCCCCATCTCATCGAGCACCGCCGCCGCCTCCTGCGGCGTGGTCAGCCCGATCACGGTCAGGGTGAAGCGCGACCGCAGCCCGTTCACTTCGTTGCGGACCGCCGTGGCTAGGCGTTCCACCGCGGCATCCATCTCGGCGACGGGGGCGAGCTCGCCGCGGAGCTTGGCCGCCGCTAGTTCGGAGCGGTCGGCATCCGCCCGCATCTTCCGCGCGCGCTCTTTCGCTTCGTCGGCGTCCAGCTCCTTGCGGGCGCGCTCCTGCAGCCAGGCCATGACCTGCGGGAGGCGGTACAGCACGCGGTTGCTGCGGCGCTGATGCGGGCACCCGTCTTCCCGCCAGCGGCGCAGCGTCCGCTCATCCGTCTCGAGCTCGGCCGCCAGCTCCTTTTCCGTCAAGTACCGCACGGGGCGACCTTGCCCGCGCGTTTCGGTGCCTTTGGTTGGCATTTTGTGGAAAGTTTAGGGCGAACTAAATTCGTTTACGTGCATATAGGCAGATATAGGGGTCCGCGGTAACCCGCAGCCGCCCCCCCTCTTGGAGGGACCCGCGCGATCCGTCGTCGTCAATCGTGGTCGTCGGGCCTCCTGCTCTCGCTGTCTGCATCACGTGAGACTCTTCGGAGACGTGCGCTCGATCACGAGGTCGATGGCGTCCATCGCATACGCGACCGCGAATCGGTCGAATACGTCTTCCGCGGTTTCCCACAGGCGCAGGCGGGCCGGCGTCCTGACTGACGAACGGAAAAACCAGACGGCCTGCACCTCCACGCGTCCGCCGAATAGAGTGTGACGGCGCCGGAAGATACCCTTGCGAGTGGCGAAGAAACTCTGTCCGGCTCCTTTCTTCTTCGAGCCTTTCTTCGTGCCTTTCGCGAGCACGTAGTTGCCGGACGCGTCCTTCCTCATGGCCGCACCGATGGCGCGTGGGTACATGGAGCGGGCCACGTTCTGGCTGGCCGTGCGCAATCCAGGGGCAGGGATGAAGAAGCCGAGCCCCGTCATCGGCCGGCCGCGGCCGTCGTAGTACGTTTGCTGGTTCTGCGATCGCGTGTCCGCGTCCTCGTGTCGAGCGAGGATCACGCCGAGGTTGCGCGTGGCCGTGGCCTTGGTCCCGCCCGTCTCGCTGCCGACCTTGAGCACGCCCTGAATCTTGCGCTTGGCGCTTTCGCGTGGCGCTTGGAACACGATCGCCTTCTGAAAGCCGGCCAGCGTCCCGCGAAAGCTGAAGCGGCTGCCGATCTGTGCCCGCATTTGCCGTTGGGCGTGCTCCCCGATTTGCGTCGTGGCAATGCGGACGGCGTGCGGCGCGTCCTGCCCGAGCTGCTTGAGTGAGGCTTTGACGGCCTCGTCGCCAAATACCGTGATGGTCTTCGCCATCCCCCCCCCGGCAAAAAAAGTCAGGCGGCCCGAACCAGTTCCGGGCCGATCTGTTCCACCAGCACATAGAGCCCCGGCGCCTGCGTGGGGTCATCGGACCGCCGCACGTGCAGGTCGGCGACCTGGCGATCGTCCACCCACACCCCCACGGCCGTCAGTAGATCGAGGCCGGCTTTGATCCGGCTGTCGATGTCGCCGACCTTGCGGTGCCGCACCCACACCATCTGCACCGATACGTCCCCGCGGAGCGGTTCCGCAATGCCGAACCGCACGGGCGCGAGCGCCTTGTCCAGCCGATGCTTCGCGCTCACCAGCGTGCGCCCCTTCCACTGCCGCCAGATGGCGTTCGTGCATTCAGGGGTGGGCAGCTCGAAGCGCCATCCGGTGCCGGTCGCTTCACAGCGCGCTGTCGGCCACGTAATCGGCGCAGGGCGGGTATCCCCTTGGTGGCGGGTTTTGGGACGAAATTCCCGCAAGACTGGCGAGTCCTTGGCCGGTCGCGTGCTCATGCCGCCCCCGCGAAATCAGACAGCGGGCCGCGGCGCATCACCCGCCGGCCGTTCTGCACGGCGGTGACAGCCTCGCGGAACACCTCCCGATCCACGGTCCCATCCCGCACGGCTTGCCGGTGCGCGGCATCCGGCGCCGTGTCGGCGAGCAACGCCCACACCTCGGCCACCAGCGGCCACGTGCCGAGCTGCCGGTAGGCCCACGTGGACAGCTTCTCGATGCGGGCCGAGTCTTTCGCGCTGTCCGGGGCGGGCACGTCGGCCGCTTCGGGTTGCGCCTCCCCGCCCACCGCCTGGTGCTTGCGATGCAGCGCCTTGGCGAACTTCGCGAACTCTGGCGGCGACGGCGCGTAGGTGCCGGTGGACTCGGCGCAGAACTGCACCGCGGCGGGTTCGAGGGTTTCGGTGCGCACGTACTCGAGCGCCACGCCCCACGTCGGGATGAGCTCCGGCACCCGCTCGGCGTTGAACCGCTGCGGCCACCGGCTGGCCAACGTGCGAAACATCGCCACGAACGCGTTGCGTCGCTCGCCGCTGATGCCACTAGGCCACATCGCGCACCCCCTCGGCCGGCGTCATGAGGTCGTCCCACGTCAGCGGCTTGCCGGCCGGCGTCTCCTGCAACCGGCGCACGAACGCCCGGAGGGTGGCCGGGGAAAAGCGGGCGCCCGCGCCTTGCATCTCCACCAGCGCGGCGCCGATGACGGGCCACGCGACGGCCGGCCCCTGCATCCCGTTCGTCATCGCTTCAAGGGTGGCCACCATCGCGGCCGGGTACGGGTGCGCCCGCTGGTAGCCGTCGGCCGCCCGCTGGTGCGACGGGTCCGCGAAGCTGAGCGCCAGCAGTGTGTCGGGCGCCGCGCCGCCGGAACTAACTACAGCGCGCAGCGGTGTAGTTAGTTCTTCGTTACGTCTCGTCTCGTCTCGTAGAGACGTACGCTGTGCGTTCGCAACGCGATCCGAACGCGTTCGCTTTGCGTTCGTTTTGCGTTCTTCGCGCCATGTCTTTGCACGCTCCGCGCTTTCGCCCGCGCGTCGAATCGCCGCGCCGTTGTGCTTTTCCCATGACCGCACAACCCCTTGCGTATCACAGAGATGCGTACGGAACGCCGCGGCAAACTTGCCGCGCTTGCCCTTCCACATCGCCCACTGTTCGAGCGTGCGATCGGACACCGCTGAGAGGTCGCCCGTCTTTGCCCCCTCTGGCAGGGAGGTCAGTACCCCCACCACGTGGCCAGTGGTACAGGGTACGTTGACCCCTAGTGCCTCTGACAGGGCAACCAGGGTCGGGTCGCGCATGATCCCCGTGGCAATTCGTATCCAGTTCACGCCACCGCCCGGCTGGTGCCGATGGTGGTCTGATGCACCGCCGCGTGCTGCAGCTCATCCAGCACGTGCGCCAGCTCGGCCCGTTCGCCGGCCGACAGCTTGACCAGCGGCGCCGTGCGCAGCGTATCGCGCCACCGTCGGGCCTTGCGGGCCACCAGCTCGAGTTCTTCGCGGGAATGGATCATGCGGCCGCTCGATGGGAAGGAGTGCGCAGGCCCAATGCCCGCGCACGAATGGGGTGTATCCACGGCTGCGGCGCCCACGGTTCCTCGTGGGCCTCAGTCCGGTCCAGGGTCGGCCTTCCGATCGCTGCCCGCACCCACTGGCACTGCCACGGGCCGCGCACGTACGCGACGAGGCGTTGCCGTGCGAGATAGGCGAGGGCGTTGGCGGCCTGCTTCGGCGTCAGCCCCGTCCGTTCGGCGATGGCGCGTGTGGTGGCCGGCTGATTGCCCACCGCCTGCAGGACCAGATCGCGCACGGGCCGAGGCCGCGCACGCGGGGCGATCGTGCCGATGGCCTCCCACCGGGCAAAGCGCTCGCCCGGTGGGATGGCGCCGCGGACCTTCTTCCGCCGCGTGAGGTCGTTCAGCGAGGTCCGCAGCGCCTCGTACGTCAGGCCGAGACGCGCCGAGAGTTCGTCCGTGCTGATTCCCGGCGTCTCGGTGATCGCGGCCAAGACCAACAGGTTTCGCGTCATGCGGCCACCCCCAACGCTCGCGCCCGAATCGGGTTGATGTACGGCTGCGGTGTCCATCCGTCGTCCTCATCCACCAGCGGCCGGCTGAAATACGCCACGTGGGCCTCCACC
>JBEIJM010000169.1:0-6951 GCA_040380205.1 Gemmatimonadaceae bacterium
CGCCGATGGGGTTGGCGGAGCCGTGCTTGATCATCGTGGTGGTGAGCCCGCCGGCCAGCTGGCGGTAGAACCAGATGTTGTTGTGGGTGACCACGTCCCCCATCTGCACCTCGGGGACGATGGCGAAGCCGCTCTCGTTGAGGGCGCTCACCCCCGAGTGGGTGTGCGGGTCGATGAGCCCCGGGGTGACGTGCTTGCCGGTGGCGTCCACCACCACCGCGCCGGCGGGGGCGGCGAGCTTCTGCCCCACGCGCACGACCTTGCCGGCCTGCACCAGCAGGTCGGCGTTCTCCAGCCGCCCCTGCGGCCCCTGCGTCCACACGGTGGCGTTGCGCACCAGGAGCACGGCGGGCTGCGCCGGCGGCGCGCTGCGCCCGAACTCCATGGAGGGGCGGATGAAGGGGAGGTCGACCTTGGGGACCTTCACCGCCACCGCGCCGCGCGCGGGGCCCTCGTACCCCTCGGTGCGCGTGCCGCGGTACTGCGCGTCGGTGCCGTTGGGGAGCGACAGCCAGCCGAAGAAGCTGCTGTCGCGCACCGAGCCGGCCAGCAGCAGGGCGCCCTCCTGCCCCAGCGGTTCGCCGGGGATGGTGGCCTCCAGGCGGCCGGTCTCGGTGGTGATGCGCACCGCACCCAGCGGCACGGGGCGCCGCGCGCCCACTTCGATGGTGCCGCGGATGCGGTTGAGCGGCCCCTCCAGGCGCAGCGTGGCGGTCTTGAAGGTCCCCGCGTCCTCCGACGCGATGGTCCAGGTGCCGCGCGGGTCCACCTGCGGCGGGCGCGTGACGCCGTAGCGGGTGCCCTGCACCCACACGTCGCGCACGGCGGCCTCCTCGGTGAAGAGGTTCCCCTCGCTGACCACCAGGTTGGCCACCTTCCCGGCGGCGATGGTGCCGTGGGTCTTGTCGATCCCCAGCATGGCGGCCGGCACCGTGGTGAGCGCGGCGAGCGCCTTGTCGACGGCCAGCCCGCGCGCCACGGCGGTGCGCAGGTTGGGGAGGAACTGCGCCTGCGACGACAGCCCGTCGGCGGTGAGGGCGAAGGGCACCCCGGCCTCGGCGAGCTGCGCCGGGTTGGTGGGGGCCAGGTACCAGTGGCGCAGGTCGGCCAGCGTGGCGCCCAGCGCCGCCTCGGGGCTGGAGACGTTGGGGGCGTCGGGGAAGGTCAGCGGCACCACCAGCGGCTGCGTGCGCCCCTTGAGGACGTCAATCAGCCGGTACTCCTGGCCGCTGCCGCGGAACCAGGGGGTGAGCTTGTAGTCGACGGCCAGCTTGTGGGCGCGCAGGTACTCCTCCTCGCTGCCGGTCTCGAAGAGCACCGGCTGCTTCCCCTGCACGACCTTGCCCAGGGCGGCGAGCGCCTCGCTGGTCTCGGGGGGGAGCATGGCGCGGCCGCTGGCCTCGTAGGCGCCCCAGGCGCGGATGTACCACTCGGCGTCCATGAAGGTCTGCTTCATGAGCGCCACGGTGCCCATGGCCGAGTTGGGGTACATGCCCCCGAGCTGGAAGGAACGCTGGAAGCCGACCGTCTGCACCAGGTCGGGGCGGAGCACCCGGTCGCGGACGCCGCCGTCGGCCAGCGACAGCACCGAGGCGGTGCCGCGGAAGATCCCCTGGCGCGGCACGGCGAGCGCGGTGCCGAAGCCCAGCGAGCGCAGCCCGGCGCGGCGGGTGGAGTCGTCCTTCAGGTTGGCCGTGGTGCTGAACCAGGCGCGCACCTGCGGGTTCCAGTGCGTGGGCCCCACGTCGCCCCCCTGGGGGACGGCGTCGGTGCCCAGGTCGGCGTGGGCGTCGATGAACCCGGGGTAGATGGTGAGCCCCTTGAGGTCCCACACGCGGGCGCCGGCGGGGGCGGCGAGGCCGGCCCCCACCGCGGTGATGAGCCCGTTGCGAATGACGACGGTGGCGTTGTCGAGCACCTGCCCGGGGGCGGTGACGACGCGGGCGCCCACGAGGGCGTGGTAGCCCGTGGCGTTGGCGCGCAGCCCGGTGACGGGCTCGATGCGGGTGGCTTGCTGGGCCTCGAGCGCGCCGGCGGCGAGCAGGGCGAGGCCAAGCAGGGAGCGGATCGCTCTCACTGGGAACTCCCGGAGGGAAAGGTCGCGCGGCGTGGCGGCCGACGACGGACTGGGGGTGGGACACGGCACGGCCCCCCGCACGGGCGGATGAGGCCGCAAGGGATACGCCGCGGTGCCGCCGTATGTTGGGGAGGGCTCGACGCGGACGCAAAGGGCTCCGCCCGCGCCACTCCGTTGTTGAGAATGAGCTATCGGGTCAGCGCCCGATCCACCGGCTCACCTTCACCAGGAACACATGCCGCGCCGGGTCGGTGAAGGCGCGCCCCACCTGGCCGGCCATGTTGAAGCGCGGGTCGCCGAACCCCTGCTCCTGCTGCTGCGTCCACACCAGGAAGAGCGACGACCCCGGGGTGTACTCCCACCGCAGCACGGCGTTGCCGCGCAGGGCGCGCACGGTGAAGTCCTGCGACGGGATCAGGAAGGCGGGGGCGGGGCCCGCGCCGTCGGGGTCCACCCGCGTCCCCTCCGCCACCGGCGTGCGCGTGCCGCGCTGCGTGCCGTATTCCGCGAAGGCGAAGGCGCGCGGCGTGGTGAACTCCTTGTACCCCGTGAAGTCGCCCGCCGAGGCGAAGGGCTGCAGGAACAGCTGGAACGACAGCCACGGCGAGAAGGTCCAGTCCACGCGCGTGTCCAGCCGCGCCTCCTGCTGGCGCACGTTGGCGAAGACGTAGCGCACCCCGCTGGTGGCGGTGGCCAGCGGGTCGGCCACCGCCTGCACGTACTGGTCGGTGGTGCGCCCGCCCTGCCACGAGGGGCCCACACGCAGCCGCACGGCCGGTGCGGGTCGCCATTCCAGCTCCACCGCCATCCCCGAACTGTGGCGGCCGCTGGCGTCGGTCGCGCGCAACAGCTCCAGCCCGTACACGCGGGGGCGGCGCGGGTCGGAGGACCAGCGGAGATTTTGGAGCGCCCCCCCCGGGCGGGCGGCCATGGGACCGCCGCGCAGGAGGCGGTCGTTGAGGGTGGCGGGGGAGGCCGAGAGGATGTACGTGAGCTCCTGGAAGTTGAGGAGCGTGGCCTCGGCGAACACCGTGGTGCGCTGCTCCGTGCGGTCGCCGGCGAAGTTCGCCCCGACGGTCTGGAAGACGGCCACCCCCCACTCGCGCGACCAGGCGTTCTGGAAGGGGTTGCGGACGCGCAGCGCCGCCGACAGGGAGCGGTTGTCGGCGCGCACCTGGAAGCCCAGGTCGTTGGCTTCGAAACCGGGGCTGGTTTCCTCGTAGGTCAGGCTTCCCAGCACGCGCTGCCCGCCGGTCTTGGCCACCGAGAGCGCGCCGAAATGCCCCCCCAGCCGGGTGCGCGCCGGGTCGTAGGTCAGGTGCGTGGCGTCGGGGCGCTGGAAGCTGCGGTAGTTGGCGCGCTGCAGCCGCTGCAGCACGGCCGGGGCGCCGTCCACGCGGCTGCCGGCCCACACGCCACTCACCGCCCAGGTGCGGTTGCGCCAGGCGTGCTCCCAGTCGAGGCCGGCCACGGTGGCCGACGACGGCAGGCGCAGGGCCAGCGCGCTGTCGGCCAGCGCGCGCCGCGTGTCCGCGAGAAAGCCCCCCACGCCGGTGTTGCCCCCGCGGAGGAGGCGGCGCACGCGCGACACGTGGTAGTTGCTGCGCGGCTCCGCCAATTCGCGGCGGATGGAGCCGTCGGTGGCTAGCACCTCGGCCTCCTCCTGCACGGTGGTGGCATTGAGCACCCCCACCTGCCACCCGGAGGGGGTGGTGCCGGAGAGCTTGAGGGCGCCGGCGATGGGGGTCTGCCGGGCCATCCCCACGTCGGCCACGTCGGTGCCGGCGGGGCGGCGCTGCGGCGGGCGTCCCACGCGCCGGCTGTAGAAGAAGCGGGGCGGGTCGTTGTCGTTGAGCGTGCGCGTGTTGCCGAAGGCGAAGCCGTCGGCGTTCTCCAGGAAGAAGGGGCGCCGCTCGGGGAAGAACAGCTCGAAGGCGGTGAGGTTGACCACCGCGGGGTCGGCCTCCACCTGCCCGAAGTCGGGGTTCACGGTGGCGGTGAGGGTGAGCGACTGCGGGAGCTTGACGCGGAGGTCACCGCCGGCGGCGGCGCGCCCCGCGCGCGCGGGGGTGAAGCGGCTGCGCAGGTCGGTGGGGGTGGTCTCCAGCTGCGTGCGCACGTAGGGGATGAGCTCGGTGCGCGAGGGGGGACGGAGGGAGTCGAGTCCGGTGAGGGTGCCGAAGCGGCTCACCATCCCCGGCGCGTCGGCGGGGGCGGGGGCCCAGTAGCTCTCCTCGCCGTGGCGGGCGATGACGCGGACGAAGTTGATCCCCCAGGGGCGCGCGGCGCCGACGCCGTCGCCGTCCACGTCGTAGCGGAGCTGGGAGAGGGGGATGCGCAACTCGGCGCTCCAGCCGCCGCCGTCCACGCGGGCGGCGGCGTTCCAGACGCCGTCCCAGGTGGGGTCCTCGTCGGTGTCGTTGGAGAGGTAGACGTCGGTGAGGACGCCGCGGGGGGTGACGCCGAAGACGAAGGCGGTACGCCGGTCGCCGTAGCTGTCGAAGCCCACGTAGAACCAGTCGGAGTAGATGTCGTCGTCGTCGCGCCGCCCCAGCTGCTGGGCGATGGAGTCGGGGGCGGTGTCGTGGGCGCGGACGGCCACGTACATGGCGTCGGCATCGTAGGCCACGCGCACCTCGGTGCGCTGCGAGGGGGCCGCGCCGTTGACGGGAGTGCGCTGCGTGAAGGCCGCGGCCACGGGGGCGGTGCGCCAGACGGGCTCGTCCAGGCGACCGTCGATGGTGACGGGGGTGGTGAGCCACGCGGCCGCGTGGGCCGGAGGCGCCGGCGCCTGGGCTGGCGCCTGGGCGCGCAGGGCGGGGACGGCCAGGAGGAGCGCGGCGACGGGCGTGGCGACGCGCGGCATGAGTCGGGGCACGATGCGGGGGCACGAGGCGATGGCGGCTCCCCGCACGGCGCCTAAGGTCCGGCACGGTCCTGGGGAGCCGTGAACCATGGCGCGCGCCGACGCGGCGCGCCACCTTGGCTCGTGGCCCGTCTCAACGGCGGGTCGTGCGGTCCTGTTTCGCCACATCCCGCCCCTTCCTGCGATGCCCGTGCTCGCCCCCCGCTGGCTGCGTCTCGTCCCGCTTTCCGGGGCGTTCGTCACCGTGACCGCCTGCGCCGCCGGCGCCGCGCAACCGGCCGCCCCGGCCCCGGGGGACGTGCCCTGGGGGGCCGCGCTGGACTCGGTGGTGCGTGCCGCGCTGGCGCGCACCGGGACGCCGGGGGCACAGGTGGCGGTGGTGGTCGACGGCCGTCTGGTGTACGAACGCGCGTTCGGGATGGCCGACGCGGCGCTGCAGCGTCCGGCCACGGTGCGCACCCTCTTCCGCGTGGGGTCGGTGACCAAGATGGTGACGGCCGCCACGCTGGCCGAGCTGGCGGCGGCGGGGACGCTGGAGCTGCAGGCGCCGATCAGTCGCTACGTGCCGGAGCTGGCGGGGCGGCGCGTGGGGGCGGTCACCACGCACCAGCTGCTCACGCACACGGCGGGGTGGCGGAACAACGCCGTGCCGTACGGCCGCATGGGGGAGGGGGCGCTTGGGGAGGTGATGCGCGAGGTGGGGGACACGCTGGTCGTGGCCGAGCCGGGGCAGGGGTTTGCCTATTCCAACCCCGGTTACGCCATGGCGGGGTACGTGGCCGAGCGCGCGGGGACGGGGCGCTTTGCGGCGCTGGTGGAGCGGCTGGTGCTGCGGCCGGCGGGGATGGCGCGCTCCACCTTCCGGCCGCTGGAGGCGATGACCGGCGACTTCGCGCAGGGGCACGAGGGGGCGCCCGGGGCGCCGCCGGCGGTGGTGCGTCCGTACACCGAGAACACGGCGCAGTGGGCCGCCGGGTTCCTGTTCAGCACCGCCGGCGAGCTGTCGCGCTTCGCCACCGCGCTGATGCAGGGGGGGGAGCTGGAGGGGCGGCGGGTGCTGGCGCCCCTCACGGTGGAGCGGATGACCACGGGGCACCAGGCGATCCCCGGCGACAGCGCGATGCGCTACGGCTATGGCGTGCGGGTGGGGCGGCGCGACGGCGCGCGCGTGTGGACGCACGCCGGGGCCATCACCGGCTTTGATGCCGTGGTGACCATGTGGCCCGACCGGCGCGCCGCCGTGGTGGTGCTGGACAACCGCGGCGGCGCGCCGCTGCCGGAGGTGGAGGCGTTCGTGGCGAGCGTGGTGCCGGGGCGCCGTCCGCCTACTTGAGCGAGTCCAGCTTGGCCTTGAGCCGGGCGTTCTGCGGGAAGCGCGCCACGGCGGGGGCCAGCACGGCGCGGGCGCTGTCGGCGTGTCCCATGGCCACGTGCAGGTCGGCGATGACGGTGGCCTGCCGCGCGGCCCAGCGGGCGTTGGTGGTGTCGATGCCGATGGCGCGGGCGGCGGCCAGCGCGCCGGCCAGGTCCTTGGTGTCCTTCTGCAGCGACTCCACCGCGAGGAACTGCACCGTGGTGTCGCTGCCGAAGCGCGCCACCATCTCCTGCGTGAGGCGCGCGGCCTCGGCGCCGCGCCCGGCCTTGCGGTCGGCCTGCGCCTGCGCGTACAGGCCGGCCAGGAGCAGGCGCTTCACGTCGGTGGTGTCGCCGCTGCGGAGCCCAGGCCCCCCGGCATAGCTGTACACCAGCTCGCCGCCATGCTCGGCGGCCTCGTACAGCACCCCCATGCCGTAGGCGCCCACCAGCGCCGAGGCGAGGTACGTCCCCTGGACCACCTTCGTGGCGGCGCCGCGCGCGCCCAGCCCCAGCGCCAGCAGCTCGATGGCCGCCACCACCAGGAAGACGTTGCGGGCCTGCTCGCCATGCTCCTCGTGCTCCACCACGGCGTTGCGCACGCCGGGGATGCGCTCCACCGGGCCGTGCGCGTCGTCCCCCGACTTGACCGAGA
>JBEIJM010000170.1:0-6934 GCA_040380205.1 Gemmatimonadaceae bacterium
GGCGGGCGGCCCGGGCTTCATCCGCGGCACCCACACCGCGTGGCGGCACAAGGACTACGTCTTCATCGCCGACGAGGTGTTCCCCGCCGCGCCGGTGACGGGGGCCAAGGACGCCAGCGCCGGGCGCGCCTACGGGCGGCTGCAGGTGATCGATGTGCGCGACATCGCCAAGCCGAAGAGCGTGGCGTTCTACGAGCCCGAGTACGGCGGTGTGCACAACGTGTGGGTGGCGGGGGACACGCTGTACATGGGGGCGTACAACGCGGGCTTCCGCACCTTCGACATCGGCGGCGAGCTGCGCGGCGACCTGCGCGCGCAGCAGCGCGAGATGGTGCACGTGCACACCGCCGACATGGACGGCTTCGTGAAGAACGCCGCCATGACGTGGGGGGTGGTAGTGCGCAACGGGCTGGCGTACGTGAACGACATGTACAACGGGCTGTGGATCGTGCGGATGGACCCCAAGCCCGAACCCAAGAAGGCCGCGATCGTCCCATGACGCGCCACCTCCTCACGGCGGGGGGGCTGGCCGCGCTGGTTGCGGCGGCGCCCGTGGCCGCGCAGCCGGTGGCGGCGGCGCCGGCCGGCCCGTTCCCGTCGCGCACCTACCGCGCGGCGGTGGTGAGCGAGTCGGCCGACCAGCTGGCGGAGGTGGTGCTGGGCCCGGGCGGGGTGCAGGTGGTGCGCACCAGCCAGGTCGGGGTCATGCTGGCCGACCCCGACGGGCCGCACGGCGTGACCGCCTCCCCCGACGGGCGGCACCTGTACGTGACCACCGCGCACGGCACCCCCTTCGGCGTGCTGTGGAAGTACCGGGCCGACACGCACGCGTACCTGGGGCAGGTGATGCTGGGGAACTTCCCCGCCACGGTCACGCTCACCCCCGACGGGGGGACGGCGGTGGTGGTGAACTTCAACCTGCACGGCCACCCCGTGCCCAGCGACGTGAGCGTGGTGCGCACCGACTCGCTGCAGGAGGTGGCGCGGCTCACCACCTGCGCCATGCCGCACGGCTCGCGCGTCACGCGCGACGGGCGCCGGCACTACAGCGTGTGCATGATGGACGACCAGCTGGTGGAGATCGACCTGGAGGGGCTGCAGGTGGCGCGGCACTTCCTGCTCACGAAGGGGGCGGAGCGCGGGATGGCGGGGCCGCCCCCGGCGCGCGGCGCCGACGCGCACGCCGGCCATGACATGGGCGGGCACGGGCTGGCGCAGCCCGCCGCCGGCAGCACGACCTGCTCCCCCACCTGGGCGGAGCCCAGCCCCGACGGGCGCACGGTGTGGGTGGCGTGCAACGGCACCAGCGACCTGGCCGAGATCGACGTGCCCACCTGGACGCTGCGCCGCCGCCTGGCCGCGGGGAACGGCGTGTACAACCTGGCGGTCACGCACGACGGGCGGCTGCTGGTGGGGACCAACAAGCGGGGGCAGGGGGTGTCGCTGATCGACACGCAGACGGGGGCCACGGTGGCCACCCTCCCCACGCAGCGGCGCGTGGTGCATGGCGTGGCCATCACCCCCGACGACCGCTACGCCTTCGTGAGCGTGGAGGGGGTGGGGAGCGAGCCGGGGACGGTGGAGGTGATCGACCTGGCGGCGCGGCGCACCATCGGGCGCGCCGAGGTGGGGCAGCAGGCCGGGGGGATTGCGATCATCCCGTGAGGGGGTTGTTTAGGGGAGGTTGGTCCCGCGTGCTGCGCCTCCCCCCACCCCTCCCGCCATGCGCCGTCTCCTCGCTCCCGTCGCGCTTGTCCTGCTGGCCACCGGCTGCCTGCGCTCGTCCGCCGGCACCGGGGCGGGCACCGCCGCCAAGCCCGCCGTCCCCGCCCGTCCCGCGCTGGTCACCGCCGCCAACGTCGCGCTGGGCGACTCGCTGTTCAACAACGGCGGGTGCATGCGCTGCCACGGCGCCAAGGGGATTGGCGGAAACAACGGCCCGGCGCTCAACGACCAGCAGTGGGTGCAGTTCGCCGAGGGGACGTACGAGAACATCCGGGCGCTCATCGTGAGCGGCGTGCCCGCGGCGAAGATCACCGACCCGTCGCGCAAGAACCCCATGGGCGCGCGCGGCGGCCGGATGAACCTGACCGACCCGCAGATCGACGCGGTGGCGGCGTACGTCTGGACGCTGAGCCACCCGTAACGCGCGGCCGGTCGCGGGTGCGCCGTGCGAGGGGTCCCCGCACGGCGCGCCCGGCGACGCGTTACGCCACGGGCGCGCCGCCGTAGCTGCGCGCCACGTAGTCGTTGAGGATGGCCAGGAACTCGGGGACGATGTGGTCTCCCTTGAGCGTCGTGAACAGCCGCCCGTCCACGTACACCGGCGCCTTGGGCTCCTCGAAGGTGCCGGGGAGCGAGATGCCGATGTTGGCGTGCTTGGACTCGCCGGGGCCGTTCACCACGCACCCCATCACCGCCACCTTCATCTCCTCCACGCCGGGGTGGCGCTCGCGCCACACGGGCATCTGCTCGCGCAGGTACCCCTGGATGTCCTCGGCCATGCGCTGGAAGAAGGTGCTGGTGGTGCGCCCGCACCCGGGGCACGCGGTCACCTGCGGCGCGAACGAGCGCAGCCCCAGCGACTGCAGCACCTGCTGCGCCACGTACACCTCCTCGCGCCGGTCGCCGCCGGGCTTGGGGGTGAGCGACACGCGGATGGTGTCGCCGATCCCCTCGGCCAGCAGCAGCGAGAGCGCCGCGGTGGAGGCGATGACCCCCTTGTTCCCCATCCCCGCCTCGGTGAGCCCCAGGTGCAGCGGGTAGTCGCAGCGGGCGGCCAGGCGGCGATAGCACTCCACCAGGTCGGCCACCACCGAGATCTTGGCGCTCACGATGATGCGGTCGTGCGGGAGCCCCACCTCCTCGGCCAGCGCGGCCGAGCGGAGCGCGCTCTCCAGCATGGCGTCCATGTAGACGTCCTTCGCGTCGCGCGGCGTGGCGCTGGCGGCGTTGGCGTCCATCATCTGCGTGAGCAGGTCCTGGTCCAGCGACCCCCAGTTGACGCCGATGCGCACGGGCTTGCCGTGGTCGATGGCGGCCTGGACGATGGTGGTGAAGTTGGTGTCGCGGTGCCGGGTGCCGACGTTGCCGGGGTTGATGCGGTACTTGTCGAGCGCGGCCGCGGCCTTGGGGTACTTCACCAGCAGCAGGTGCCCGTTGTAGTGGAAGTCGCCGATGAGCGGGACGTCCAGCCCCAGGTCGTCGAGGCGCTGGCGGATCTCGGGGACCGCCTGGGCGGCCTCGTCGTTGTTGACGGTGATCCGCACCTTCTGCGACCCGGCCTCGAAGAGCTCGGCCACCTGCTGCGCGGTGGCGGCGGCGTCGGCGGTGTCGGTGTTGGTCATCGACTGGACGACCACGGGGGCCGCGGAGCCGACGGCCACCCCCCGGACGCGGACGGTCACGGTGGGGCGGCGGGGGCGGAAGGTGCTGGATGCGCTCATGGGAACCGGGAGGCGGGGGAAGCCGTAAGGTAGCGTCGTCTGCCCCCCTGCCTCCAGTTTTCCGCCATGTCTGCCACCCCCGACGACCTCGACGCCGCCCCCCGCGTGGCCGCGCCCCCCCTCCCTCCGGGTTCGGCCACCCCCGCCCTCCCGGGCGGGAGCCCCCCGTCGGCCCCCCGCCGCTCCTTCTTCCGCCGCCACTGGGGGAAGGTGACGCTGGCCTCGCTCATCGGCGTGCCGCTGACGCTGTTCGCGGTGTACCTGGCCGTGGTGCTCAGCTGGTCGTACAGCTCGGGGCAGCGGGCGGGATACGTGCAGAAGATCTCCCGCAAGGGGTACGTCTGCAAAACGTGGGAGGGGACGTTGTACACCGACATCGCGAAGGGCTTCCGGGCTGACAGCTTCAGCTTCACGGTCCGCAGCGATTCGCTGGCGCGGCTCATCGAGACCCTCGGCGGCAAGCGAGTTGCAGTGTCCTACGAGCAGCACATCGGCCTGCCGTCCTCGTGCTTCGGGGACACGGAGTACTTCGTGACGGGTGTGCGCGTGATCCCGGAGTAGGGGGCGGGATCGCGCTGCGGGGGGGGCCGATGGCCCGCCCCGCCGCGGCCGATCCACTCTCTCCGTTGGAGGACAGATGACGCATGCACTGAAGGGGATGGCGCTGGCGGCGGTGCTGGTGGGCGCCTGGGGCGGCGCGGCGCCGCTGGGGGCGCAGGAGACCAAGGCGGTCTCGGTGGGGCTAAGCGGCGGGATTTCGCTCCCCACGCAGGACCTGGGGGATGTGACCGACCCCGGCTTCGCCGTGGCGGGGCACCTGTGGGTGAGCCCGTCGGGGATGCGGATGGTGCGCTTCCGCGGCGACCTGAGCTATGACCGCTGGGGGGCGAAGAACGCCAACGTGGCGGGGCAGAACGTGGACTGGTACGGCGTGGGGGTGGCGGCCAACGCGCTGTTCCACCCGGGGGTGGAGCCGGAGGCCACCGTCCGACCCTATCTGCTGCTGGGGGCGGGGCTGTTCAGCCTCAAGAGCACCGCCAGCGGGGCCAAGACCGAGTCGGACTTCGGGGTGCAGGGCGGGGGCGGGCTGGAGTTCCAGCTATCGGGGTTCAGCACCTTCGTGGAGGCGAAGTACGTGAACTCCTTTGCCAGCGGCACCGACCGCAACTGGGTGCCGGTGACGTTCGGGGTGCGGTTCTAGCGGCGCTCGCGGCGGACGGTCCCCGGTTTGGCACGGTCTGAGGCGCATTGAGGGGCTTCCGCCCCTAGCGCTCCGGTATTGTCGGGTTCCGGACCGCTCCCTATATTCGCCCCCGATTGGCGCCCCGAGAGGGGTGTCGCGGCCCCTCGCGCCAATCACCTGGCGCGGGGGGCTTGGCGTTGCCGTCCCTTGCGACGGGTCCCACCGTCGCCGCCGTGGGGTCACCACCTGTGGCGAGCATTTTCCTCGTGAGGGACAGCATGCGCAGCACCGGTCGCGTGAAGTGGTTCAACGACGCCAAGGGCTTTGGCTTCATCACCCCGGACAACGGCACGAAGGACTGCTTCGTGCACTACAGCTCGATCCAGGGGTCCGGGTTCAAGACGCTCGCCGAGGGCGATGTCGTGGAGTTCGACATCGTGGAGGGGCAGAAGGGCCCCGCGGCGGAGCAGGTGGTGAAGACCGGGGGCTGACGGCCGCCGGCCGGCTGGCATGCCGCACGCGGGGGGCGCATCCGACCGGGTTGCGCCCCCCGCGTGGCGTTTGGCCTCGCGCGTGGTGAGGTTTCGGCCATGAATCAGGGCAACGGACAGGCGGACGCGCCGATCGTGATCGTGGGGGGCGGGGTGGCCGGGCTGGTGTGCGCGCGGCGGCTGCACCGGGCGGGCGAGCGGGTGCTGCTGCTGGAGGCCGAGGCCGAGGTGGGGGGGCGGGTGCGCAGCACGGTGCGCGATGGTCTGGTGCTGGACCATGGCTTCCAGGTGCTGTTCACCGCGTACCCCGTGCTGGGGGCCGAGCTGGCGCTCCCCGCGCTGGGGTTGGCGTCGTGCGCGCCGGCGGCGTGGGTGGTGCGCGGCGGGCGCGCGCGGTTGGTGGGGGACGCGCTGCGCGCCCCCGGGCTGCTCTGGCGTGTGCTGCGCGACGGCGGCCTGGGGTGGCCCGACCTGCTGCGGATGCTGCGGCTGCGGCTGCTGGCGGGGTCGCTGTCGGTGGACGCGTGCTTTGCGCCGCGTTTTGCGCAGCACACCACTGCCGAGTTCCTGCGGTGGCGCGGGTTCTCGGACGCGGCGATTGCCGGTTTCTTTGCCCCGTTCTACGGGGGGATCCTGCTGGACCCCACGCTGGGGGCGTCGGCGTCGGTACTGCTGTTCACGCTCAAGATGCTGGCGGCGGGGGACACCGCGTTGCCGGCGGCGGGGATGGGGGCGCTGGCGCGGCAGCTGGCGGCTGGCGTGCCCCCCGAGGCGATCCGGTGCGGGGCGCGGGTGGCCCGGGTGGTGGTGGAGCGGGGGGAGGCCACGGGGGTGGTGCTGGAGGACGGGACGCGGGTGGAGGCGCGTGCCGTGGTGCTGGCCACCGACCCGTGGAGCGCGGTGCCGCTGGCGGCCACGGCCGGGGTGACGCTGCCGGCGCCGCCGCCGCCGGTGGGGTGCACCACGGTGTATTTCACCGCGTCCGCGCCGCCGCTGCCGGGGCAGGCGTTGTGGCTGAACGCGGCACCCGGGGCGATGGTGAGCCATGCGCTGACGGTGAGCGAGGTGGCCCCCAGCTATGCGCCGCCAGGGACGTCGCTGCTGGCGGCCACGGCGGTGGGGGCGGCGGCCACGCTGGAGGAGGAGGCGCTGGTGTCGGCCGCGCGGCGCGAGGTGGCGGCCATGGCGCAGGCGGCCGGCGTGGCGCCGGTACCGCTGACGCATGTGGGCACGTGGCGGGTGCCGCGCGCGCAGTTTGCGCAGCCGCCGGGGTGGAGGGAACAGCGGCCGGGGCCGGCGGGTGGTATATCTGGTAGCGCTGGCGTGTGGATTGCTTCGGAGCTCACCCATTCCAGCTCATTGGACGGGGCGGCCCGCGGCGGTCTGGCTGCCGCCGAGGCCATCCTGGCGTCGCGCGCGATGCCCGCGGGTGCGCCTGCGTGACTCACTCCTGACTTCGTTCTCCATGCCCCGTTTTCGTCGCGCCGTCGTGGCGCTCCTGGCTGCCGCCACCGCCGCTGCCGCCGTGTCCCGTCCGTTGGCCGCGCAGGCGGCGCCGGCGGCCGAGCTGCCCGGGCGCATCGTGTCGGTGAACCCCTTCCTCCCGCTGTTCGGCTACTTCCAGGGGGAGTTCGAGTCGCGGATCAACAAGTCGCTCACCTTTGCGCTGGCCAGCTCCTACGTGGAGTGGCTCGACGACGACCCGTCGCTCAACCTGGACGCCAAGGTGCGGTGGTACGGGCAGGAGCGGGCGCCGAGCGGGCTGGGGATGGCGGTGTCGTTGGGGGTGGGACGCATCCAGCAGGACGCCCGCC
>JBEIJM010000171.1:0-6905 GCA_040380205.1 Gemmatimonadaceae bacterium
ACCACCGTGGTGGTGCCGCGCTCGCGGTTGGCGCGGCGCAGCGCCTCCAGCACCAGCTTGCCGGTCTCGCAATCCAGCGCGCCCGTGGGCTCGTCGCACAGCAGCACGTCGGGGTCCTTGGCCACAGCCCGCGCAATGGCCACGCGCTGCTGCTCGCCCCCCGACAGCTCGGCGGGGAAGGCGCGGGCGCGCGCCTCCAGCCCCACCAGTCGCAGCGCCTCGCGCGCGACCAGCGGGGCCCGCGACGCGCCGCCGCCGGCTCGGGCGTGTGGCGAGCCCTCCGCCAGCCCGGTCACCAGCGCCACGTTCTCCTCCGCGGTGAGCGCCGGGATGAGGTTGTAGAACTGGAACACGAACCCCACGTGCTCGCGACGGTAGGCGGTGAGCGCCGCCTCGTCGGCGCCGGTGAGCACATGGTCGCGGAAGCGCACCGAGCCGGCGGTGGGGGCGTCCAGCCCCCCCAGGATGTTCAGCAGCGTGGACTTGCCGCTCCCCGACGGCCCCAGGATGACCACGAACTCCCCTGCGGCCAGCGACAGCGTCACGTCGTGCAGCGCCTCCACGGCGGCGGGGCCGGTGCCGTACACCTTGTGCAGCCCGCGCGCCTCGAAGAGCGGGACCACCGCCAGGGTTTCCACGGCCACGGGCGGTGGCGGCCGTGGCGCGCGCTAGTGCAGCGCCACCAGCGTCTGGCCGCCGTCGTGGACCACGCGCAGCACCTGATCGCGCCCGTCGGCATCGGCGGTGAGGTCGATCTCGGTGACCCGCGTGATGCGGTGGGTGATGTGGCGACCCGCCAGCGCCGCGGCGCCGAACATCAGCTCCACCTCCTCCGACCGACGGTCGCAGGCGGCCCCCACCAGCGGCAGCCCCTCTCCCAGCACCTGCGCCCCCAGGTCGGCGTGGTGCACCTCCACCGTGCACAGGCGCCCCTGGTTGCGTCCGGTGAAGGCGTCCAGCTCCCGGTCGAACTCCGTGGTGGGCAGCCGCCGCGTGGTCACCCCGGCCGCCTGCCGCGCGCGCGCGGCGGCCAGCGCGCGCGCCGAGCCGGGGACGCACAGCACTGCGCACGGCGCGTGTCGCACCATGGCAGCGGCCACGCTCCCCAGCACCAGCCGCCGCCAGAAGCCGCGTCCGTGCGTGGCCAGCACCAGCAGGTCGGCGCGCTCGCGCGAGACCAGCGTGAGCAGCTCGTCGGCCGCCTCACCTTCCAGCAGCCGCTCCTCCACCGGGTGCGCGCCCAGCGGGATACACTCGCGCAACCGCGCGAACGCGCCCTGTACCTCCCGCCGGTAGTCGGCGGCGCGCGCGGCCAGCACCGGGTCGGTTGCCTCGAAGTGCGGCCCCGCGTGCACCAGCACGACGGACGCATCGGGGGCCAGCAGCGGCAGCGCCACCTGCAGCGCGTACTGGCTGAAGGGGGAGAAGTCCACCGCCACCAGCACGCGCTTGGCCAGGGCGGCGTGCCCGGGCTCGACGGCGTACACCGGGGTATCCCCCACCTGCAGCAGCCGCAGCACGGTCTCGCCCCCAAAGGTGCGCGCCATCGCCCCGTGGCGGCCGCGGCCGGTCACCACCACCCGCGCCCCGCAGCCGGTGGCCACGGCGGCCAGCTCCCGCGCCGTCTCGCCGGTGCGCACCTCCACCGGCCACGCCCCCTCGGCCACCCCCACGCGCGCCGCCTGCGCCCGCAGCGCCGCCTCGCGTCCCGCGCGGGTGGCGGCGTCGGTCTCCAGCGGCACGGGGACCGCGTCAAAGCCGTACATGGGCATGGCAAAGGGGCGGACCACACTGGCCAGCCGCACCGGCGCGCCCAGCTGGCCGGCCAGTGCGTGCGCCAGCTCCACCGCGGCGTCGGCCTCAGGGGCGCCGTCGGAGGCCACCAGCAGCGGCCCGGTGGGGAGGGCCGTGGGGACCAGCAGGTCCGTGTCTTCCAGGGGGAGCGGGGTGGCTGCGGTCATGCGGGGCCTCCGGCCAAGGGGAGCTGGGGGGTGGACGACAGGGGAATGGGGGGCGCCGACGCGGCGGCGCGCGGGGTGAAGCCCGGCAGCGGCACCCCCACCGCGGGGAGGGGGTAGCGCAGCCGCGCGGCGGCACCTTGCGCCAGCCGCTCCAGCTGGTCGCCGGCCCCGTTGGGAGTCACGATCACGGCGGCGCCCTGCAGCAGCGCGTCGCGCGCCATCGCCTCGGCGCCGGCGGGATCGCGCTGCGTCAGCGTAGTGCTGAGCAGGAGCCGTTCCACCGCGCCCAGCGCCAGCGCCTGCCGCACGACGGTCCCCCCGGTGGCGCCATGCCCCGTGGCATAAGCCCCCTCGCGGATCCCCTCCAGCCACCGCTGGTGTTGCACATCACGCACCCCCTCGGCCGCGCGCCGCGCCGTGCGCACCAGCGCCGCCTCCGCCAGGGGCGCCCGCAGCCCGGCGGCCCAGGCGGCCCGCGTGGCCACCGCCTCGGGGAGCAGCGTGAGCGCGTGCCGCCCCACCTCTTCGGACCCTCCCACCACCAGCACCCCCGCCGGATCCAGCGCCGCCACCGTGCGCGCCAGCAGCCCGCTCAGCAGCTGCTGCCGCGCCTCGCGCAGGCGCCGCTGCGCCAGGTCGGTGAGCGTCTCGCCGCGCGTGCCCGTGTGGAACCCCTGCCGCGGCGTGTCGCCCATGTGCGCGGCGGCGCCCAGCTCCAGCTCCACCGCGTCGCGCACCAGCTCGGTCACGTGGTCGCCGTCCAGCCGCACCAGCCGCCCCTGGTCGCGCTCCAGCTGCAGCACCAGCACCGGCCCCTCGGGGGCAGCGGCCAGGTAGGGGAGCACCACCGCCCCCGCCTGCCAGTGCACCTGCGTGGGGACCGCGCGCGGCAGCGCCGCCGAGAACAGCACCACGTCCCCCGGCGCCGGCACCGCCGCCAAGACGCACCACGCCCCCGCGTCGTGGATGGCGTGCGGCTCGGGGAGCGCGGCCAGCACCTCCACCTCGCACGCGGCGAAGGCCGCCGCGTCCCCCTCGGCCACGCCGGCCAGCGGCGCCTCCTGCGCCGCCGCCCAGGCGCGCCGCAGCGCGTGTCGCAGCGGCACCAGCCAACTGTGCTGCTCGGCCACGTCGGCCAGCCCGCCTCCCACATACACGCTCAGCACCGGGTGCCCCCGGTGCGCCTTCACGAACTGCCGGAACCGCTCCAGCTGCCGCATCGCCATGGCTCGCCTCTCACAGCGTGGAAGGATAGGTCTCGGGGAGCGCCCCCACCGTGGCCGCCACGTCGCGCTCCAGCGGCTCCACCGCGCGCGTGTGGTCCACGTGCACCACCGCGTCGTACTGCCGCGCCAGCGCCACCGAGAGGTAGTGCGACGCCCGCTCCGTGGCGGGGCGGTAGATCACGCCGATGGCGCGCGACAGCCGCGGCACCTCCAGCGCCTCGCGCAGCGCAGGCGACGCATCCGGGACCAGCGTCCCCGCGCCCACCCCCGCCTCGTGCAGCACCCATTCCACCGACTCGTCCAGCGCCGGACGCACGGCCATGACCGTGGCGGGGCCATCCCACCGCTCGGCCGCGGTCACCGTCCCCGCGTACGTCGTGAACCCCACCAGCGCCACCGCCGGATTGCCGAACAGCTCGCGCGCCAGCTGCCCCAGCGACAGCTGCCCGTCATCGGCCATCGCCGTGGCGCGCGCGTCGCCCACGTGCGAGTTGTGCGCCCACACCACCACCTTGGGCGGGCGCCCGTGCCGCGCGAGGAACCGGCGCAGCCCCCCCAGCGTCCCGGCCATGTGCCGGTCGCGGAGGTTCCACGCCACCGCCTGCGGGTCGAACAGCGCGCGATAGTAGCGCTCGGCGTTGCGCACCACCCGCGCGTGCTGCTCCGCCACGAACAGCGCCGCCAGCCCCTCGGGGCCCGCCGCCGCCGCGGCCTCCTGCAGCCGCCGCCCCTGCAGCTCGGCCAGCTGCGCCGCCACCGCCTCCTCGCACGACGCGGCAATGCCCATGCGCGTGGAGCGCCCGTACACCAGCGGGTCCTCGCCGAAATGATCGAAGCAGGCGAAGCGCGCCCGCGCGCGCGCCGCCCCGTCGGGGTCCACCTGCTCCAAATACGCCACCACGCCGTGCATCGACTCGTGCATGGCGTAGAGATCCAGCCCGTAGAACCCCACCCGCTCGGCGGGCGCCAGCGCGGCGTTGCGGTCGCGCAGCCACCCGGCAAAGTCCAGTACGTCGGCGTTCCGCCACATCCACTGCGGGAAGTGCCGGAAATCCCCCAGCGCCTCCACGGCGTCATGGTCCGCCTCCGGCGCGCCCGCCACGTACCGGTGCAGCCGGTGCGCTGACGACCAGTCGGCCTCCGCCGCCACCGCGGCAAAGCCGTGCTCCGTGATGAGCCGCCGCGTGAGCTCCTGCCGCAGCCGGTAGAACTCGTGCGTGCCGTGCGTGGCCTCCCCCAGGCACACCACCTCCGCCGCCGCGCACCGCGCCAGCAGCGGCGCCAGGTCGTCGCCGGTGCCGCCGTGCCGGTGCACGGCGCCCTGCACCAGCTGCAGCAGGCGGCGCGTGCCCCCGCGGGCCACCGCGGCGGACGCGGGCCCGTCGGCAGCCCCCGCCGTGTCCGCGGGTTGCGCCAGCCGCTCGGCCGCCTCCGCCAGCGCCTGCTCCACCTCCAGGTCCTCCACGTCGGGAAACGCGTCGTACCACAAGCCCACGCTGCCAAAGGGCTCGGGGATGCGCAGCGCCACGCACCGGTCCGCATGCGCCCGCACCGCGCGCAGCGCGTCGGCCGCGGCCACCGGCACGGCCAGCACCACCGTGGCCGGCTTCTCGCGCCGCACCGCGGTGATCGCCGCCTGCATGGTGGCCCCCGTGGCCAGCCCGTCGTCCACCACCACCACCCCGCGCCCCGCCAGCGACCGCGGCGGACGGCCGCGCCGGTAGCGCGCCTCGCGACGCGCCAGCTCGGCCGCCTCCGTCGCGGTCACGCGCGCCAGCGCGGCCGCGTCCACCCCCAGCGCCCGCACCGTCTCCTCGTGCAGCACCGTGACGCCCCCGCCCGCGATGGCCCCCATCGCGAACTCCGGATTGCCGGGGGCGCCCAGCTTCCGCACCAGGCAGATCTCCAGCGGCGCCCCCAGCGCCTCCGCCAGCTCCGCTCCCACCGGCACCCCGCCCCGCGGGAGCGCCACCACCGTCACCGCCCCCTCGGCGGACAGGTCCGCCAGGCGCGCGGCCAGCTGCCGCCCGGCGTCGCGGCGGTCGCGAAAGCGGACCGGCATCGGCCGCCCGGGCGTCAGACGCCCACGACGATCTGGTCGTCGATCGCCGTGACCCCCGGCGCCGACCAGGCCGCGCGCTCGGCGTCGGTGCGCTCCGCCCACGACCGCACCGTCCCCTTGAGCGTCACGCGCCCGTCGTGCGCCTCCACCTGGATGCGCGACGCGTCCAGCTCCGCGCTGCGGTGCAGCGCCGCCTTGATCTTGCGCCCCACCTCCACCGGCGACACTCCCGACGGCTTCACGGCCGCGTGGTTGATGATCCCCTTCACCCCGGTCAGGTAGCGCACCGCGCGCTCGGCCGCCTGCCGCTGGAAGTGCGTCCCCACCGTCCCCTCGAGGGTCACCCAGCCGTTCTCCACCTTGAGCTGCAGCTGCTCGTCGGGGACGTCCACGTCCCACTTGAGCGCGTTCAGGCAGGCGTGCGCCAGGTCGGTGTCGCTGCGCTCCAGCATCGACGGCAGCTTCACCTTGAGGTCCTCCGCCAGCGCGCGCACGCCGGCCACCCGTTCGGCCGCGGCCTCGGCGGCCAGCTTCTGCGCGTACGTCATCACCTCGCCGGACAGCGTCACCACGCCATCGCGGGCGGCCACGCCGATCTCGCAGTCGCGGGTGGAGGGGTCCCAGCGGAGCTCGTCGATCACGTCCTGCTGCAGTTCGCTGTTGCTCTTCATGGCGGCGCGCCTCCTGAGGGGTTGCACGGATCGTGGATGGGTGCCGCCCAGGGGCGACACGGGTGCTGCAGTGCTGCGGTGTTGCAAGGGTTGAACCGGCGGCGCGTCACCCCGTGGCCAGCAGCCCCGCGTCGAGCGCCGCCTGCACATAGGCGCTCCGGTGCTGCACGCCGATCTTCTCGTGGATGCGGTGGCGATAGGTGTCCACCGTCTTGGCGGTGATCCCCAGCTGCGCGGCGATTTCCGGGCCGCTGTAGCCGCGCGCGATGAGGGTGAACACCGTCTGTTCGCGCCCGCTCAGGCGTTCCAGCAGCTGGCGCGAGCCGTTGGCGTGCCCGTTGGCGTGCCCGTTGGCGTGCCCGTTGGCCTGCCCATTGGCGTGGCCGTTGGCGTGCCCGTGGCCCGGGCTCCCCGGTGCGCGCAGCCCCGAGGCCATCGCCCGCGCCGTGCTGGCGCGCACGTAGGTGCCCCCCGCCGCCACCGCCTCGATGGCGTCGCGCAGCTCGGGGAGCTGCACCGACTTGGGGAGGTAGCCGAAGGCGCCCGCGCGGAAGAGCGCCAGCATGCGGTCGGGGTGCTCGTCATCCCCCAGCGCCACCACGCGGGGCGCCGCCGCCAGCTGGGACAGCCGCTGCAGCGCCGCCACTCCCCCCTCCATGTCGGCGTTCAGCAGCACCACCTGCGCGCCGCCGTGCACCACCAGCCGTTCCACCTCCTCCAGGCGCGCACCGTCCCCCACCAGCTGCAGCCGCGGGTCCTGCGCCAGCAGCGCGCGCAACCCCAGCCGCATGAGGTGCTGGTCGTCCAGCAGCGCCACCCGCACCAGTTCCCCGCTGGGACGGATGCCGCGGCGGTGCGCCCCCTGGGCGAGCAGGGCGTTGCCCAGCTCCAGGGGGGTGGCGGGGGGGCGCCCTACGGGAACCAGGGCGGGCGCGGGGGTATGGATCGGGGTGTGCAGCACAGTCGTGGCAAGGGCAGGCATCGG
>JBEIJM010000172.1:0-6844 GCA_040380205.1 Gemmatimonadaceae bacterium
GGGCCGATGATGAAGATGCCGGGCGGGTGGGACCGCATCCGCGACATGATCCGCGACGGGCAGGGGGGGATGCCGGTGTTTGCCGCCGCGCCCATGGCCATTCGGGAGGGGCTGCTGTTCCCCTACCTGGGCGGCGCCGACTTCGTGCGGCGCTACATCCTGCAGCGCCCGGAGTCCACGCTGTACGGAGACCTGCCGGTGTCCACCGCGCAGCTGCTGCACGACGACGCCTACTTCACCGAGGCGGCCAACCGGCTGCGCCCCACCGTGGTGACGCTGCCGGCCCCCACCACCGGGTCGCTGCTGTGGAGCAACAGCTTCGGGGAGTTCGAGACGCGGCTGTTCCTGACGCAGCAGATCACCGACGAGGAGGTGGTGCGTCGGGCGGCGGGGGGGGTCACCGGCGATCGGATGGCGGTGGTGCGCACGCCGGCGGGGGACGCGCTGGTGTGGGCCACCAGCTGGCGCTCGGCGGTGGACGCCGGGGACTTCCTGGATGCGGCGGCGGAAGCGGCGCGCAAGCGCCACGGGTTGGGGAAGCTGACGTTCCCGGCCGGGGCCACCGAGCGGCGGATCGCCGTGCCGGCACGCGGGACGCGGGGCGCGCGCACGGTGGTGATCACGGTGTCGCCGCGCGCGGGCGGGGTGGCGGTGGTGACGTACGTGGACGTGCCGGCGACGCTGTCGCGATCGCCGATCGACGTGGGCAAGGTCGCCGTTCAGTGATCTGATCGGGTGCTGATGCAGCGTTCGTGCTGTTTGGGTGCCCGCTGAAACACGCGTGATGCGCTCGCGTTGATGAGGTCATGATGGCCACTGCCGACGAGCTTCCCGAAGGGCTTCGCCCCACCGCCGACGACGAGCTCCGCCGCGCTCGGCTGGTGGCCATGCAGCGGGTGGCCACGGCGCTGCTGGTGGTGGCCGCCGCGGCCTACGCGGCCGCGTTGCGGTGGGAGCCCCACTATCCGTGGCTGGCGTGGGTGCGGGCCTTCAGCGAGGCCGCCATGGTGGGGGGCGTGGCCGATTGGTTTGCCGTGACGGCGCTCTTCCGGCGCCCGCTGGGGCTCCCCATCCCCCACACCGCCATCATCCCGGCGCGCAAGGCGCGCATTGGCGCCGCGCTGGGGAACTTCGTGCAGCGCTTCTTTCTGGCCCCCGACGTGGTGGCCGCCAAGCTGGAGGCGCTGCGCCCCGCCCACCGCCTGGGCACCTGGCTGGCCGACCCCGCCAACGCGCGCCGAGTGGCGGCGCAGGCGGCGGGGGTGCTGCACGGCGGGGCGGCGCTACTGCGCGACGACGATGTGCAGCAGCTGGTGGACCGGGGCATCGTGACGCGGCTGCGGCGGGCCCCGGCTGCCCCGCTGGCCGCGCGGGCGCTGGAGCTGGTCACTGCGGGCGGGCGCCATCATGCGCTGCTGGACGACGCGCTGCGGCTGGCGGCCCGGCTGCTCACGGAGAACGATGCGCTCATTCGGGAGCGCATCCGGGCGGAGAGCCCCTGGTGGGTGCCTGGCAAGGTGGAGGAAAAGCTGGGGGACCGCGTGGTCACCGCCGTGGAGCGGACGCTGGCGGCGGTGGCGGCCGATCCGGCGCACCCCCTGCGGCAGCGCTACGACGAGGCGGTGGCGCGCTTCGTGACGTCGCTGCGCGAGGACCCGGCCACGATGGCGCGCGCGGAGGCGCTCAAGGGGGAGCTGCTGGCCCATCCGGCGGTGGCCGCCTTTGCCCACGACGTGTGGCAGGACGCCAAGGGGCGGCTGGCAGCGTACGCCGAGCGGGTGGGGGCGGACACGGCGGAGGATCCCGACGCGCTGGAGCGGTGGCTGGCGGAGGCCGGCGCCCGGTTGGCCGCCGACCCGGTGCTGGCCGCCCGGGTGGACGCCGTGGTGGGGCGGCTGGGGGTGGCGCTGGTCGGGCAGGCGCGCGGCGAGGTGGCCGCGCTCATCGCCGGCACGGTGGCCTCCTGGGACGCCGAGGCCACGTCGCGGAAGATCGAACTGCAGGTGGGGCGCGACCTGCAGTTCATCCGCATCAACGGCACGCTGGTGGGCGGGCTAGTGGGGGTGCTGCTTCACGCCCTTCGCGCGGGGGGATAGCGCGCCGTCACCCCGCGTTGGCGGCTCCAGCCCCAGGGGCTCCAGCACCAGGGCGTCCAGCGGCGGGGCATCGGCGGGGTGCGGGTCGGCGGCGGGGAGCAGCGCCAGGTGCAGCACCTCGTCCATGGTCCCGGTGAAGGTGAACGCCATCTTGTCGCGCACCTCGCCGGGGATGTCGCGCAGGTCCTTTTCGTTCCCCTTGGGGAGGAACACCTCGCGCAGCCCCGCGCGATAGGCGGCCAGCACCTTCTCCTTCACGCCACCGATCTCCAGCACCTTGCCGCGGAGGGTGACCTCGCCGGTGAGCGCCAGGTCGCGGCGCACGGGGCGACGGGCCAGCGCGCTGGCCACGGCCAGGGTCACGGCGGTGCCGGCCGAGGGACCGTCCTTGGGGACGGCGCCGGCGGGGAAGTGCAGGTGCAGGTCCGACTCCCGGAAGCTGCGCTCGGCGATCCCCAGCGACACCGCGCGCGAGCGCACGAACGAGTACGCGGCATCCACCGACTCGCGCATCACCTCCCCCAGCTGGCCGGTGACGGTGAGCTTGCCGCTGCCGGGCATCTGGAGCGCCTCGATGGTCATGAGGTCGCCGCCCGTGCTGGTCCACGCCAGCCCGGTGACCGTTCCCACCTCGGGCTCCTGCTCGGCGGCCTCCGGGGAGAAGCGCGGCGGGCCCAGCAGCTCCTCGGCGCGCGCTTCGTCGGGAGCCCAGGCCGACAGGTCGCCGGCCGCCTTGGCACGCGCCCGCTTGCGGCATAGCGCGGCCACCGACCGTTCCAGCGTGCGCAGCCCCGCCTCGCGCGAGTAGCGGCTGGCGATGAACGCCAGCAGCGCGGGGGAGAAGGCCAGGTCGTCGGCGTCCAGCCCGTGGTCGGCCAGCAACCGCGGCACCAGGTACCGCTCGGCGATCTCCACCTTCTCCTCGATGGTGTAGCCGGCGATGCGGATGACCTCGAGGCGGTCGCGCAGCGGCCCGGGGATGTCGAAGAGGTTGTTGGCGGTGCAGATGAACAGCACCCCCGACAGGTCGAAGGGGAGATTGAGGTAGTGGTCCACGAAGCCGGCGTTCTGCGCCGGGTCGAGCACCTCCAGCATGGCGGCCGCCGGGTCGCCGGCGGCGCCGCCGTTGGCCATCTTGTCGATCTCGTCGATCATGATGACCGGGTCGCGCACCCCCACGCGGCGCAGCGCCTGCAGGAGCAGGCCGGGCATGGCGCCCACGTAGGTGCGCCGGTGGCCGCGGATCTCCGCCTCGTCGCGCACGCCGCCCACCGCGATGCGGTAGAAGGCGCGCCCGATGGCGGTGGCGATGGCCTCGCCCAGCGACGTCTTGCCGGTGCCCGGCGGCCCCACGAAGCAGAGGATGGAGCCGGTGGGGTCGCCCCCGCGCAGCTTGCGCACCGCGAGGTACTCCACGATGCGCTCCTTGGCCTCGGCCAGCCCGTAATGGCGGTCGTCCAGCGCCTGCTCCACCGTCTCCAGCGTGATGGCGTGGTCGTCGGCGCTGCGCGAGGCCCAGGGGAGCGCCAGCAGCCAGTCGAGGTAGGTGCGCACCACCTGGTACTCGCTGGAGGCCGCCGAGAGCATCCGCAGCCGCTCCACTTCGCGCCGCGCCTCGGCGGCCACCTTCTCGGGGAGCCCCGCGCCGTCGATGCGCTGCTGCAGGTCGGTGGACTCGCGCTCCGCCGGGTCGGTCTCCCCCAGCTCCGCCTGGATGGCGCGGAGCTGCTGGCGCAGGTAGAACTCGCGCTGGTGCTGCTCGATCTTCACCTCGGTCTGCTTCTTCACGTCCTCCATCACGCGCGCGCGCGCCACCTCGCGCTCCAGCCGCGAGAGGATGAAGCGGATGCGCTGGCCGATGTCGAGGCGCTGCAGCACCTCCTCGCGGTCGGCGATGCGGAGGTTCATGTTGGTGGCCGCCAGGTCCGCGAACCGTCCCGGATCGGAGACGTTCATCTTGAGGACCTGCGGCACCTCGTCGGGGATGCGCTCCACCAGCTCGGCGAGCGTCTCGGCCGCGGCGATGGTGCGGGTGACCAGCTCGTCCAGTTCGCCGGCGTCCACCGGCGTCTCGCGGACGCCGCGCACCTGGGCGATGGCGTAGGGCGCGCGCTGGTCGATCCCCTCGATGGTGATGCGGCGCAGCCCCTGCAGCGTGATCTGGATGGTGTCGCCGGGGAGGTTGATGCGCTCGTGGACGCGGGCGGCCACTCCCACGCGTCCCACGAATTTCTCGGGATCAATGACGTCGTCCCCCTCCCCCGAGGCGACCACCAGCGCCACCACCAGCCCCGACTCCTCGTGCGCCCGCAGCAGGGCGAGGTTTTCGGGGGCCCCCATCTGCACCGCGATCGTCCCCAGGGGGTAGACGATGGTGGAGCGCAGCGCCATGAGCGGGAGTGCCGGGGGCAGCTCGGCGCGGAGGATTTCCTCCGTCCGCTGCCCGCGCGGCATGGGGGGTGCCGATTTGCGCGAGGGAGATCGGGACACGACGGGACCGGCTGGGGGATCACGGGGGGCGGCACGTCCCGCCCCCGTGGCACATCCCTGCAATGTACTCGCGGAGGCGCCCGGGGGCCCGGGCGCCGGGCGGTGTGGGCCGGGGGGCGGGAGGCGGCGGGCACCCGGCGGTTGTCCGGGGGGGGCGCGGCGGGTTAGGCTTGACCCATGTTTGACGATCTCTCCGAAAAACTGGGCAACGTCTTTGCGAAGCTCCGCGGCCGCGGGGTCCTGACCGAAGCCGACCTCAAGGAGGGGCTGCGCGAGGTCCGGCGCGTCCTGTTGGAGGCCGACGTCAACTTCGCCCTCACCCGGGAGTTCCTGGAGCGGGTCGAGAAGAAGGCGGTGGGGACGCTGCAGGTGAAGTCGGTGCAGCCGGCCCAGCAGCTGGTCAAGATCGTCCACGACGAGCTGACGGCGCTCCTGGGGGAGCGGCGCGAGGGGCTCAAGCTGGGGACGGTGCCTCCCTCGCGGGTGATGCTGGTGGGGCTGCAGGGGTCGGGGAAGACCACCACGGCGGGGAAGCTGGCGCGCAAGCTGGCGCTGGAGGGGAAGCGGGCCCGGCTGGTGGCCGCCGACGTGTACCGCCCGGCGGCCATCGACCAGCTGGAGACGCTGGGGAAGGCGCTGGAGATCCCCGTGTACGCCGACCGCACCACCACCGACGTGGTGAAGATCGCCCGCGACGGCATCGAGCAGGGGGTGCGGGCCCGCGACCGGGTGGTGATCGTGGACACCGCGGGGCGGCTGCAGGTGGACGAGGCGATGATGGCGGAGCTGGTGCGCCTCAAGCAGGCGATCAGCCCCGACGAGATCCTCTTCGTGGCCGACGGCATGACCGGCCAGGAGGCGGTGCGCATCGCCAAGGGCTTCGACGACGCGCTGGGGATCACCGGCGTGATCCTCACCAAGATGGACGGCGACGCGCGCGGCGGCGCGGCGCTCTCCATCTACGGCGTGCTGAAGAAGCCCATCAAGTACATCGGCACCGGGGAGAAGTCGGACGCGCTGGAGGAGTTCCACCCCGAGCGGATGGCCGGGCGCATCCTGCAGATGGGCGACATCGTGTCGCTGGTGGAGAAGGCGCAGGCGACGTTCGACGCCGACGAGGCCAAGCGGCTGGAGAAGAAGGTCCGCAAGGAGGGGATGGACCTGGAGGACTTCCTCACCGCGATGCGGCAGATGCAGAAGCTGGGGCCGCTGGAGAACCTGCTCAAGCTGATGCCGGGCGTGAACGCGAAGATGCTGAAGGACGTCAAGATGGACCCCAAGCGCCTCAAGCACGTGGAGGCGATCGTGCTGTCGATGACGCCGGGGGAGCGGAAGAAGCCGGAGCTGCTGAACGGCTCGCGCCGGCTGCGCATTGCCAAGGGGGCGGGGCGGCCGGTGAGCGAGGTGAACCGGCTGCTGGAGCAGTTCCGCGAGATGCAGAAGATGATGAAGAAGCTGGGCGGCGGCGGGGGCGGGAAGGGGGGCTTCCCCGGCATGCCCCGCATGCCCTTTGGCGGCGGCGGGATGTTCGGGATGCGCTGAGGACGGCGCTGAGCGATGCGAAGATGGGGGCGCCGTGGAATCTCCTAAGCGCCCCCCTCGTCGCATCGGCGTGCCGGGCGCTCCCGTCAGGGCACCCCGGCCAGCGCCGCGTCCAGCCCGGGCCACGCCGCCAGGTTGTACACCACCAGCGTCTCCAGGTAGTGCCGCCCGGCGTCGCCATGCGCCGCCAGCACCGCGGCCACGCCGGCGGCCACCACCTCGGCGGTCGCATAGGGGGGCTCCAGCGACTCGGGGATCACCCCGTTTTCGTGGGCCACGCCGCACGCCTCCAGGAACGTCACCTGGTACTCGGGTTCCAGGTCCACATACAGCAGCTGCAGCAGCTCCAGCTCGTCGTTGCCGGCCTGCGCGTTGAGACGCACGAATTCGCGGGCCAGCTTCTCAGGGGGCCAGCCGGCCAGGGTGGCGGCGCGGAAGCCGCCGCCCTTGGCGGCGATGCGCTGGGCGTACAGGAGGCGGCTGGCCTTGTGGCGCTGCATGGCGCGGGTCACCAGCGAGACGCGCCGCTCCACGGGGAGCGCGCGATAGGGGGTGGACGTCTTCGACATGCCCTGAAAGCTAGTCGCCCCGGTGCCACCGGGGCGTGGCGGGGGGGGGGCGCCGCCGCCGGGCCCAAGCAGCGCTGGGGGGCGCCGGGCCGCGAGAGTGGGGGAGGGGTGGGGAAGACACACACCTGAAAAACAAAACAAAACAGA
>JBEIJM010000173.1:0-6841 GCA_040380205.1 Gemmatimonadaceae bacterium
ATGGGCGGCATGCCTTCAACCTTGTCACGGGACCGCCACGAGGGAAGGGTGCCCGGCCGCGCGCCCGTCGCCCCCAGGCGCGCGCGGCCCCGCGCTCACCACCCGGTTCCGCCCCGCCCCCTTGGCCGCGTACAGCGCCGCGTCAGCCCGGGTCAGCCACTCCGACGGCTCCTCCCCGGGCGCCAGCTCCGCGCACCCGAACGACGCCGTCACCCCGCCCCCTGGAGACACCAGCTGCGAGGCCAGCAGCCCGCGCAGCTCCTCCGCCATCCGCTCCGCCCCGTCCAGCGGCGTGTGCCGCAGCAGCAGCACGAACTCCTCGCCGCCGTAGCGGAACAGCTGGTCCGCGTCGCGGATGCGCGACCGCACCAGCCGCGTCAGCTCCACCAGCAGCTGGTCCCCCGCCTCGTGGCCGTGCCGGTCGTTCACCGCCTTGAAGTGGTCCAGGTCCAGCAGCACCAGGCTGGCCTCCTCCCGATGCCGGGCCAGCTGCCGACGGGCATGCCACAACGCCTCGGTCAGCGCCCGCCGGTTCCCCGTCCCCGTCAGGGGATCGCTCGTGGCCAGCCGCTCGATCTCGCGCCGCTTCTGCTCCACCTCGGTCACCAGCGCGATCATCAGCCCCACGGTCCAGCTGGCCGACACCAGCAGCACCACCAGCTGCACCGCCGGCGCCCGCAGCACCACCGCCGTGAGCCCCCCCAGCACCGCCAGGTTCACCCCCGCCGCCACCGTCGCCGTGCGACGCCCGAAGATCACGAAGTAGGTCACCAGGCACGGAAACACCCACGCGGCCACGGTGTCCCGCTCCATCAGCTGCGTGACCACCGATCCCAGGAACGGCACGGCGGCCATCACCCACCCCAGCACCCCCAGCCGCTTGGCCCGGTGCAGCCCGGCTGCCAGCGCAAAGCACACGACGGCGAGGAACAGGTTGAACAGCGCCCGCGAATGCGCCCCGGCGCTCCACCGGAAGGCTGCCAGCGGCAGCATCAGCGCCCCGCACCCGGCGGCAATCAAGAACAGCACCCGGATGCGCAGTCGATCCTCGCCCCCAACGGCGGCGCGCAGGGGCGCACGCCCCTCTGGCAGCGGCGCCACGGATGCAGGCACGAGGGATTCGGGGAGGGGCACGCGGCGGAAGGATCCGGGAGCAGGGGGCGCAGGGGGACCCCCAGCGACGACCGCCCGGGCCCGTCGGCAACACCCCGCCACCACCGTTCCCCTTAGGGAACAGCCCTCAGCGCCCCCCGGGCTCCCCGTGCGCCGTCAGGAACGCCTCCACCACCGCCGGGTCGAACTGCGTCCCCGCGCACCGCCGCAGCTCCGCGGCCGCCACCGCCGCCGACAGCGCCGCCCGGTAGGGACGGTCGGTGGTCATCGCGTCCCACGTGTCGGCCACCGCCACGATCCGCGCATACAGCTCGATGTCCGTCCCCCGCTTCCCCGCCGGATAGCCCGTGCCGTCAAACTTCTCATGGTGCTCGGCCACCCCGCGCTTCACCCGCCCCGACACGCCGATGGGCGCCACCAGCTCCCCCCCCAGCGTCGCGTGCGCCTCCACCACGGTGCGCTCCTCCGGCGTCAGCTTCCCGGGCTTGTGCAGCACCGCGTCCGGCACGCCGATCTTCCCCACGTCATGCAGGATCGCGCACGCCTCCAGCTCGTGCATCTCCGCGCTGGAGAGCCCCAGCTGCCGCCCCGTCGCCAGGCTGTACCCGCACACCCGCTCCACGTGCCCGCCCGTGTACGCGTCGCGCGCCTCGATCGCGTTGGCCAGCACCATGATCACCTCGCGCCGCATCCGGTCGAAGCGCGCGTTCTCGATCGCCCCCGCCGCCTGCTCCGCGATCGCCTGCAGCAGCTTCAGGCTCCCCTCGTCGAACAGGCCGTCGCGGATGCGGTTGTCCACGTACAGCAGCCCCGTGAGGGTGCCGCGGAACAGCACGGGCACGCACAGGATGGAGCGCAGCGCGTGCAGCGACACGCTCCCGAACGCGGCGAAGCGCGGGTCCAGCATGGCGTTCGACGTGAGCACCCCCTCGCGCGTCGACACCACCTGGTCCAGCAGCCCGCGCGACACCGCGAAATCCGACCCCGCAATCTCCCGGTGGTCGATCCCCCGCGCCGAAGCCAGCGACAGGACGCCGTCCTCGTTGAGCACGAACAGCGCGCCGCGCTCGGCCCGCAACTCGGCGATCACCCGGTCCATCACCACCTGCACGATCTCGTCGAACGCCAGCGCCGAGTTGAACTGGCGCCCGGCGTCCAGCAGGAGCCGCAGCAGGGACAGCTCGGACCGTTCGGCGGGGACGGGAGGGGGCGTGGCCATTGGGACGAAGGAGTGCGGGCGGACCCGAAGCGGACGGGCTGAGCGAAATAGACTGGACGGGCGGACGGCAAGCAACGCCCCGCCCCCCCGGGCGGGGTCCGCACCCCTCCGGGCCCTTGCCCCTACCGGCAGCTCCGCGGCTTCTCCAGCGTCTCCCCCGCCGCCATGGGGCGCACCGCCAGGTACTGCACCCCTGGCCGCGCGGTGGGCGCCAGGGTGATCGCCACCCGCAGCGCCCCCGTGGCACAGCGGAGTTTCCATTCCCCGCGCAACGCGTTCTCGGCCACCAGCGGCCCCTCCGCCCGGCACGCCCCCCCAGCCGCGTCGCGCAGCGCGCCAATCGCCGCCGCCCGGCGCGGCGCGCTCTCGTCCAGGAACAGGTTCATCGCCGCCACGCTGTCGGCCAGGGGCTGGCGCCACGCCTGCACCAGCGCCGTCACCTGCTGCTGCATCGCCACCAACGCCGGCGACGGCACCGGCGCGCGCGGCGCCGTCCCCCCGGTCTCCGCCAGCAGCGCCAGCGCCTGCGACACCGGCGTCCCCCACGACGTGTACGTGAGGCTCCCCATGGCGATGATCCCCACCCCCGCCTCCGGCAGCCACTGCATCAGCGAGCCGTACCCCGGCAGCCCCCCCGAATGCGCCACCACATGCCCCGACAGGCAGGTGGCCGACACCCGCAGCCCGTAGCCGTACCCCCCGGAGGTCAGCACCGGCACCCCGTCGGCGCCGCGCACCGCCGACGCCGAGCCAAAGCGCGCCAGCTGCTGCATCTCGCGCCGCGACGCCCGCGACAGCACCGGCGAGTCGGCGCCGTCGCGCGCCGGGAACGCGTCCAGCAGGAACGCCACCCACCGCGATAGGTCCGCCGCCGAGGTGAGCATCCCCCCCATCGCCCCGAAGGAGCCGTCCGCCAGCGGCGGCTCCTCGCGCCACGCCCCGTCCTCCAGCCGGTACCCCTTCACCAGCCGCGCCGCCGGGACGTCGCGCGCTTCGAGGAAGGTGGACCCCATCCCCAGCGGCCCCGTGATCCGCTCGCGCAGGTACCGCGCATACGGCATCCCGCTCACGTTCCGCACGATGCGCCCCAGCAGCGCAAACCCCAGGTTGGAATACTCGTAGGCCGTCCCCGGCGCCGTGGAGAAGGGGATCCCGGCCCGCACCATGCCCGAGAGCGCCGCCTCGGTGGCTGCCAGCTGCTGGTCCCCCCACGGATTGTCCTCGGGGAAGCCGGCGCTGTGCGTGAGCAGGTGGCGCACCGTGATCTTCGGCGCGTCGCTCGTGGGATACCGCAGCGTGGCCAGTTCGGGGACGTACCGTTCGGCGGGGTCGTCCAGCCGCAACCGCCCCGCGTCGCGCAGCTGCAGGATCGCCGCGGCGGCAAAGCTCTTGGACATGGAGGCGATGCGGAACACCGAGCCGGTGTCCACCGGCAGCGCCGCGGGGACGTCCCGCACCCCCGCCGCCGCCACGTGCAGCAACCGTCCGTCCACCACCACGCCATACGCGATGGCCGGCACGCGGCTCCGGGCGGCAAAGGCCTGCAGCAGCGAGTCCACGCGAGGGAGCGCCGCACGCAGCTGCTCGGCGCGGGGGACCGACGGGGCGGGCTGGGCCGGGAGCGGGGCGGACGCGGCCGCCAGCCACGCCAGCAGGGGGAGGGCCGGCGCGCACGCCGGCAGCGGGACGACGCGAAGGGGGGGCATCCCCCCAACCTGCATCCGCGCGGGGGCTCCCGACAGTATTTTTGGAGGATGACCTCCCGACTGCTTCCCCTGCTGGCCGTGGCGCTGGGCGCGGGTGCCCTGGGCGCCTGCGCCTCCGCCCGGTCCGCCGCCCCGGTCTTCCAGATGGGCGAGGCCGGCGCCATCGCCCGCGCCCGCGCCGACAGCCTCCGCTACCCGTGGACGCAGGCCGACGTGGACTTCATGACGGGGATGATCCACCACCACGCGCAGGCCATCGTGATCTCCCGGTGGGCCCCCTCCCACGGCGCCTCGCCGGCCGTGCAGCGGCTCACCGCGCGCATCATCAACGCGCAGACGGACGAGATCCGCCTGATGCAGACGTGGCTGACCGACCGGCTCCGCCCCGCCCCCACGGTGGACTCCACCGGCGCCGTCACCATGCCCGGCGTGGCGGGCGGGGCGCACGCGGGGCACGACATGGGGCACGCCGGCCACGCCATGGGCGCCATGACCATGCCCGGCATGCTCACCGACGCGCAGCTGGCCGAGCTGGACGCCGCCCGCGGCCCCGACTTCGACCGGCTCTTCCTCACCTACATGATCCAGCACCACCGCGGCGCCGTGGGGATGGTGCGCACCCTCTTCCAGGCCCCGGGCGCGGGGCAGGACGAGACGGTGTTCAAGTTTGCCAACGACGTCGAGGTGGACCAATCCACCGAGATCAAGCGCATGGTCACCATGCTGCTCGAAATGGGGCACCTGCCGCCGCCCCCCCAGCCGTAGTTCCCGTTCCACCCCGCCCGTTCACCTTCGAGGACTCCGCATGACCCTTCCGTTCCCCGCCGCGCTGGGCCGGCTGGCCGCCGTGGCCGCGCTGGCCGCCGTGGCCGGCTGCAGCGGCGCCAAGCCCACCCCGGCGCCCGCCCCCGCCTCCGACCCCCGCAACGCCCTCAAGGCCGGGCTCTTCGACGCCGGCGAGGCGGTCTCCAACCTCAAGGTCACCTCCAAGGCGGTCTCCCCCGCGGGCTTCCTGGGGATCACCAACTCCGACCTGGCCTTCACCGGCAACTACGTCATCCAGGGGAACTACAACGGCCCCGTCATCTGGGACATCAGCAACCCGGCCAAGCCGGCGCTGGTCACCGCGTACGCGTGCCCGGCCTCGCAGAACGACGTGTCGGTGTACAAGAACCTGATGTTCATGTCCGCCGAGGCGCAGAACGGCCGCGTGGACTGCGCGCCCGGCGGCGTGCGCGAGACGGTCAGCAGCCAGCGCATGCGCGGCGTGCGCGTCTTCGACATCACCGACATCAAGGCGCCCAAGCTGGTGGCCAACGTGCAGACGTGCCGCGGCTCGCACACGCACACGGTGCTCGAGGACCCCAAGGACAAGCAGAACATCTACATCTACGTCTCCGGCTCCTCCTCCATCCGCCCCTCGGCGGAGCTGGCCGGGTGCGCGGGCGACGTGGCCGCCGCCGACGCGAGCTCGTCGCGCCTCCGCATCGAGATCATCAAGGTGCCGCTCGCCGACCCGTCCAAGGCCGCGGTGGTCGGGCGCGCCAACATCTTCACCGGCCTCAAGGAGCCGCCGCGCCACGGCCTCTCCGATGCCGACAAGGAGGCCGCGTCCTCGCAGCTGGCGCGCGCCCGCGCCGCCGGCGCCTTCATCGCGCGCAACCCGCAGTCGGGCGCGGACATGGTGGTCCCGCCGCAGCTGGTCCGCATGGCGCTGGATTCCATCGTGAAGGCCCGCGGTGGCAGCGGCGTGGCCACCGGCGCGGACAGCGCCGCGCTGCGCGGCGGGATCCAGGGGGTCATGAACCGCATGTTCGCCGCCGCCCCCGGCGGCGGCGGCGACGGTGCGGTGAGCGAGCGCTCGCAGTGCCACGACATCACCGTGTACCCCGCCCTCGGCCTCGCCGGCGGCGCCTGCGAGGGGCACGGCCTGCTGCTGGACATCAGCGACCCGGTCAACCCGGTGCGCCTCGACGCCGTGGCCGACTCCAACTTCGCCTACTGGCACTCGGCCACCTTCAGCAACGACGGCACCAAGATGCTGTTCAGCGACGAGTGGGGCGGCGGCGGCGCCCCCAAGTGCCGCGCCGGCGACAAGGCCGAGTGGGGCGCGAACGCCATCTTCGAGATCGTGAACCGCAAGCTGGTGTTCAAGAGCTACTACAAGATCCCCACCTACCAGACGGCCAACGAGAACTGCGTGGCACACAACGGCTCGCTCATCCCCATCCCGGGGCGCGACGTCATGGTGCAGGCCTGGTATCAGGGGGGCATCTCGGTGTTCGACTGGACCGACCCCGCCAAGCCCTTCGAGATCGCGTCGTTCGACCGCGGCCCGGTGGACTCCACCCGCATGGTCTCCGGCGGCTCCTGGTCGGTGTACTGGTACAACGGCCAGATCGTGAGCTCGGAGATCGCGCGCGGGCTGGACGTGGCGGAGATGATCCCCAGCCAGTACGTCACGCAGAACGAGATCGATGCGGCGAACACGGTGAAGTTCACCGAGCTCAACGCGCAGGGGCAGCCCAAGCTGGAGTGGCCCCCCAGCTTCGCGCTGGCCAAGGCGTACACCGACCAGCTGGAGCGGAAGGGGTGCGTGGCGCCGGCGAAGCTGGGCGAGCTGCGCGCCGGCATCGCGGAGGCGGAGAAGGCCAGCGGCGGTGCGCGCAGCGCGGCGCTGGGGAAGGCGCTGGCCGTGGTGGAGGCGGAGCGCAGCTGCGACCCCAGGAAGAGCGACCTGCTCAAGAAGGCGCTGCAGGACCTGCGCCCGTCGATGATGTGAGCCGTCCCCCGACGGCGTGAC
>JBEIJM010000174.1:0-6824 GCA_040380205.1 Gemmatimonadaceae bacterium
ACTGTCGTGCGTGCCGTCGGGCGCTGGAGCCTGGTCGCTTTCGTCGTCAACGGCATCATCGGCTCGGGCGTGTTCGTGCTGCCGGGGGACATCGGCGGGCGCTTCGGCTGGCCGGCGCTGCTGGCGTGGGTGATGGCCGGGGTGTGCACCGCCACCATGGTGCTGGCCTTCTGCGAGGTCAGTTCGCGCTTCGAGGTGGCGGGGGGCGCCTACGTGTACGCGCAGGAGGCGTTCGGGCGCTTCCCCGGGCTGCAGATGGCGTGGATGGCGTACCTGGTGCGGTGCATCACCGCCGCCACGCAGGCCGGGGTGTTTGCCACCTATCTGGGGACGCTGTGGCCGTGGGCGGGGAGCGCCACGGGGGCGCGGGTGGTGACGGTGGCGTTCTTCGGCGGGCTGGCGGCGGTGAACATCCGCGGCGTGTCGTCGGGGGCGCGCGCCAGCAACCTGCTGGCGGTGGCCAAGACGGCCATGCTGCTGGCGCTGGGGGTGGGAGGGCTCGCCTGGCTGGCCGCGGGGCGCGCCGTGCCGGCACCGGTCCCCTCGGCGTCGGGGGCCGACGGCTGGCTGGCCGCAGTGCTGCTGCTGATGTTTGCCTTTGGCGGCTTCGAATCGGCGGTGATTGCGGCCGCCGAGGCCAAGGACCCGCGGCGCGACGCGCCCTTTGCCATTCTCACGGGGTTGGGGTTGGCCACGCTGGTGTACCTGGCGGCGCAGGCCACGGTGCTGGCCACGGTGGCCAACCCCGGGGGGGCCAAGGCGCCGCTGGCCGACGCCGCCACCGTGCTGGCCGGTCCCGTGGGGGCCACGCTGGTCACCCTCACCGCGCTGGCGGCGCTGTACGGGTGGCTGGCCGCCGGCATGCTCAACGTGCCGCGCATGACCATGGCCATGGCCGAGCGCGGTGACCTCCCCGCCGTGCTGGCGCGGGTGCATCCGCGCTTCCGCACGCCGTGGGTGTCGATCGTGGCCTTCGCCGGCATCTCGTGCGCGCTGGCGCTGTCGGCGTCGGTGATCCAGAACCTGTCGCTGTCGGCGGTGTCGCGGCTGTTCGTGTACGGCGGCGTGTGCGCCACGCTGCCGGTGTTCCGCCGGTGGGACCGCGCGGGGCGCACCGCCACCGGCGGCGTGGTGGCGCCGGCGGCGTTCCGCGTGCCCGCCGGCGTGCTGGTGGCCGTGCTGGGGATTGGCGCGGCGCTGGTACTGGCCTCGCGCATGACCGCGCGCGAGGGGTGGTCGCTGCTGGTGGTGGCCACCGTGGCCACGGCGCATTGGGCCGTGGTGCGCCGCCGCCCCGTGCCCCCGCGCTGACCGCCCGGTCGCTCCGGCGCCCCGCGCGCTAGGCGAACACCGCCCGCAGCTGCGCCACCGCCCACGCCAGGTCGTCCTGCGCCACCACCAGCGGCGGCGTGAGCCGGATCACCGTGCCGTGCGTCTCCTTGCACAGCACCCCGCGCTGCTGCAGCGCCTCGCAATAGGGGCGCGCCGGCTCCGACAGTTCTATGGCGCACAGCAACCCGCGCCCGCGGACGTCCACGATGGCCGGATGGCGCAGGGTGCGCAGCGCCTCCAGGAACCACGCGCCCAGCGTGCGTGACCGCGCCACCAGCCCCTCCTCCTCCAGCACGGCCAGCGCCTCCAGCGCCACGGCGCACCCCAGCGGGTTACCCCCGTACGTGCTGCCATGCGACCCGGGCTCGAACAGCCCCAGCACCTCGCGGCGCGACACCACCGCCGACACGGGATAGCATCCCCCCGACAGCGCCTTCCCCAGCACGTAGAGGTCGGGGACCACCCCTTCGTGCTCGCAGGCGAACCACGTGCCCGTGCGCCCCAGCCCGGTCTGGATCTCGTCGGCGATGAGCAGCACGTCGTGCGCGCGACACAGCGCCGCCAGCCCGCGCAGGAATCCCGCGGGGGGGATGCGCACCCCGGCCTCGCACTGGATGGGCTCCACCAGCACGGCGCAGCAGTCGGGGGTGAGCGCCGCGCGCACCGCCTCCAGGTCGCCATAGGGGACCAGCGTGAACCCCGGCGCAAAGGGACCGAAGTCGCGCCGGTACCCCTCCTCCGACGAGAACCCAACGACCGTGGTGGTGCGGCCGTGGAAGTTCCCCTCGAAGGCGACGATGGTGGCGCGCCCCTGCGGGATCCCCTTGGCGCGGTACCCCCACCGCCGCGCCGCCTTGATGGCGGTTTCCACCGCCTCGGCGCCGGTGTTCATGGGCAGCACCATCTCCATGCCGCACCGCGCGGCGAGTGTCTCGCAGAAGGGCCCCAGCCGGTCGTTGTGGAAGGCGCGCGAGGTGAGCGTCACGCGCGCCGCCTGCTCGGTGAGCGCGCGCACCAGGCGCGGATGCGCGTGCCCCTGGTTCACCGCCGAATAGGCGCTGAGACAGTCGAGGTAGCGGCGCCCGTCCACGTCGGTGACCCACGCGCCGGCCGCCTCGCGGACGACCAGCGGCAGCGGGTGGTAGTTGTGGGCGCCCCATTGCGCCTCCTGTGCCAGGCAGGCGGCGGTGGCCGCGGAGAGGGGGGCGGCGGTGGCGGTCTCGGGGACGAAGACGGTGGTGGTCATAGGATGTGTCGGCCGAAGGCGCTGGCCACCAGCTCCGCGGCGAGCTGGGCGGTGGCGTTGCGCGTGTCGAGGATGGGGTTGATCTCCACCAGGTCCATGGCACAGAGGACGCCGGCGTCGTGCACGATCTCCATGGCCAGGTGCGCCTCGCGCCAGGTGGCTCCCCCGCGCACGGGCGTGCCCACCCCGGGCGCCTCGCCGGGGTCGATCCAGTCGGCGTCGCACGACACGTGCACCCCCCCGGTGTGGCGCGACACGTGCGCCACCGCCTCGTCCATCACGGGGCGCAGCCCGCGCTCGTCGATGTCGCGCATGGTGAACGCCCGGATCCCCAGCGCCGCGATGGCGGCGCGCTCGGCGGGGTCCACGTCGCGCAGCCCCACGTAGGCCATGTCCTCCGCGCGCACCGCAGGACCGTGCGGCGCCAGCCGCGCCAGCCGCGCGTCCCCCATCCCCAGCAGGTGGGCCACCGGCATGCCGTGGACATTGCCCGAGGTGCTGGTGTCCGGCGTGTGCAGGTCGGCGTGCGCGTCCAGCCACAGCAGCCCCACCCGCTGACCCCGCCGGGCCAGTGCGGTGGCCGTCCCCGCCACCGAGCCGGCGGCAAGGGAGTGGTCACCCCCCAGCACCAGCGGCACCTCGCCCTGGTCGATGGCGTGGGCCGTGGCGTGGGCCAGCTCGGCGCAGGTGGCGGCGATGGCCGCCAGGCGCGCGTCGAGGGCGTCGGCCAGCCGGGTGCGGTCGGGGACCACCAGGTTGCCGTCGTCGTGGACGGTGAGCCCCAGCGCTTCGAGGCGCGCGGCCAACCCCGCCAGGCGGAGCGCCGAGGGGCCCATGTCCACGCCACGCCGGCTGGCGCCGAGGTCCATGGGGACGCCGATGATGCGGACCGGTCGGTGGTGGGCCGGGAAAGGGGTGCGCGTCATGCCCGCAGGATGCGGCGAATTCGGTGCCAGCAACAAGCGCAAGAAGTTGACAAATACGCGAGCAATCCTGACGATATGTCAGGTCATCCAAGGCATTTCGTCAAACTCGACCCGCTATCTTTCCATGGATACCCTGGACCATCAGCTGCTGGCGCTGCTGCGCGAGAACGCGCGCACCCCGGTGGCCACCTTGGCGCGCGCGCTGCGGGTGTCGCGCGGCACCATCCAGAACCGGATTGACCGGTTGCTGGCCGACGGGGTGCTGCTGGGGTTCACGGTGCGCACCAGCGCGGAGGGGACGGCGCACCGCATCCGGGCGGTGACGCTGATCCGCACCGAAGGGGACGCCGAGCTGGTGCTGCGCGCGGTGCGCGGCTACCCGGCGGTGCGCGCGCTGCACACCACCAACGGGCGGTGGGACATCGTCGCCGAGCTGGCGACGGACACGCTGGAGCAGTTCGACGAGGTGCTGCGGCAGATCGGCAAGGTGCGGGGGGTGGCGAACACCGAGACCAGCCTGCTGCTGTCCACGCACAAGCTGTAGCGTCGCGGGGGCGCGCCACGGGCCCGTTGCCGTGCCCGACCGCGCCGGCCCTTATCCCCGATGGGTGGCGTGCCGCGCGGCCAGCGCCATCACGTCGTCCAGCTGCGCCTCGATGCCGCGCCAGTCGAAGCGCGCGGCCACCTGCGCGCGTCCCGCCGTCCCCAGCGCCTGCCGCCGCGCCGGATCGGCCAGCAGCGCCAGGCATTGGTCGGCCATGGCGGCCGGGGTGTCGGCCAACTCCAGGTCGGTGCCCCCCTGCAGCCCCAGCCCTTCGGGGGCAAAGCGGGTGCTCACCACCGCGCGACCATGGGCCAGCGCTTCCAGCACCTTGATGCGCGTCCCGCCGCCGGTGCGGATGGGGGTGACCACCACCCCGGCGGCGGCGTAGAAGGGGGCCAGGTCGGCGGGGGATTCGGCCACGGCGCACCGTCCGTCGTCCAGCAGCTCCGCCAGGTGGGCCCCGCTGCCAAACCCCGCCACCTGAAAGCGGACGTCAGGGCGCACCGCCCAGATGCGCGGCAGCACCTCGCGCACGAACCACTCCACCGCGTCCACGTTGGGACCATACCCCAGGGTCCCCACGAACAGCAGCGTGTCCTCCCCCCCGGGGCCGGGGGCCGGCGCATCGGGGATGGCCACGCCGTTGGGGAGCACGGCCACGCGGTGGCGCAGTCGCGCGGGGAAGAACGCCAGGTCTTCCGGCTTGGCCACCAGCACCGCGGGATAGCGCGACGGCAGCGCCTGCTCGTAGGTGCGTTCGCGCGCGGCGCGGAGCATGTCCAGCGGGCGGCGCGGGTACCAGCCTCGCGCGCGCAGCTGCTGGCGCGCCATGTCGCTGAGCAGGTCGTCCACATCCACCACCACCTGCTCGTACCCGGCGTGGCGGGCGTGCTCGGCCATCCACGACTGCGACGCGAACACCGCGTCCACCCGCTCCCGCGCGCGCAGGGCGCGCAGCTCGGCCACCAGGGTGTCGGACCACCAGTACTGGTGCGCGTCGGGGACGGGGGAAGCGAGCAGGTCGCGGAGGGCGCGCCACGCGCGCACCGGTACCGAGGCGCGCGGGCCCGCCGGCTGCCGTCCGCGGCAGGTGGTGGTGGACACGCACCATGCGGCAGCGCACCCGGTGGCGGCGAGGAAGGCGGCGTGCGCCTCGGGGGCCGGCGGCTCGTCGAGCGCCACCACGGTCACCCGGTGGCGGCGGGCCAGTCCGCGCACCAGGTGGAAGGCGCGCTGCCGCGCCCCCACGTTGGTGGGCCAGGGGAACTGCTTGGCGAGGAAGAGGACGTGCGGCCGCTGGGGCTCCGCGCGGTCCACCTCCGACGCCGGACTCAGGGCTTCCGCAGGACCAGGCACTGCGCCAACGCGGGGTATTCGCCCACCAGCAGTTCATCCAGCCGCGCCAGCACCCGCTCGGCGTCAAACGCCTCGAAGCCGAACAGCTCGGCGGGGGTCCCCTGCTCCAGCTGGAAGGGGGCCTGCTCCAGCAGCCAGTGCACGTTGACGTTGGTGCCGAAGCGGTTGGCCGTCTCGCGGGTGAAGGGGTGCACGTTGAGGAACAGGTCCACCGTCATGACCAGGCGGCCGCCGGGACGGAGGACGCGGAAGGTCTCCCGCATGGCGGCGGCGAGCTCGTGCGGCGGGAGGTGCTCCAGCACGCTGATGCTGAACGCCAGGTCGAAGGACGCGTCGTCGAGGGCGGCCTGGTCCAGCACCGTGTTGCGCAGCGTGACCGCGGTGCCGAAGAGGCGGTTGAGGCGCGCCATGGAGGCGGCGTCGCAGGGCCACCCCACGCCGGTGGCTTCCATGCCGGGGTCCACATTGACCACGCGGCACCCCATCCGGGCGAGGACGAACTGGAAGCCGGCCAGCCCCCCGCCGATTTCCAGCACATCCATTCCGGCGCGCGGGGCGGCGGCGTGGAACGCCCACGGGTACTCCCAGGTGCGCGTGGTGTTGTTAGGCTGGATGGCGAAGGGGCCGCGCCGCCGGAGCAGCGCCTCCTCCGAGAGCACCCGACGCAGCACGGACTCGCCGCGCAGCGGCGCGCCGAAGGGCGCGCCGTGGGTCTGATTCCAGTTGGCGAAGGCAGCGGGGAGGGCGCGCAGCGCGAGCATGGGGCCGGGGGACGGGGGGCGGGGGACCCCGGTCAGGCCAGGACGGCCGTGGGAGGTTCCGGTGCCAAGGACGGTCGCCCGGGGCGGTTCGTCACCCCGGGCGACACCCCACTCCCATTCGTCACCCCGGCGGGGGTGACGCGACTACCGGGGGCTGATGGCGAAGTCGATCAGCACGTCGTTGACGAAGCTGGTGGTGACCTTCATGCCGCCCGCCGAGTAGCCGCGCTTGAGGACGGTGAGGGTGCCCTGCCGCTCTTCGGCGGCGGTGTCGGCGGGGCCCAGGAGGGCTTCCACGTCGCGGATGGAGAGCCCCTTGCGCAGCCCGGCCAGCCCGCCGGATGCGCCACCGCCGGCGGCCGGCTTGGGTTCCACGAGGGCGAGCGTCTCGCCCGCCGCCGCGGCGGCGCCCTTGGTGCCGGTGGCCGCGAAGTCGACGTAGTCGGCCAGCGCCGCCATCACGCCGGCGGGGGTGAGCGCCTCGGGGGGGATTCCCCCCTGGTAGCGGATGTTGAAGCGGCTCCCCCCTTCCTTGCGGCGCGACCGGAGGTTGGCCTCGCGCGCCGCGTTGGCCTGCGCGGCCTCCGCCTCGGCCTTGGCGTTCTCCCGCTGGCGGGTGGCGCGCGCCGTCTGCAGTTCGCGCTCCAGCCGCGCGCGCT
>JBEIJM010000175.1:0-6795 GCA_040380205.1 Gemmatimonadaceae bacterium
CCCCTCTGGGGTTGAGCGGCCACACGTCGGCGCGCGCGCGGTAGTCCTGCTCCGAGAGCCCCCAGCGGGCGGGGCCGTCACCCACCGCCGGGGCCCGCGTGCCGCCTGCCGAGGCGAAGCGCATCGCCTTGATCCCGGCCTCCAGTTCGGCGGCGCTCTGCACATCCACGAAGACGATGCCGCTCACGCCGAGGTTGAGCTGCTGGCCGATGCGCTGCGTGGCCTTGGCCACGTCGGCGCCGATCTCGGGAGTCTTCACGAACAGCGGGTGGGTGAAGCGCGCGCCCTGCCGCATCCCCGCGGCCTCCATCCCCTTGGCAAACTCGGTGAAGCCGGTGATGCCGACGTCGAAATTCCCCTCCATGCTGCCGTCGAAGAGGTAGTCGGCGCGGGAGTAGGCCACCGCGTCCTGGGCCAGCTGCAGCGGGCTCTTGACCGAGTCCGGCGGGAGCGCCGCGCCGCGCCCCATGCGCCGGTTGGCGGGGGCGTACAGGCCGAACACCGGCTTCCCGGCCGCCAGCAGGTCCACCACCGGGTTGAGGCGCGGCTGGGCGGCCGCGGCGGGCGGCGTGACCAGCGAGGCGACGGCGACGGCCGTCAACAACAGGGGAAGGCGCACGGCAGGCTCCCAAGGGTTGAAAGTGAAGCCCCTAATTGGCCGCGCGTGCGCACCGCATGCAAGCGTCCGCCCCTCGGCCGGACGCCGCGCGGATCAATCGTCGTGGTTGCGCTCGTACTCGCGCTGGGCGTGCACCCGCTCGGCCCCCTGGGCCGCATCCCGGCGCTTGGCCGCGGCCATCGCCTGGCCTCGGGTGGAGGAGGTCTTGATGGCGGGGAGCGCCACCTGCCGCTCCAGCGCCGTGCTGCCGCACGCCGGGCAGGCGGGGACGCTGCTCCCCCGCACCAGCGCCTCGAAGGCGTGCTGGCACGCGGTGCACACGAAGTCGAAGAGGGGCACGGCGGCGACGGGAAGGCGGTGGACGGAATCGGGGCGCGCAGTATGTTCCGGACAGGATGCGACGAGGGCGCGGGGTGCGCCCCCCGTCGGCCGAACCCCGATCCGGAGAACCGCGATGCGTTTCGCACGGCACATGGCGCGGCGTTCGAGCGCGCGAGGCCTGCCTGTCACGGCACCCCTCGTCGCCCTCGTCGCGTCTACCCTGCTGTCTATCTTCGCCACCTCGTCGCTGGCGGCGCAAGCGGCCCCTGCGCGCCAGACCGTGGTGGGGGAGGGGCAGCGCATCACGGCTACGCTCACCCCGGGGATCCGGGTGGGGAACCAGCTGTGGGCGTCGGGGCAGCTGGGGACGGCGCCGGGGGACACCACCATCGGCGGGCAGACCGCGCGCGCGCTGGAGAACACCGAGAAGGTGTTCAAGGCCGCCGGCACCACGCTGGCCAACGCCACCAAGTGCACCGTGTTCCTGACGGACGTGAAGGACTTCCAGGGGATGAACCAGGCCTACACCAAGTTCTTCCCCAGCAATCCGCCGGCCCGGTCCACCGTGGTGGTCGCGGCGCTGGTGGTGCCGGGGGCCAAGGTGGAGATCGAGTGCCAGGGGATCATCCCCTGACGCGATGGTGATGGCCGCCCTCGGCCATCGGTGCGGGGCATATGTCGAGGCCCCCGTCGGCACAGCCGGCGGGGGCCTCGACACACCCAGGGCACTGCGTGCCGCCCGGCGGGATTACCGCCGGGGCGTGGGCGCCGCGGTGGCGGGCCAGGGCACCCCCTGGTGCCCGCGCTTCACGCTCCCGGTGCCGAGGAAGCGGAACTTCTGCAGCCGCTTCCCTTCGTAGGTCTCGGTGGTGTAGATGTTGCCCTTGCTGTCGGTGGCGATGCTGTGCACGGCAAAGAACTGCCCCGGCTGCCGCCCGCCATCGCCGAAGCTGGTGAGCACCTCCAGCGACTGCCGGTCCATCACGTACACCTTCTCGTTCTTGCCGTCGGCCAGGTACAGGTACTTCTGCGCCGGGTCGCGGGAGAAGGCGATGTCCCACACCGCGCCGTCGCCGCGGGTGAGGGGGGCGATGCGCACCTCCTTCACGAACTTGCCGTCGCGCTGGAACACCTGGATGCGGTTGTTGGGGCGGTCGCAGACGTACACCAGCCCGTCGGTGGCCGGATCGGCGCAGTGCACCGGGTTGCGGAACTGCTGCGCCAGCGGCGCGGACGGGTCGTAGGGGGGGAGGCGCGTGTCGTCGGGGGTGTTGCCGTAGGCGCCCCAGAACCGCTTCACCTTGCCGGTGCCCATGTCGATGACGGCCACGCGCTTGTTGCCGTATCCGTCGGCCAGGTACGCCTCGCCGCGGGGGGCGTCAAAGGCGATCTTGGCCACCCGGCCGAAGTGGGTGCTGTCAGTGCTGGCCACCCCCTGGTTGGGGGTGCCGAACTGGGCGATGAACTGCCCGTCGTGCGAGAACTTGAGGATGTGCGAATCGCGCGGGCCATTGCCGCCGATCCACACGTTGTCCTTGTCGTCGAGGGTGATCCCGTGGTTGGAGGCGGGCCACTGGTAGCCGGCGCCCGGTCCCCCCCACGCCTTCACGAGGTTCCCCGCGGGGTCGAACTCCAGGATCGGGGGCGCCGAGCGGCAGCACTCGCCGATGGGGGGCGTGGCGTCGGCGCCGGCCTCGGTGCGCTGGTTGAGCGTGGAGTCGCCGCGATGGATGATGAACACGTGGTCGCGGCTGTCCACCCCCACGCCGATGACCGACCCCAGGATCCAGTGGTTGGGGAGCGGCTTGGGCCAGAGGGGATCCACGGCGAAGCGCGGGGCCGTGACCTGCTGGCGGTCGGCGGCCTGCAGCCCCTGCTGCGCCGCGACCACGACGGCCAAGGCCGCGCCCAGCGCTACCCACCGTCTCGTTGCTTGCGTCCACGCCATCACAACGCTCCCGTTGGTTGAGGCCGGTTCCGCCCATGGGTGCGGGATGCCGGACCGGGTGATATGTTCGCTTCGCGACGGGACATCGTCGGCGGACGCGCGACCGCCCCCTGTCCCGCCATCGAATTCGCGTGCCGTGTGCGTGGCGCTCGCTGATCGGTTGCCTGCCGTTCGCCCGCCGCTCGCGTGCAGCTTGCCCGAAGCTACGTCCCGTGCCGATCCTGTCCAGACTTCTTCGTCCCCGGATATCCCGTGTGCTCGCGGCCCGCCTGCTGGGGCTGGGGGCGCTGCTGGCGTTGGCGGTGGGCTGGCCTGTGGTGGCCCGCGCCCATGAGGTGCCTCGGCGCCTGCTGGTGCGCGCGTTCCTGCAGCAGGAGGCGACGCGGCTGCGGCTGCTGGTGCGCGTGCCGCTGGAAGCCATGCGCGACGTCAGCTTCCCGTTGCGGGGGCAGGGGGCGCTGGACCTGCCGCGCGCCGCGCCGGCGCTGCGCGAGGCGGCGCAGCTGTGGGTGGCGGGCGGGATCGCGGTGCGCGACGGTGCGCGCGACCTGGGGGCACCGCGGGTGGCGGCGGTGCGGGCGTCGCTCCCGTCCGACGGCGCCTTTGCCGCGTGGGAGACGGCGCTGGCCCACCTGGGTGCGCCGCCGCTCGCCGACACGGTGGAGATCCCCGCGCCCCAGGTGATGCTGGATGTCCTGCTGGAGTGGCCCTTGGCCGCTCCGGTGACGGATCTGGTGGTGGATCCGCGCTGGAGCCACCTGGGGGTGGAGACGGTCACGGCGCTGCTCTACCGCCCCCCCGCTGGCGGGGAGCGCCCCTTCACCTTCACGGGCGACCCCGGGGCGGTGCGCCTGGACCCCAGCTGGTGGCAGGCGGCGTGGCGCTTCGTGCCGTGGGGGATGGAGCACCTGGCCGGGGGCCTCGACCACCTGCTGTTCCTGTTGTGCCTGGTGGCCCCGTTGCGGCGCCTGCGCCCGCTGGTGGGGATCGTCACGGCCTTCACGCTGGCCCACTCGGTCACGCTGGCCGCCGCGGCGCTGGGGTATGCCCCCGACGCGCTCTGGTTCCCGCCGCTGGTGGAGGCGCTCATCGCCGCGAGCATCGTGTACACGGCGCTGGAGAATCTCGTGGGGGCGCGCCTGGAGGCGCGGTGGCAGCTGGCCTTCGGCTTCGGGCTGGTGCATGGCTTCGGCTTCGCCTCGGCGCTGGGCGACGGCCTGCAGTTTGCCGGCGGGCACCTCGTGACTGCGCTGGCGGCGTTCAACGTGGGGCTCGAGCTGGCGCAGGTGGCGGCGGTGGCGGTGGCGGTGCCGCTCCTCAACCGGCTGCTGGGCCCGGTGGTCCCCGAGCGCGCGGGGCTCGTGGTGCTCTCCGCCCTGGTGGCCCATACGGCCTGGCACTGGATGACCGACCGGTGGGCGGTGGTGCGCACCTACCCCATGGCCTGGCCGGTGGTGGACGCCGCGTTCCTGCAGGGGGCGCTGCGGGCCGTCATGGGCGCGTTGCTGCTGGTGGCGCTGTACTGGGCGGTGGCGGGGCTCATGCGGCGGCTGGCCGCGGCACCGGCACGCACGACCGACGGGGAGCTGGGCACGCGGCCCCACGCGGGCGCCATGGCCTCCGCGTCCGCGCCGACGCGGCTCTGGTGGCTGGCAGTGGGTGGTGGCGCCCTGCTGGCGGCGGCGCCGTCTGCGGCACAGGCGCAGGGCCCCACCAGCACGCGCCAAGGGGTGTACACCGCCGACCAGGCCACCAAGGGCCGGCAGGTGTTCAACGGCAACTGCCTGGGGTGCCACACCACCGCCACCCACATGGGGGCGGCATTCGAGAACAAGTGGTTCGGGCGCCCCCTGTTCGACCTGTACGACTACGTCAGCCAGATGATGCCCAAGGCCGCCCCGGGCAGCCTCACGGAGGACGAATACGTCTGGCTGGTGGCGTACATCCTGCGCCTCAACGGCATGCCCGCCGGGCGCGCGCCGCTGGAAGCCGATCCCGCCCGGCTCAAGGCGGTCCGCATCGAAGCCGTCCCCACCGACAGCCGGTCCCCTGCGGGATCGATGGCGATGGGCCCCGTCCGTCCCCGCCCCCGTGCGCTCCGCGCCACGGGAGCTCACCCCCTTCCCTCTGCTGCAGTGGAGAGCCGATGACCCGACAGGAGCTCGCAAGGCGCCGATGGTTCCGCCCCCTCACCGCCCTTTCGGCCACCGCCGCCCTCGGGGCCGCGGTGCTCGTCGGGGCCCGCACGGTGGCGCAGCCCGGATCGCCGTTGGTGCGCGGCAATGCGTATGGCGAGTGGCGCCACTGGGGCGCCGACCAGTGGAGCACGCGCTACTCGCCGCTGGCCCAGGTGACCGCCGCCAACTTCGACTCGCTGGCCGTGCAGTGGGAGTGGAAGGGGGGCGCCTTCGGGAAGGACGAGTACTATCGCACCACGCCGCTCTATGCCAACGGCCGGCTGTTCACCGTGGCGTCCACGCGTCGCGTGGCGGCCGCGCTGGACCCGGAGACGGGGGAGACGCTGTGGATGTACCGCCTGAACGAGGGGATCCGCTGGCAGAAGGCGCCCCGGCAGTTCGCCGGGCGCGGGCTGTCGTATTGGACCGACGGGCGCGCGGAGCGCGTGCTGCTGGTGACCCCCGGCTATCACCTGGTGTCGCTCGACGCGAAGACGGGGCGCCCCGACCCGCTGTTCGGGAAGAACGGCGTGGTGGACCTGATGGAGGGGCTGGGGTATCCCATGGTGCCGCTGGCCGTGGATGATTCGGGGCCGCTGATCATCTCGGACGCGGCGCCGTATCGCCAGGCGCGACCGGGGGAGACCTGGGACCCGGTGAAGAAGACCGGGGCCGACGGCACGGTGGGGATCCTCGGGCAGATCGCCGCCAGCTCGCCGGCGATGGTGGTGGGGAATGTGCTGGTGGTGGGCAATTCGTCGATCCACGGCTACTACCCCATCCGCGCCTCCAATCCTCCGGGGACGATTCGCGGCTTCGACATCCGCACCGGCCGGCTGCTGTGGAAGTTCAACCTGGTGCCGCAGCCCGGGGAGTTCGGGGCGGAGACCTGGAAGAACGGCTCGAAGCAGGGCACCAAGGGGGTGGGGAAGACCGACGCGTGGGCGCCGTATGCGGCCGATGAGGCGCTGGGGCTGGTGTACATCCCGGTGGGGATGCCGCTGATGGACGAGTACGGCGGGCACCGGCCGGGGGACAACCTCTACGGCAACAGCCTGGTGGCGCTGGATGCGAAGACCGGCAAGCGCCGGTGGCACTTCCAGATGGTGCACCACGACATCTGGGACTACGACACGCCGATGGCGCCCAACGTCATGGACGTCACCATCGACGGGAAGCCGCGCAAGATCATCGCGCAGCCCACGAAGCAGGGGTGGCTGTACGTCTTCGACCGGGTGACGGGGCAGCCCATCTGGCCGATGCCGGAGACCAAGGTGCAGGCCAGCGGGGTGCCGGGGGAGCAGGCCTCGCCCACGCAGCCGATCCCCAGCAAGCCCGCGCCCTACACGCAGCAGGGGCTCCTGGAGTCGGACCTGATCGACTACACCCCGGCCATCCGCGACTCGGCGCTGGTGCTGGCGCGCCGCTGCCGCATGGGGCCGTACTACATCCCGCCGGCCGCGGCCGACGGACGCGACAGCACGGGGTACAGGTGCGCGTGGTATGCGCCCGGGGCCAGCGGTGGCGTGAACATCGACGGGGGCGCCACCATCGACCCCGAGACGGGGCGCATCTTCGTGGCCTCCATTTCCGGGCTGAGCACGGCGACGCTGCTCAAGGATCCCTGCTCGGAGTTCGACTACAGCTCCCCGGCGAGCAACTGCGGGCTGCTGGGCGCGCTCCCCACCCCGGCGGGGTACAAGAAGCCCGAGAACGTGGGCTTTGCCGGG
>JBEIJM010000176.1:0-6784 GCA_040380205.1 Gemmatimonadaceae bacterium
ACGGCTTCGGGCCGGTGTTCCTCACGGCCGGCGAGAGCAACGAGGAGTCGCAGATCCTGTCGGTGAACCCGCTGGGGACCGCCAACACCCCCACCTACCTGACCGGTTTCGGGCGCTGGAACACCGAGAACGCGGTGCCGCTCCCCAAGAACGCGTACAGCGGGAAGACGGTGGTGCTCATCGGCGACGACGACTCCGGCGTCGAGGGCGGCCAGGTGGCGATGTACCTGTCCAACACGCTGGGCGACCTGAACAACGGCAAGCTGTATGCGCTGGCCCGTACCAACGACGTGACGCGCGAGCGTGATATGGTGGTGGGGCAGAGCTATCCGGTGGCGTTCCGGGAGATCACCGGCCACGCGACGATGACCGGCCGGCAGGTGAACCAGGCCACGGCGGCGCTCAAGGCCGTGCAGTTCGGGCGCGTGGAGGACATCGACTACCGCAAGGGGGGCTCGGGGCGCGAGCTGTATTTCGTGACCACCGGCCAGAACACCACCGGCGTCAATGCCAGCTATGACCGCAGCAAGTACGGGCGCGCCTACCGGCTCACGCTGGACGCCGCCGACCCGCTCAAGGGGACGCTGGAGGTGATCCTGGACGGGGATGACCGCACCGGCCCCGCCAAGCTGTTCCAGAACCCGGACAACATCTACGTCGGTCAGAACTACGTGTACATCCAGGAGGATGACAACGGCTACGGCGACGAGACGCATGACGCCTACATCTACCAGTACAACATCGCCACCAAGGCGCTGGTGCCGGTGCTGGAGCTGGACCACCGCCGCACGCAGGCGGATGCCGCCAAGTACAACGCCGTTGGGGCGCGCCCGGCAGGCAAGGCGGGGTGGGAGTACGGTGCCATGATCGACATCTCCGACCAGGTGGGGCAGCCGAACACCTTCCTGATCGCGCTGCAGCCGCACTCGTGGCGCGATGCCAAGTACGCCGGGGTGGACGGTGGCACGGTGCGCCCCACGGAGAACCAGGCCAGCCAGATGGTGGTGGTGAAGGGGCTGCCCCGGTGAGGCAGCCCACCCTCGGGGGCGCGGCGCATCGGCCGCGCCCCCGCGGATCCCGTCCGGTGGGCGGGTGGCGCGCGCACGCGGTGGTGTTGACCGTGGTCGTCGCGGCCGCGTGTATGGGTGATCGGCCGGCCGTGCCGCCGTCGTCGCCCACGGCCTCCACCATCCCCCAGGCAGTGGCGGCGCAGTGGGTGGCGGGGATCGACTCGCTGCAGGTGGCGCTCGACTCGCTGACGGCCACGCTGGGACCGGCAGCGCCGGGCGGTGACTCGGCGTGGGTTCGTCCCCGGGCGGCGTTCCGGGCGGCACGGCACGCCTACAAGCGTGGCGAGTTCCTGTCGACGTACTTCTTCCCCACCACCACCCGGGCCATCAATGGCCCCCCGCTCCCCCGTGTGGAGGATGAGGAAGGCCCCGAGGCGGTGTTCCCCCCCGAGGGGTTCCAGGTGGTGGAGGGGCTGCTGTTTGCGCCGCCGGACGACCTGCCGGTGGATTCCGCGCGGGCGATGGCCCACCGCGAAGTGGTGAACCTGCAGGCGCACGTGAGGCGGCTGCGCACCGCGGCCGCGGGGCAGCCGATCAGCGAGGATCGCCTGTTTGACGCCGCCAAGGTGGGCATCGGGCGGCTGGTGGCGCTGGGGATCACCGGCTTTGACGCCGCCGAGTCGGGGGACGGGCTGGTGGAGTCGGAGGCGGTGCTGGCGGGGGTGCATGACGCCGTGCGCCTGTACGAGCCGTGGATCGCCCCGGAATTGCGCGACACCCTGGAGACGGCGTTGCGCGATGCCCGGCAGTCGTTGCGCGATGCGCCCGACTTCGACCGGCTGGACCGGCTGACGTTCATCGTGGCGCATGCCAATCCGGTGGCGCGCGCGCTGGCCTCGGTGCGCGATGCGCGCGGCGTGGGGATCCCCGAGGAGCGGCGTGGCTGGCGGGTGCGCGCCACCACGCTGTTTGACGAGGACGCGTTTGACCCCATGGCCTTTGCCGCCCCCGGTACCCCGCCGGAGACGCCGGCGCAGGCGGCGCTGGGAGCGGCACTGTTTCGTGACACGCGTCTGTCTGATGGCGGCGACCGCAGCTGTGCCAGCTGCCACCTCCCCGGGCGCGCGTTCACCGATGGGCTGCCGCGCTCGGCGGTGCGCACGGGGATGCGCGGTGTGCTGCGCAACGCGCCGACGGTGATCAACAGCGGGGTGCAGGTGGGGTCGTTCGCCGACCTGCGCACCACGTACCTGGAAGACCAGGTCACCGATGTACTGGGGAACCCGGCGGAGATGCACGGGTCCCCCGACCGCGCCGCCGAGCGGCTGGCGCGCGACACGGCGGTCGTACGGCGCTTTCGTGAGGCGTACCCCGAGACGAGCGGCGTGACCGGGGTGGGGGTGCGTCGCGCGCTGGCGGCCTACCTGCGTTCGCTCACGCGGCTCAACTCGCGGGTGGACCGCGCGCTGCGGGGCGCCCCCGAGCTGCTGGACGAGGAGGAGCGTTTGGGGTTCACGCTCTTTGCCGGCAAGGGGAAATGCGCCACCTGTCACTTCCTGCCGCTCACCAACGGCACCGTGCCGCCGATGTTCGCCGAGAGCGAGGTGGAGGTGATTGGCGTGCCGGAGCGGGCCGTGACCGGTGGGGCAACGCTGGACCCGGACTTGGGGCGCTACCTGATCACCCGAGCGGAGCCGCACCGGCATGCGTTCCGCACGCCGTCGGTGCGCAATGCGGCGCTCACCGCCCCGTACATGCACAACGGCGCGTACCGCACATTGGCCGAGGTGGTGGACTTCTATAACCGCGGCGGCGGGGCGGGGATTGGGGCGCGGGTGCCCAACCAGACGCTGCCGTTCTCCACGCTGGAGCTCGATGCGCGCGAGCAGCGGGCGCTGGTGCGGTTCATGGAGGCGCTGACGGACACGAGCGGGACGGCGGGGCGCTGAGCTGACGGCGTACCGTCACGGTCCTGTTGGTGAATGGGGGCGGCTCATGCAGGGGGCCGCCCTCGCTCCGTCCACTGGCGGTGCGCCTGCTCGGTGGCGTCGCTCAGCCGGCTGGTGGCCAGCAGCAGCAGCGGGGTGCCCACCACGGTCAGCCCCAGCACCAGCGGCAGCGCCAGTGCGCCGCTGCCACCGCGCGCGGTGTGCCAGAGCAGCCCCTGCACGGCGCCCATGACCAGCACCAGCTCAATGGCCACCAGATCCAGGAACCGCTGCATGTGGGCCACGAGCGGCGCGCGCCACGCGGCCGGCAGCGCCAGCAGCTGTCCCTTGGCCGGGAAGTTGAACCAGTGCGGGCGCCGCGGCAGCTGGTGCGCGATCCCCTGCAGGAGCACCACCAGCGCCGCGGCCATCAGCGGGAGCAGCCCCCAGCTGGCGGGGGAGCGCAACACCGTCCCGGTGACCCGTCCGCCGGCATCCAGATGCTGCGGAATCTGGTCGGGGAGGGTGGGGGTAGGCGGCCACGCTGAAGGCCACCAGTGCCAGCCACAGCAGCCACGGGAAGGGAAGGGTGGGACGCACGGGGACTCCGGTGGGGCTATGCGCGAGACCGCGCGCAAGGCCGTGGGTGAGCAGACGGTGACTCAGGGCGCCCCGTCGGCCTGCGCCCGGTAGTCCGAGGCGCCGCCAAACCCCTGGACGACGGTGCGGGGCGCGGGGGCGGGTTGCCGTGTCCACCCCCACTCGATCCCAAGTGTGGGGGTGCCGGTGGCGTCGGCGGACGCGTGGGACACGGCAGGGGTGGACAGGGCGTCGGGGCGGCGGTGGTCGAAGCGCATGATCATGGCACGGTCCGGAAATGAGAAGGGCCCCTCGGTGTGGAGGGGCCCCGCATGCCGAACCGGCCACGCACCCCCCCGGGACACCGGGAGGGGGCGAAGGACACGTCACATGGACGTGACGGACTGACCTGCCTCCCGGGAGCCAACCGCAACCGCCGCCACAAGCGATACGCTCGAAAGCGATACGCCCGTGGCGCCGCTAAGGCGCCCCGTAAGTCGGAGGTTGCCAAGGAGCCCCTTGGCAGGGGTGAAGCGTGCGCAGCAGGTCATGAAGAGAAGCTCGCGCAGGCTGGCTGGAAGGTCAACCCCCCGGCTAGACGGTGCAGCTCTCCACCGCCTGACGGAGCCCGGCCGCCCCGTCGCGCACGGGGATGAATTCGTGGGCGAACACCCCGTCGTACCCGCTGTCGGCGATGGCCTGCGCGATGCCGCGGTAGTTGAGCTCCTGCGCGCCGTCCAGCTCATGGCGCCCCGGCACCCCCGCAGTGTGGAAGTGTGCGATGAACGGCTGGTAGCGCTTGATGGTGGCCAGCACGTCCCCCTCCATCACCTGCATGTGGTAGATGTCGTACAGCAGCCGGAAGTGCGGCGAGTCCACGCCGCGGGCCACCTCCACCGCCCACGCGGTGCGGTCGGCGTGGTAGTCCCTGTGGTCTACCTTGCTGTTCAGCATTTCCATGCACAGCACCACGCCATGCCGCTGCGCCGCGGGGATGAGCCGCCGGATCCCCGTGACGCAGTTGGCGATCCCCTCGGCGTCGGAGAGCCCCGCGCGATTGCCGCTGAACACCACGACCTTGCGCACGCCGGCGGCGGCCGCGCGCGGGAGGTACGCCTCGCCGTCGGCCACCAGCCTGTCGTGATGCTCCAGCCGGTTGAACCCCACGGGGATGGTCCCGAAGGAGTTGCCCATGGTGCACTGCAGCCCGTAGCGCGCGGGGACCTCCCATTCGTCGGGGCCGAGCAGGTCGATCCCCACCAGCCCCAGCGACTGCGCCAGGCGGCAGAGGTCGTGGATGGGCGTGCTGGCAAAGCACCAGCGCGCCACCGACTGCTTGAGGCGCCCAGCCGCCGCCGTGGGGGCGTGTGCCGCGAGCGCGGCGGCCGGGGTGGCCAGCGCGCCCGCGAGCGCCGAGGCGCCCAGCGTGGTGAGGGCTTCACGACGGGTGGGGGCCATGGGGCGCTCCGGGTGGGTGAGGGGCAGGGGGCGGCCGAGGCCGCCCGGGAGGTGTTGCGGCGGTTACTGGAGCTGGATGTACACCGGCACCGGCCAGAGCCGCAAGATCGATTCGCGGGAGGTGGCCGGGTTGTCGTTCTTGGCCTTGGTGAACTGCTTCCACCCAGCGAACTGCACCGGCTCCTTCTTCACGTAGCTGTAGTACGAATCGCGCTTGAGCCACGGCGCGCCGAAGCCGTCCATGTGCATCACCACCTGCACCCGCGGGTCCAGCCGGATGCGGTCGGCGTTGGTCACTCCCTTTCGCGTGAAGCGGTGCACCACGAGGATCTTGGGGGGGAGCTTGTGCTCGTCCACCAGCTGCTGCAGGAAGCGGGAGGCGTAGTTGATGTCGTCGGCATCAAAGGTGCCGATGCGCTTGCCCGGGACGAAGTCGCCCTTCATGGAGAACTCCGGGTCGATCCCCAGGTGCACGTCGGGGCGCTTGAGGAAGCGCGCCAGCCACGGCAGCTCCTGCTGCAGCGTGCTCTGCCCCACCTGCACGTCCACGAACAGCAGCGCGTTGCGGCGGCGCGCCCAGCCGTACACGCGCTCGATGAGCGTGCTGTCCATGCGCAGGCGGTACTTGCCGTCGCGCCCCGGGGCGCCCTGCGCCACCACGGCGATGAGGTGCAGCGCCGGCTGCACGGGGGTGGCCGGATCAAGACGGTTCCACGCGGCCACCTCGGCGTCCAGTCGGCGCAGCATGTCGTCCGGGTCGAACTCCCCCAGGATCCCCATGCGGCGCGACAGCGGGTTGCCGTAGAAGGCGATCACGCGCTTGGCGGGGAGGATGGAACCGGGGAGCGGCGCCGGCATCTTGGGGGGCCACAGCGAATCGAGGTCGCTGCCGGCGTCGCGGTAGGCGAGATGGTTGCCGCCGGCGGCGGAGCCCAGCGCGCCGGACTTGCGGGGCGGCGCCTTGGTGGTGTCGGGGCGGGTTGCCTTGGCCTTGGGCGTGGCCTTGGCCGGGCCCTTGGCCGCGGCGGAGGCGGGCTTGACGGTGTCGGTGGCGGGCTGCGCATTGGCAGCCATTGGCAACGGGGCCAGCAGGGTGGCCAGCAGGGCCGCGCAGCGCGCGACGCCAGAGGGGCGCGGAAGGGGTGAACGCATCCCCAATGCTAACCACCCACCCACGGGTCGCGGCAGCGCACGCGCCCCTTGTCCGACAGCCCCGTCCGCCTAGGTTCTTCGCATGCACATCGACTTGGACGGGCGCGTGGCCGTGGTCACCGGCGGCGCCAACGGCATCGGGCTGGCCACCGCGCGCCGCCTGGGCGAGAGCGGGGCCCGCGTGGCCTTGTGGGACCGCGTGGCGGCGGCGGGCGCCGCCGCCGCCGACACGCTCACCCGCGAGGGGCTGGAGGTGCTGTTCGTGGAGACCGACGTCACCCAGGCCGACAGCGTGGCCCGGGCGGTGGAGGCCACGGTGGCGCGCTTCGGCGGCATCGACATCCTGATCAACAACGCCGGCATCACGCGCGACGCGCAGCTGGTGAAGGTGAAGGAGGGCGCGGTGACGGGCGGCATGCCCGCCGACGACTTCGCGGCGGTGGTGGCGGTCAACCTCACCGGCGTCTTCACCTGCACCCAGGCGGTGGTGCCGCACCTTCTGGCGCGCGGGGGCGGGCGCATCATCAACGCCACCTCGGTGGTGGCGCGCAACGGTAACTTCGGGCAGACCAACTACGTGGCCACCAAGGCGGGCGTCATCGGCATGACGCAGGTGTGGGCGCGCGAGCTGGGGAAGCGCGGCATCACGGTCAACGC
>JBEIJM010000177.1:0-6759 GCA_040380205.1 Gemmatimonadaceae bacterium
GCCGCCGACTACCCCAAGGGGCCGCACGACCAGCCGCAGAGCATGTGCCCGGCCTTCGGGTCGCTGCGCGTGGGGCTGCGCATGCGCCGCACCGCCACGGTGCTCAGCGGGTCGGCCTGCTGCGTGTACGGCCTCACCTTCACGTCCCACTTCTACGGCGCGCGCCGCACGGTGGGCTACGTGCCCTTCAACTCGGAGACGCTGGTCACCGGGCAGCTGTTCGAGGACATCCGCGACGCCGTCTTCAAGCTGGCCGACCCGGCCCGCTATGACACGATCGTCGTGACCAACCTGTGCGTCCCCACCGCCTCGGGGGTGCCGCTGCAGATCCTCCCCAAGGAGATCAACGGGGTGCGCATCATCGGCATCGACGTCCCCGGCTTCGGGGTCCCCACGCACGCCGAGGCGAAGGACGTGCTGGCCGGCGCCATGCTGCGCTACGCGCGGCTGGAGGCCGAGCAGGGCCCCGTGCAGGCGCCGCGCGGCGGGCGCAGCGAGCGCCCCACGGTGACGCTGGTGGGGGAGATGTTCCCCGCCGACCCGGTGGGGATCGGCATGCTGCTCGAGCCGCTGGGGCTGGCCGCGGGGCCGGTGGTCCCCACGCGCGAGTGGCGCGAGCTGTACGCGGCGCTGGACGGCGTCGTGGTGGCGGGGATCCATCCGTTCTACGTGGCCAGCTTCCGGGAGTTCGCCGCCGCCGGGCGCCCCGTGGTGGGGTCCGCCCCCGTGGGGTACGAGGGGACCGCCGCGTGGCTCGAGGCGATCGGCGCCGCGGCCGGCGTCCCCGAGGCGCGCGTGGGCGCCGCCAAGCAGCGGATCCTCCCGGCCATCCAGGGCGCGCTGGCGGCGCGCCCCATCCGCGGCCGCATCACCCTCTCGGGGTACGAGGGATCGGAGCTGCTGGTGGCGCGGCTGCTGGTGGAGAGCGGCGCCGACGTGCGCTACGTGGGCACCGCCTGCCCCCGCACCCCCGTGGCCGAGGCCGACCGGGCGTGGCTGGCGGCGCGCGGCGTGCACGTGCAGTTCCGCGCCTCGCTGGAGCAGGACCTGGCGGCCATGGAGGAGTTCCGCCCCGACCTGGCCATCGGCACCACCCCGGTGGTGCAGGCCGCCAAGGAGCGCACCATCCCCGGGCTCTACTTCACCAACCTCATCTCGGCGCGCCCCCTCATGGGCCCCGCCGGCGCGGGGTCGCTGGCCCAGGTGATCACCACGGCCATGGGGAACAAGGCGCGCTTCGACGCCATGCGCGCCTTCTTCGGCGACACCGGCCAGGGGTACCGCGCCGGGGTGTGGGAGACGGTGCCCGAGGACCGCCCCGAGTTCCGGGAACACTACAAGCGCCACCTGGCCAAGCTGGCGCGCCAGCGCAAGGCGGAGGAGATGGCCTGATGCTCGTCCTCGACCACGACCGCGCCGGGGGCTACTGGGGCGCCGTCTACGCGTTCACCGCCATCAAGGGGCTGCAGGTCGTCATCGACGGCCCCGTGGGGTGCGAGAACCTGCCGGTGACGTCGGTGCTGCACTACACCGACGCGCTGCCGCCGCACGAGCTTCCCATCGTGGTGACCGGGCTCGGGGAGGAGGAGCTGGGGCAGCACGGTACCGAGGGGGCGATGAAGCGCGCGCACGCCGTGCTGGACCCGGAGCTCCCCGCGGTGGTGGTGACCGGGAGCATCGCCGAGATGATCGGCGGCGGCGTCACGCCGGAGGGGACCAACATCCAGCGGTTCCTCCCGCGCACCATCGACGAGGACCAGTGGCAGGCGGCCAACCGCGCGCTGTACTGGCTGTGGACCGAGTACGGGCTCAAGCGCGGGGTGCGCCCCAAGCGGCGCGAGCGCGCCGCCGGCGAGCGCCCGCGCGTGAACCTCATTGGCGCCATCTACGGCACCTTCAACACGTGGAGCGACCTGGCCGAGATGCGGCGGCTGGTGGAGGGGATCGGCGCCGAGGTGAACTGCGTCTTCCCGCTGGGGAGCCACCTGCAGGATGTGCCGCGGCTGGTGGACGCCGACGCGAACGTGTGCCTGTACCGCGAGTTCGGGCGGATGCTGTGCGAGGACCTCGAGGTGCCGTACCTGCAGGCGCCCATCGGGCTGCACAGCACCACGGCGTTCCTGCGCACGCTGGGGGGGATCCTGGGGCTCGACCCCGAGCCGTTCATCGAGAAGGAGCGGCACACCACCATCAAGCCGCTGTGGGACCTGTGGCGGTCGGTGACGCAGGACTTCTTCGGCACGGCGAGCTTCGGGATCGTGGCCACCGAGACGTATGCGCGCGGCGTGCGGCACTTCCTGGAGGACGAGCTGGGGCTCCCCTGCACCTTCGCCATCGCGCGGCAGGCGGGCGTCAAGCCCGACAACGAGGCGGTGCGCGCGGCGATCAAGGAGCGGCCGCCGCTGATCCTGTTCGGCAGCTACAACGAGCGGATGTACCTGGCCGAGCTGGGGGCGCGCACGATGTACGTGCCGGCGTCGTTCCCGGGGGCGATCGTGCGGCGGCACACCGGGACGCCGTTCATGGGATACAGCGGCGCGACGTATCTGGTGCAGGAGGTGTGCAACCAGCTGTTCGACGCGCTGTTCCACATCCTCCCGCTGGGGACCGAGCTGGATCGCATTGACGCCACGCCGGCGCGGCTGCACCAGGAGCTGCCGTGGGACGACGAGGCGAAGGCGGCGATGGACGAGATCGTGGACGCGCTGCCGGTGCTGATCCGGATCAGCGCGGCCAAGCGGCTGCGCGACCTCGCCGAGCGCGATGCGCGCGACCTGGGGGACACGCTGGTCACGCGCGACCACGTGCTGGCCTCGCGCCGCGGGCTGGCGAGCAGCCTGGCGTAAGCCCCCGCGCCCCCCCCGCTCAGGGGGGGGCCGCGCCCGCCCCCCGCAGGAAGGCCGCCACCGCCACGGGGGCCTCCTCGGGGAGGAGGTGCCCTCCCGGGAGCTCGTGCAGGAAAGCCTGCGACAGGTAGCGCCGCACGGCGCGGTGCAGCGCCGGGAGCGGCACCCAGCGATCCCGGGTGCCGGCCACGAGGGTGATCGGGGGGCGCACCGCATGGGCGGCCTCCAGCAGCGGGCGCAGCGCCCAGCGCGCCATCATGGCCAGCGCCGCGTGCACCCGGGACGGATCGGCGCACAGCGCCGCGTAGTGCGCGGCCGCCTGGGGCGCCGCCTCCGGCGGCAGCGCTGACCCGGTGGAGGCCAGGAGCGCGGGGACCACCCCCGTGTGGCGGGCCAGCCAGGCCCCGGCCCGCGCCACGGTCTCGGTGGTGGCCAGCGCGGCCATGGGCGCCCCCAGGGTGGCGGCCAACAGCGCCGGCGGGGGCACCAGCGCCGGACAGATCCCCACCAGCCGTGTGGGGGCGATGGCGCCGTCCAGCACGAGGCGGAGCGCTAGCGGGAAGCCGGCGGAATGCCCGGCGACCACCACCGGCCGCGCGTCCATCGCCGCCAGCAGGGCGCCCACGGCGTCGGCCATGCCGCGCAGCGAGAAGGGGTCGTGGTGCGGGGCGGCGCCTGGGGGCCTGCTGGGGGGCAGCCGCGAGTCCCCGTGCCCCGGGAGGTCAAGGCGGAGCACCGTGTGGTACGGGGTGAGGAGCGGGAGGCAGGCATCCCAGCCATGCAGGCTTCCCCCGGTGCCATGGAGGAGGAGCAGCAGGGGCCCCTGCCCCTCGAGGCGGAGGTTCCAGCGGATGCCGTCGGGGGTGGTGGGCGGCAGGGCGGTCATGGGGGCGGGTGCTGGCGGCTGGGACGGGTGGAAAGGGACAAAGCGGACCAGGGAGGGACGAAATGAGGTATGAGGGGACTATTGGCCGAAAGTGGGGGACACGGGAACGAAAAAAAGTTGTCTAGGCTTCTTGACGTATGAGACTGTCAGGTCCATGTTACACCCAGATCCTGAACGGTTTCGCGCCACCCCGGACCATGGGGGTGGCATCCCCGCCACGCGGGATGAGCGTGGCAGCATCGCACGTCGGAGGTACGATGTCGGACAAGGGCGGAATGACCGAGGAGGAGGCGCGCCGCTTCCACGGTTACATGGTGACCTACACGCTGGCGTGGGTGGCCGCAGCGGTGGGCGCGCACATGCTGGCGTGGCAGTGGCGTCCCTGGTTCTAACCCTCTGACCTCGGCAGGAGAGACCATGCACAGAGTCTGGGTTGGGCTGGATCCGCATCAGGCGTTGATGGGAGTTGGCGCGTTCGTGGTGGGCGCGGTGCTGTTCATGCACATGTGGGCGTTCAGCCAGTTCAACTGGCCGGCGTCCCTCAAGGCCAAGTACGCCAACACGGCGACCCCGGCCGCCGTCAAGTAAGGAGCCCTCATGCATCGCATCTGGTTGATGTTCGACCCTCGCCGCGTGCTGGTGGCCCTCACGGGCTTCCTGGCGGTGCTGGCGTTGACCATCCACTTCATCCTGCTGAGCTCGCAGCGCTACTCGTGGATCGAGAACGGGACGCTGTCGGCCACGCAGGCCCCTGTTGGAGCCGGGATGCCGTCGTCGGCGGCCCCGGAGATGGCCCCGCTTCCGCCGGGCCGGTAGTTCGCGGTACTGCGCCGCCGGGGATGGTGGCCCGCCCGTGTCTGGGCGGGGCCATCCCCGGCCGGCACCCCTCCGGCTGGGCCATCCGGCCGTTCCCCCGCTGCTCGTCCTTCTCTAGTGTGACCGGAGATATCGCCCATGGCGATGCTGAGCTTTGAACGGAAGTACCGTGTCCGTGGCGGCACGCTGATCGGCGGAGATCTCTTCGATTTCTGGTTCGGTCCCTTCTATGTCGGGTTCTTCGGGGTCACCACGATCTTCTTCGTGGCCCTCGGCACGTTGCTGTGCGTCTGGGGCGCGGCGATGGGCCCCACGTGGAACCTCTGGCAGATCAACATCGCCCCGCCCGATCTCAAGTACGGGCTGGGGTTGGCCCCCCTGCGGGAAGGGGGGCTGTGGCAGGTCATCACGCTGTGCGCGCTCGGGGCGTTCGGGAGCTGGGCGCTGCGCCAGGCGGAGATCAGCCGCAAGCTGGGGATGGGGATGCACATCCCCTGGGCGTACGGGGCCGCGGTGGCCGCGTACGCGACGCTCGTGGTGGTGCGCCCCTTCCTGCTGGGGGCCTGGGGGCACGGCTTCCCCTACGGGATCTTCTCGCACCTCGACTGGGTGTCGAACGTCGGGTACCAGTACCTGCACTTCCATTACAACCCGGCGCACATGATCGCCGTGACGCTGTTCTTCACGAACTGCCTCGCGCTGGCCATGCACGGGTCGCTGATCCTGTCGGTGACGAACCCGCCCAAGGGGACGCCGGTGGGGACCAGCGAACAGGAGAACGTCTTCTTCCGCGACCTCCTCGGCTACTCGATCGGCGCGATCGGCATCCACCGGCTGGGGCTGTTCCTCGCCATGGGGGCCGGGCTCATGAGCGCCGTCTGCATCGTCATCTCCGGGCCCTTCTGGACCCAGGGGTGGCCCGAGTGGTGGAGCTGGTGGCTCAACCTTCCCATCTGGAAGTGAGGACCGGCCGCGATGCTTGAATACCAGAATCTCTTCACGCGCGTCCAGGTCCGCACCGTCCCCGAGGCGGGGCTCCCCATCGACGAGTCGACGGGGACGCGGGTGGGGACCGGGATGTTCAACTGGCTCGCCGGCAAGTTCGGCGACGCGCAGATCGGCCCCGTGTACCTGGGGTGGACGGGGACGCTGTCGCTGATCTTCGGCTTCATGGCCTTCGAGATCATCGGCTTCAACATGTGGGCGTCGGTGGGGTGGGACCCGGGGGAGTTCATCCGGCAGCTCCCGTGGCTGGCGCTGGAGCCGCCGCCGCCGCAGTACGGGCTGCGGATCCCGCCGCTGCAGCAGGGCGGGTGGTACCTGCTGGCGGGGTTCTTCCTCACGGTGGCGGTGCTCCTCTGGTGGGTGCGTACCTACCGGCGGGCGCGCGCGCTCAAGATGGGCACGCACCTCCCGTGGGCCTTCGCCTCGGCGATCTTCCTCTACCTCTGCTTCTTCATCCAGCCGCTGCTGGTGGGGAGCTGGAGCGAGATGGTCCCCTTCGGGCTCTTCCCGCACCTCGACTGGACCTCGGCGTTCTCCATTCGCTACGGGAACCTGTACTACAACCCGTTCCACGCGCTCTCCATCGTCTTCCTGTACGGCAGCGCGGTGCTCTTCGCGATGCACGGCGCCACCATCCTGGCCACCTCCCGCATGGGGGGGGAGCGGGAGATCGAGCAGATCACCGACCGGGGCACCGCGGCGGAGCGCTCGATGCTCTTCTGGCGCTGGACGATGGGGTTCAACGCCACGATGGAGTCGATCCACCGGTGGGCCTGGTGGTTCGCCGTCCTGACCACCTTCACCGGCGGCATCGGCATCCTGCTCACCGGCACGGTGGTGGACAACTGGTACCTCTGGGGGGTGAAGCACGGGATCGTGTCGCCGTACCCCGCCCAGAACGTGCTCACGCCGGAGCAGCAGGAGCTGCTGCGCGGACGCTACCAGGGCGCGGCGCCCGACACCTTCCCGGTGTACCAGCCCGCCCAGCCGGCGGTGATGGCCGATAGTGCGGCCGCCCCGGCCGACTCGGCCGCCGTCCCCGACAGCGCCACCGCCGCCGGGGCCCCGGCGGCGCCCCCCCCCCCAGCCCCCGCCCCCCCCCCCGGCCCCCCCCCCCACGGGGGGATGACCAGAATAACCCGTACCCAGCGGGGCCGCACCAGCCCGCCCCAAAAAACGAAAAACCGGGGGGAGGGAAAAAAAGTA
>JBEIJM010000178.1:0-6759 GCA_040380205.1 Gemmatimonadaceae bacterium
CGCCCCAGCTACCGGCGGCTGCAGGGGCTCAAGGAGCAGCTGGACGTCCCGGTGCTGGCGCTCACCGCCACCGCCACGCGCGAGGTGGCGCGCGACATCCTGCGCCAGTTGGGGATGCGGAAGCCCGCGGGGTTCAAGGGGTCGTTCTTCCGCCCCAACCTCCGCATCGGCGTGCGCAAGAAGGGGCAGGGGGGGAACACGCGGCGCGAGATCCTGGCGCTGGTGCGGGCGCACGCGGGGGAGAGCGGCATCATCTACTGCCAGAGCCGCAAGGGGGTGGAGCAGACCACGGCGTATCTCGTGGGGGAGGGGGTGAAGGCGCTGCCGTACCACGCCGGGCTTCCGCCGGAGGAGCGCGCCCGCAACCAGGAGGCGTTCCAGCGCGACGACTGCGACGTGGTGGTGGCCACCGTCGCCTTCGGCATGGGGATCGACAAGCCCAACGTCCGCTTCGTGATCCACCGCGACATGCCCAAGGACATCGAGAGCTGGTACCAGGAGATCGGGCGCGCGGGGCGCGACGGCCTCCCCAGCGACTGCGTGCTGTTCTACTCGTGGGCGGACGTCATGACCTACGATCGCTTCGCCGACCGCAGCGAGGAGGACGAGGTGCGCGAGCGGGCGCGGGCGGGGTCGCGCGGGCTCTTCAACCTCATCGAGCGCGGCGGGTGCCGGCACCAGGCGCTGGTGCGGCACTTCGACGAGGCCATCGAGGGGTGTGCCACGTCATGCGACGCGTGCAGCGGCGAGACGGTGGAGGCGCAGGTGGCCGCCGCGCTCGAGGCCGAGCGGGCGACTGCGGCACCGTGGAGTCGCTCGCGCGGTGCCGCGCGGGGCGGGGGCGCGTTTGGCGGCGCGGGCGGTGGCGCGTCGCGGAGCCAACTGGACGCGGCCGATCTGGACGGGGACGACCGGGCGCTGTTTGACGCCCTCCGCGCCCGGCGTCGCGAGCTGGCCGACGAGGCCGGCGTGCCGGCCTACATCGTGTTTGGCGACCGGGTGCTGCTGGAGATGGTGGCGCGCCGCCCGCAGAGCCGGCGCGAGCTGCTGCAGGTGCCCGGCGTGGGTGAGGCCAAGCTGGACAAGTATGGCGACGACTTCCTGGAAGTGATCGAGGACTACGCGTAGTGCGCGGGCATAAGCCCGCGGCACACGGAATCCCCGCTACCCACCGATGTCTTTCTTCGTTCCCTGTGTCAGGAGCCCGGATGCCTGTCGCTACGCCTTCCATTGCCCGCATCGCCGTCGCCGTGCTTGCCCTGGCGCCGCTCCTCACCCCCCTCGATGCCCAGCGGCGTCCTGGCGTGGGGATGGGCTTCTACACCTACACCGGGCTCTTCTCGGCCGAGGTGGAGGGGGGGAGCGTGGTGTCGTCCACGGCATATGTCGAGGCGCCCGCCCTGGCCGTCTCGGGGGTGGGCACGGCGCCGCTGTGGAAGGGGAAGCACCGGGCATGGATCGTGGGGGTGCGGGTCACGCCCCTCAACGTGGGCAACCGCGGCTGCTACGTGTTCCCCGGCGCCACCGGGTGCCAGGACGTGCGGCACGAGGAACGGGTCGCGCTGCTCACCGGCGCGTCGATCGACATCCGCTCCACGCTCCTGCGCGTGGTGGCGGGCCCGGCGCTGGTGAGCGCGCAGGGGCGCGAGGCGCGCGTGGGGGCCACGCTGCGGATTGATTACACCGTGCCGCGTCAGGGGAGCTCGTTCCCCACGCTGTTTCTCACCCGCACCTTCCTGGGGAGCGAGCGCGGCGCCACGGCGGGGCTCACCACGCTGGGCGCCGGGTACCGCTGGGTGCGCAAGCGCTAGGCGCCACGCGCTGAGGGCGGAGCCCGGAGGCCGTCAGCGAGGCGCCGGCGCCGGCAGCGCCCCCGTCCGCTCCAGTGCGCACCGCGTGACCGCCAGCCGCCTGGACGCGAAGTCGGCCGGGGGCGTCGCGCTCTCCAGCACGGTGGCAAAGAAGGTCACCCGGGCGCCGCGCTCCACCCACCCCACCCACCACCCGATGCTTCCCGGATCGGGGACCGTGGTGAGCCCCGTCTTGGCGCGCAGCACGTAGGTGGGGGTCTCCTCGATGGCCATCATCTCCTTCACCACCTGCGTGGTGCGCGGCGACACCGGCAGGGCGCTGCGGAACAGCCGCTTGAGGAACGCCACCTGCTGGCGCGGGGAGATGCGCAGCCCGCCGTCGATCCAGAAGCGGTCGTCCCCTCCCGACAGGTCGCGGTTGCCGTATCCCACATCGTCCAGGAAGCGCCGCATGAACCCCGGCGGGAGGCGACGCACTCCCACCTGGTAATGCGCCAGCGACGACAGCCGGAACGCCTCCTGCAGCGTCAGGTCCCGGTTGGTCTCCGCGCGGTCGCGGGTGACGCTGTCCCACGGGATCACGCTGAGCTTGGTGGCCAGCACCCCCGCCTCCAGCAGCGCCAGGCTGCTGAACACCTTGAACGTGGACGCCGGCAGCAGCGCCCGGTCCACCCGCTCGGCGCGCCCCGCCACCCAACTGTTCCGCTGGAGATCGTGCAGCAGGATGGTGCCGGTGTGCGGACCGGTGATCCCTCCCTCCTCCAGGCACCCGCGCACGGCGGCCGATTCGGTCACGGTGGGCTGCTGCGCCCCCTGTGCCCCCAGCAGGGCCGGCAGCGTGAGCACCAGGGCGGAGCAGAGGCAGACGCAGCGGCGACGCAGCATGAACGAGCGGGGTGCGGGTTGGGGGGAGGGCCCCCCAAGCTACGGCCGCGACCGCCGGTTTGCCTCCGGCGCCATGGCCCCCTGTCGGGCGCGCCCTCCGCGGCGCACAATAGGCCATTCCCTCCCTCCTTTCCGCGAGGATGCGCCCATGCCCTCCCGCCACAGTCGCCGCTCGTTCCTGGCCGCCTCCGCCTCCAGCGCCGCACTGGCCGCCATTGCCGGCGCGCCCGAGCTGGCCGCGCAGGTGGCCATGGCGCGCCCTGCGCCACCGGACGCCGCGCAGGACCCCGACCTGGTGGTGGTGAACGCGCGCGTGCATACGATGGACCCGCGCCTCCCCCGCGCCGAGGCGTTCGCCGTGACCGCCGGGCGCTTCACGGCGGTGGGGCGCTCGGCGGAGATCCGCGCCCTGGCCGGCAGGCGCACGCGCGTGGTGGACGCCAAGGGGATGGCGGTGGTGCCGGGGTTCATCGACACGCACAACCACGGCCGCGGCGAGGTGCTGCTGTACGAGGTGCTGGTGGGGAACCCCTTCGAGGTGGAGATGGTGAGCATCGCCAGCATTGTGGCCAAGCTGCGCGACCGCGCCCGGCAGCTTCCCCCGGGCACGTGGGTGGAGGGGTACTTCCACGACGACACCAAGCTCACCGACCGGCGGCCGCTCACCATCCAGGACCTGGACGCCGTGTCCACCGAGCACCCGGTGGTGGTGCGGCACCGGGGCGGGCACACGTCGTTCTACAACAGCACGGCGTTCGCGCTGGCCGGGATCACCCGCGACACCCCGGATCCCATGGGGGGCACCTTTGACAAGGACGCCACCGGTGCGCTGAACGGGCGGGTGACCGACCGCGCCACCGCCGCGTTCCGCACCGTGGGCGCTCGCCCGCGCTTCTCCGCCGCGGAGGAGGAGCGGCGTGCGCGCGACGGGGTGGCGCACATCTCGCGGGAGTTTGCGCGCTTCGGGCTCACCAGCGTGCACCACCAGGGGGGCGACCTGCAGGCGATGCAGGCGGTGCGCGCCCGCGGCGAGCTGCGGCACCGCATCAGCTACGAGAGCAGCGGCGCCGTGCTGGAGGCGATGATCGCCGCGGGGATCCGCACCGGCTTCGGCGACGAGTGGATCCGATTTGGCGCCACCTCGGAGCACACCGTCGACGGGTCGTTCTCCGAGCGGACCATGGCGCTCAGCACGCCGTACCCCGGCTCCAATCCGCCGTACCGCGGCAACGTGACGCAGACGCAGGAGGGGCTGGACGGGTGGGTGGAGCGGGTGCACCGGGCGGGGATCCAGATGAACTGCCACGCCAACGGCGACGTGGCCATCGACATGTTCCTGACGGCCGCCGAGCGGGCGCTGGCCAAGGCGCCGCGCGCCGATGCGCGCCCCAAGATCACGCACTGCACGCTGGTGAACCCCGAGCTGGTGCGGCGCATCAAGGCCATCGGGGCGGTGCCGTCGCTGTTCACCACCTACGCGTACTACAACCCCGACAAGTTCGTGCTGTACGGGGAGGCGATGATGCGCGACTGCATGGCGTTCCGGTCGCTGCTGGACGCCGGGGTGCCGGCGGCGGCGGGGTCGGACTTCAGCCCCGGGCCCTTTGCGCCGCTGATGGGGATCCAGGGGATGGTGACGCGCACCGGGTGGGACGGCACCACGTGGGGGGCCAACCAGCGGGTGAGCGTGACCGAGGCGATCGCCATCAACACCATCAACGGCGCGTGGGCGTCGGGGGAGGAGGGGCTCAAGGGGTCGATCACCGCCGGGAAGCTGGCCGACTACGTGCGGCTGGCGGAGGACCCGCACCTGGTGGCGCCGGAGCGGATCAAGGACATCGCCATCGTGGAGACGGTGGTGGGGGGGGCGGCGACGTACGCGGGATGAGGACGCCCCGCGATCATCTTTACCGGAGGAACCGATTCATGGACATGGACGTGGTGCTGGTGGTCGGCTCGCTGGTGGGGTTCGTGGTGGCTGCCGTGCGCTGGCGGCGCAATCCGTTGACGCGCTCGGCCAGTTCGGGAGTCGTGTGGTTTGCCGCTGGCATGCTTGCGATGACTTCGGTAGACCTCTTGGGCGTGCGCGACGGCGTGCTGCTGTACCTGCTGGGGGTTGGCGGTCTCTACTGCCTTGTGCTGGGCGCGTACAAGATCAACGAGGACTGGCAGGAACGCCGTGGAAGAAGGTCGGAGGAAGGCTAGCGGGCGGCTCCCGTTGCCCGTTCCGGGCGTCCGAACTAAGCGGGGCAGTTCAGGCGTTCGCCGGGCGGCGCGCTGCGGCTGCGTCGGGCTCAACACGCTGCCGGTCCCCCAACTTTCTGTACAGCCTGTCGTTTTCCGATATCCAGTACAACGGCATGCGGGCGACCATGCAGGGCGTGCTCTCCGTCACGAGTGATGCGTCGCGATGCGGCGGTGGGGTGGGGGTGTTCCAAGTGGACCTGGAACGCAGGGGAGCCCGTTGGGTGGTGGTGAAGCGGACGGAAATTCGTCACTTCAGCATGTAGCCAGCCGGGCGGGTTGCGCGCTCCACGCAGCACGGGTCTCGCTCGATGGTGCCACGCTGTGCCCTGTCCTCGCATCTGTCTCGGGGATCCGCACGACAATCCGCACTGGCCCCGCCCTGCGCCGGGACGTGCTGCAGGATTCGGACTCAACCGCATCTCCCGTCCTTGCCTTCCTGAAAGAGGAATGACGCTTTGGGACGAACCGAGTGACGCATCGATGACGCCCCCTTGCTACCGTGGGCGCGGCGTGCGGAGGGCCGCATGCCGTCACCTTGGATTCGGGCTAAGCCCGGAGGGATCGATGCGGCGAATGAAGTGGTTTTCTGCGAGTTGGAACGGAGGGCTGCGCCTCCTGGGTGTGGCGGCGCTCGCAATTGGAGCCGCGTGCAGCGCAGATTCGATCTCGGCGTTGAGGGGATTGCCAGCATTTGCCAGCAATATCGAGGTGGACAGTGGTTCGAGGCCCTCCACCCTGGAGGCAAAATGGTCAGTTGGCTGAACCGCGTGTTCTTTCCCACCGCCGCTGTTATGGGGATGATGATGCTGACGGGATGTCGTTCGGATTCTATCTCAGGCAACGAGCGTGCTGTGGTACTCAGCCCTAGTCTTCGTCGAATTGTGGGGAACGACTTCTATTCGACTGTGTGGGATCGAGGTTATCAGCTTGCTCGGTCCGGTGATGGGTTTTGCGCAGAGATTGGCTGGCTGATGATGGACTTGGTCGAATGGGGTGCCATTAGGACCACCCCCAATCTGATACCTACCGGAAGTCCTGAGACGCCATTTGCGCAGGCTACCGCGAATCCGCGAACCTACGAGGTTACCGTGTCGACTCACCTCGATCGTCCTGGTCGCCCCTTGTTGAACCCACGTACCGAAAATGAGATGGTGAATTCGGTCGTTCATGAGGCGGTACACCTGTATACCGGCTTCGGCAAGGATAGGGAGCGCGACGTGGTTTCGCTTCAGTCCACATGCAATACTCTTCCTTAACCCTCTTTAAAGCCATGAGTATCCCTCTTTTTCTGGTCCTTGCGCTCACGGCCTCCCTCCAAAGCGGCCAACAAAGCGCCCAGGATGTGTACACCGCGGCCCTCGTGGATTTTCGGGATTCCCTCCGTGCGTCAGACGGGCGGGCCAATGTGCTGCTCAGTACGCACGTCATGTGCAGCGACCAGCGCGCCGCTTCCGCTGGGTGTCAATTTGGTGAGGACATCAGCCCCCACGAGGAGGGGTTTCTGCGGAAGGCCGCGGGCATGCGGGTACGGCCAACCGCTGACCTCGCCAAGGCAGTTCAGGCGTTCGCCGGGCGGCGCGCTGCGGCTGCGTCGGGCTCAACACGCTGCCGGTCCCCCAACTTTCTGTACAGCCTGTCGTTTTCCGATATCCAGTACAACGGCATGCGGGCGACCATGCAGGCCGTGCTCTCCGTCACGAGTGATGCGTCGCGATGCGGCGGTGGGGTGGGGGTGTTCCAGGTGGATCTGGAACGCAGGGGAGCCCGTTGGGTGGTGGTGAAGCGGACGGAAATTCGTCACTTCAGCATGTAGCCA
>JBEIJM010000179.1:0-6759 GCA_040380205.1 Gemmatimonadaceae bacterium
CAGCGCGGGCGGCGCGGGGACGGCGGGACGCACGATGCGCCGCGCCGGCTCGGCCGCCGGTGCGACCGCGCCCCCGGCGGCGTCGCTTCCCAGCTCGTTGGTGAGGAGCATGGGCGCCTTGCCGTCGGTGACGATCACCTTGGCGTTCGGGCTGCGCGCCAGCTCGCGGAAGGCCTCGATCGACTGGTACGAGATGATCTGCGGCGTGAGCCCCTGCGCGATGATGTCCCACGCCTCGCGGATCCCCTGCGCCTCGATGCGGCGGCGGTCGGCCTCCTGCCGCTCGCGGTCCAGCACGAAGCGCATCTGCTCGGAGCGCTGCTCGGCCTCCAGCTTCTCCTCGATGGCGCGCGCCAGGTCGGCGGGGAGGCGGATGCTCTTGAGGAGCACGTTCTCCACCACGAAGCCGCGCGAGGCGAGCGTCTCCATCATCTGCGCCTTGATGGCCTGCTCGATGCCGGTGCGGGTGCCGGAGTGCATGTCCTTGGCCATGTAGCGGGCGGAGACGTCAGCGGCCGCCGAGCGGAAGACCGGGATGATGACGTCGTCCTCGTAGCGGGTGCCGCTGGTCTCGAGGATCTGCCGCACGTTCTCGGTGCGGGCCCGGTAGAGGATGGAGACCTCGGCGGCCACGTTGAGCCCCTCCTTGGAGGGCATCTCGAGGCGGACCTCGCGATTGACCACGCGGGCGGGGACCTTGAGGACCGAGTTGACCCCGGGGATGACGAACTGCGCGCCGGGGTTGAGGGGACCGGTGGCAATCCGGCCGAAGCGGGTCTTGACCCCGATTTCGTCCTGGCGGATGGTGGCGCAGCCGGTGAGGGGGGGGAGGGCGCAGGCCGCTGCCAGGAGGGCGGCGGTGCGCGAGGCGCGCGTGATGGGCATGGAATCGTCCGGAGGCGAAGGGGGCGCCTTCGCGGTGACCGTCCGGGCCGGGATCCTCACGGGCGTGGGGGGGCGCGGACTGGGGCGAGGGGACCGCCGAGGTCGCCGGCAAGTTCCCTTGCCGAGTCTTCTACTCGGGTTCGGTTCCGGGGTTCCCGTGGCGGTGGATTTCGCCCTGCTGAGCCGTGCTGCCGGTGCGCTGGCGACCGGCAACGGGGGGTAGTCAATGCGTCACCGATCGATGGGCAGGGCGCGGGGCGCCGTCCTCAGCGCACCACCAGGTTGAGCGGAGGCGCCTCCCATACAGTCGTGGTGCCGCGGAAGACGCGCAGCGACATCCGCGAGGCCCCGGCGGCCTCGCCAAACAGGGTGCCGCCCAGCCGGTCCCCGGTCCATCGGGCGCGGGTCGGGTCTTCGATCACCACCGGCAGCGCGTGATCCGGGTACGCCTGCAACGTGAACCACTCCACCCGCGGTGGGAGATCGTGGTCGTCGGGGGCGCGCCCCTGCTTCACGAAGTGGACGCGCAGCGGGCGCTGCCCGCCTGCCGGGACCACGGGGAAGCCGTGCCAGTGATCGTCGTGGGAGAAGAACACGGTCCCGGAGGCGGGGTCCTCGAGCACCACGCTGGCGATGACCAGCCGCGGGGCGTCGGCCGGAGGGGCCGTCACGTCGCCCCCTCCGCCGCACGCCGCGAGGAGGCCCAGGGCCAGACGGGGGACCCACCGCCGCCGGGGCGGGCGCTGGGAGGCGGGCATGACCAAGTGCGTCACGGGATCGGGCATGGGGGTAGGCGTGGAGGCGGGCATGGGGGCGTCAGGGTTGCCGGCCGACCGGGCACGCCGACCGCGGGTACACGATGACCTCGAGCCACGGCGACACGAGGTCGGCGTGGGTGAGGTGCCAGACAAGGAAGCGGACGCGGGTGGCTCCCGGGGCCAGCCCCAGCAGCCGGCCGCGCCCGCGCAGCGGTTCCCAGGCCACGTTGGCGGCGGCGCTCTCGCCGCGGAGCTCCAGGTCGCGGCGGGACACCAGGTCCACCGGCTCGCCGCGGAAGTCCAGCACCTGCGGCACCAGGGTGCGCGCCTCCTCGGCACAAAGGGGGACGGGCCCCCCGCTCCAGGCGCGGTTGTCGAGGGTGCGCGCGACGACGGTGCGGGTGGCCGAGTCGAGGAGCACCAGGTCGGCCACCTCGGCGTGCGGAGTCACCACGGCGATCGGGTGCTCGCACGCCGCCGTCACCCCCGCCGCCAGCAGGGCGAGTCCCGTCGCGCGCGCGCGCCATGGGGTACGCGTCCGCATCACCAGCTCCACCGGTAGAGGAGGCGCAGGTTGCGCCCCGGTTGCGGCGCCACCTGCTTGGCGCGCCAGAGGTGGTCGCGCCAGTCGGCGTCGAGCAGGTTCTCCGCGGCCAGGGTGATCTCGTGGAGGCGCCCGGCCAGGAACCAGCGGCGGGCGACGCTGGCGTTGGCCAGCAGCCACCCCGGGGTGGCGCAGAACTCTGCGGGGAGCAGCGCCGGCGCGTCGGGGCCGCGCACCGCGCGCGAGGCCGCGAGGGCGCAGGTGGTGGTGCCGCGGGTGTCAGGGGGGGCGGGGACGCGGCGCTGTGCGAGCGCCCCTTCCACCCCTGCCGACGCGCTCCAGGCGCGCCCGTCGCGGCGCAGCTGCGTGCGCAGGCGCATCGGCGGCATGGCGAGGAGCGGGGTCCACCCGCCCCCCTCCGGCGCGCGCTGCGTGCCGCGCACCCAGGAGAGGGTGGCATCGAGCGCCACCCCCCGCCACCGTGACGGAGCCCATTCCACGCGCCCCTCGGCGCCGTGGAGGCGCGCGTCCGCCTGGTCGGCCTGGTACACGTTGTAGCGGCGCAGCCGCCGGTCGCGGACCGGCTCCCCCGTGGCGGGGTCCACCAGGGGGCGCTGGTAGATGAAGTCGTCCACCCGCATCGCAAACAGCGCCACGTCGCCGCGCACCCCGCCACGGGACCAGCGGGCGAAGAGGTCGACACCGGCGCCGCGCTCGGCGCGCAGCCGCGGGTTCCCCACCTCGTACGCGTAGGTGGCCAGGTGCGGCCCCGCCGAGTAGAGCTCCTCGATGGCCGGGGGGCGGAAGGCGCGCGCCACGCTCATCCCGAGCGCCACGCCCGGGGCCACTTCGGCGGTGACGCCCGCGCTGGCGGTGGGCACCGTGAAGGCGCGCGTGCGGACGTCGCGCACCAGCGCCGTCTCGGTGCTGTCCAGGGGGACGATGCGGGTGGCGTCCCAGCGCACCCCCCACTGCACGCGCACATCGCGCCCGTCGAACAGCGACGCCAGCTGCCACTCCTCCATGACGAAGGCGGCGGCGCCGCGCGCCACGGCTGGCCGGGTGCCGGTGAAGCTCCCCTCGGCGCGGAAGTCGCGCCACTGCAGCCAGCCGCCAGCGCTGCCGCGCACCGGGACGCCGGCGTGCCGCGCGTACTGCACCAGCGCGTCACCGTTGGCCATGAGCTGGCCGAAGCGGGTGCCCACGAAGCCGCCGCGCTCCAGCTCCGCCTGCTCGAAGCGCACGAACTGTCCGGAAAGGCTGGCCTCGGTGAGGCGCGGCCACCAGCGGGGCATCGTGTCCGCGCCGGCCGACCGCCAGCCGGCGTCCACCCGGGCGGTGCGGCGGTTGAGGTCCACATAGACACCGCCGTCGTGCGCACCCGGCAGCACCACGCCGGCGAAGGAGGCGGGGACGCCGTAGGTGCTGGCCACGGCGCGCGCCGCGCCGCCCACGCGCCAGGTGCCGTGGCGGGTGGGGAGCTCCACGAGAGCGATGCCCGCGCCCACGTCGTAGCCGCGCAGATCGGAGAAGGGGAGCGCCCCTCCGGGGGCCCGGGTGTCTCCCGCCGTGCGCCAGGAGCCGCCGGCCCGCCAGGCGAGCGCCCCGGTGCCGCCGTGGATGGTGCCCACGGCCGCCCCGCCGTTGTTGACCGACTCGCCGTGGATGCCGAGGGTGCCGGCGATGGGGCGCTGCGCGCGCTCCGTGGGGACGTCGCCGCGCACCACGTTGACCACGCCCCCCAGGCTATTGCTCCCGAAGAGGAGGCCGGCGGGGCCGCGGATCACCTCGACGCGTCGGGCGGTCATGGGGTCGATGGTGACCGCGTGGTCGGCGGCGGTGGTGGCGATGTCGCCGGTGCGCTGGCCGTCCTCGAGCACGAGGACGCGGTCGCCGGCGAGCCCGCGGATGACCGGCTGGGTGGCCATCGGCCCGTTGCTGCGGGCGGTGACGCCGGGCTCGCCGGCGAGGGTGGCGGCGATGGAGGGGGCGAGGCGCCGGTCGAGGGCGCGCCCTTCGAGGACCGTGGCGGGGCGGGCCAATGTGGGACCGCTCCCCTGCACGGCGGTGATGCGCACGGTGCCGAGCTCCTGCACCCTGGGGGCGCGGGGCAGGGAGTCCGCGCGCGCGCCCCCGCGGCGGGCCGAGTCGGCGGGGGGGCGCTGTTGCGCCACGGCGGTGGTGCCCGGGCGCACGGTCCCGGACACCACCGCCAAGGCTGCGAGCCCCACGCGCCAGGTGGGGCGGGTGGTCACCGCTGGAGGGAGCGGTTCTCGCGCACGCCGAGGACGACGATGCGCTCGGGGGTGCCGCCCACGTTCATGGTGCGGGCGATGGAGGGGACGCCGGTGGCGCTGAGGGCGACCTCGTAGATCCGCCCCTGGGTGGGGCTGGTCATGTAAGCGAGCCCCTCGGCGAAGGCGAAGAAGGGGGTGAGGACGGTGCCGCTGGTGGGCATCGGCGGGACGAGGGCGGGGAGGGAGCCGGTGACCTGCCGCGTGGTCATGTCGATCACGTGGAGCGTGCCGGTGCGCGCCAGGACCAGGGCGAAGCGGCCGGTGAGGTCGAGGTCGGCGGTCCAGTCGAGGTCCCCGTTGGGGAGCGGCACGGGGATCATGGAGCGGGAGGCCACCACGGCGACGCCGATGGCGCGGGTGGCGGTGCTGACGGGCTGTCCGCGGATGGACATGCGGACGAGGAAGTTGGGCTGCGGTTCGCGGGCCCAGACGGACCCGACGCCGAAGCGGGGGTCGGAGGCATGGGCGAACTTCTGGAAGGTGGCGGTGCCGCCGGTGGTGGCCACGAAGAGGGCGCCGTCGGCGCAGCCGTAGAGCTTGCCGACGCCGTTGCCGGCGAGGCCGTGGAGCCCCGGGCAGGTGGTGTTGCGGGCGACCTCCTGCCCCTGGCGGTTGTAGACGATGACGCCGTTGGGGAGGGCGGGGTTGGCCGGGTCCTGGATGGAGGCGGAGACGAAGCCGCCGTCGGCGGTGGCCATGCCGGCGCCATGGTGGGCGTTGCCGGTGCGAACGGTGAGGAGGGGCTGGGTGTTGCCGGCGGCGACGGCCTGTTCGCTCCAGAAGCGGACATTGCCGCTGCCGTCGAAGTGGACCGACACCATGTCGCCGTTGTAGTTGCCGTGGATGGGGGTCTGGTCGGCAAAGCTTCCCACGAGGCGCGGCGCCTGCTTCACGCCGCGGCCGCCCTGTTCGAAGACGCCGCCGTCGATGAAGGCGATCTGGTTGCGGGTCTGGAAGTGGGCGAAGGCGATGCGTCCCTTGGCGGTGTAGAGGTAGGTGACGCGGGAGGGGAGGCCGCCCATGGAGTCGACGCGCTGGGCGGAGGCGGCGTCGAAGATGCGGGCGAAGGGGGCGGTGTCGGAGACGACGAGGCGACGGACCTCGGTGGCGGGGAGGGTGGTGTTGACGCCGGTGGCCCCGTCGTCGCCGCAGGCGGCGAGGAGGGCGAGGGCGGCGAGTGGGGCGGCCCGGTGGGGGGAGGGGAGTCGGGTCATGGCGGCGTTTTGATTGAGATTGAGAGGGCGCTATCAAACTCAATCAATCCTACTCGGCTTTTCCAGTTCCTGTCAATCGGTGGGGTCCCCTCCCTACCGCACCACCTCCACGGCGATCCCCAGGTCCAGCGCGCCCCAGACGCGGTCGGCGGTGAGCACCGGCAGCTGGTCGCGCATCGCGGCGGCGAGGCAGAGGGCGTCGCCGATGGAGACCCCTCTCCTCGAGCATCACCTGCGGCAGCTGCCCCAGGTCGGCCGCATGCTCAATGGTCATGCTGACCAGGTTGCCACGGTCGCCGAGGTCCACGTAGACGTGCTCCGCGATCTCGCGGGTCTCGTCCACGAGCCTGGTTGAGAACTCCAGCAGGGCGGTGTCCGTGTCCCTGAAGCATTTCATGCGCATGGGCGGAACCTCGGGTCGAAGCATGCGTTGTGCTCCGTCACTCGGCGCGAACCCGTCGAAATTCGTCCGCGGTGTGCATCCGCGCGGTACGTTTGCGCGGTCCTCAACCCCCGGTGCCCATGCCTGTCTCCGCCGCCCCGCCCGAATCCCGCCGCGTCGTCTGGCTGCTGGCCCTCCTGGGGCTGGTGGCCTACGCGCTGCGCACCAACATCGCCATCGCGCAGGAGTACATGGCCCCCGAGCTGGGGCTGACCATGGCGCAGATGGGGGTGATCTCGGCGTGGGGGTTCCAGCTGGCGTACACGCTGGGGCAGGTCCCCGGGGGCGCCATGGGGGACCGCTACGGGGCGCGGCTGGTGCTGGCGCTGGCGGCGCTGGGGTGGGCGGTGGCGTCGCTGGCCTCGGGGGCCGTGGTGGGAGCAGGGATGGGCGCCTTTGCCGTGCTGTTTGCCGCGCGGCTGCTGTTGGGGGCGTCGCAGGCGGCCACCTTCCCGGTGGCGGCGGTGGCGGTGGCGCGCCACGTCCCCGAACACGGGCGCACGGCGGCCAGCGCCGTGTATCTGGCCGCCTCCACGCTGGGGGCGGCGCTGGCGCCGCTCACCCTCACCCCGCTGATGGCACGCGCCGGGTGGCGCGCGGTGTTCGTGGCCAGCGCGGC
>JBEIJM010000180.1:0-6751 GCA_040380205.1 Gemmatimonadaceae bacterium
GATCACGAAGGCGGACAAGGCGCGGGAGGTGCGCATCTCGACCGAGGGAGACACGATGCGGGTGGTGCGCGGCGTGCGGGTGCAGGCGCGCCAGCTGGACTCCTCGATCCTGGTGGGCATGCCGCTCGACAGCGCGCGCCGGGGTGGCATGATGGTCCTGGGGGACTCGACGCTTATGCTCCTCGAGCGCGGCGACGCCGCACTCGCCGCCGTCCCGGGTAAGCCGGTCACGGTGGAGTTTCGCCGTCGGGTCGGTGGCGACACGGGCACCGTGGAGGTGGTCGAGCAGGTCGGCACCATCGTGACAGGGACCGCCCAGCCGCTGCTGATCGTGGACGGGGTGCGGCAGCCGCAGGAGGCGCTCAAGCGGCTGTTGCCGGACGCCATCCAGTCCATCGAGGTGATCAAGGGGCCGGCGGCGTCCAAGGTGTACGGCCCCGATGGCGCCAACGGGGTGATCGTGGTGACGACGAAGGGGAAGAAGTAGGGCGGTGCCCACGGGGCCTCGCGACGACGGTCGCGGGGCCCTGGGGCACGAGGCGACGGGCATGGCGCCTTGTGCATGCAGGCAGTACATTTATGCATGCATGCATCCCCCAAGCGTGTGCGCGAGCCCGTCCAGGTGTACATGGAGCCGGACGACAAGGCGCTGCTGGATCAACTGGCTGAGGAGACGTCGCTGTCTCGCGCGGAACTGCTGCGGCGCGGGCTGCGGCGCATCGCGGCGGACCTGCGGGGCGCCCGCGCGCCGGGACGGTCGTTGGACCTGCTGATCGGCGCGTTGGGGACCGACGCGGACATTCCCCCGGACCTGTCCACCCGGCACGAGGAGTACCTGTACCCCGCCCCTCATGCCGACGGGTCGCGCCGCGATTGACACCGGGGCCCTGCTGGCGCTGGCCTCCCCGCGCGACCAGCACCATGCGGACGCCGTGTCGGTGGCCCGTCGGCACCTGGAGACCGGCGGGCGCTGGGTGGGGTCGGTGCTGGTGCTGGCGGAGCTGCACGGGCACCTGCTGCGGTGGCGTGAGCCCCGCGTCGCGCATGCCCTGATCGATCGGGTGCGCGCCGACCCCGCCTACGACTGGCGGGGGGTGGACGGTGCGCTGATTGAGGCGGCCACGGTCAACTGGCTGTTGCGCCACGCCGACCTGCGGCTCTCACTGCCGGACGCCGTCACCTGCGAACTGATGCGGCAGGAGCGCCTGGACACGGTGTTCGCATTCGACCGGAACTTCGTGACGGTGGGATACCGCCTGCAGGGGTAGGGCGGCACAGCCCCTTGCGTCGCCCCCTACGGCTCCACGCGTTGCACCCCGGGGAAGCGGCTGACGTACGACCGCAGCGCGCAGGCGGTGACCTATCGGTCCGGTAAGCCGGAACCACGCGGGGCCGCTCCGGTTGCGCGGCCATCCCACCGGCGCGTCAGCTGGCTCCCCGCTGGGTTCAGCCCCCCACCTTGATAGTTCTCGCGGCGATCGAGCCGCCCGAGCGAGATCGAAGGCACGCCGCCGCTCGCGACGAGGCGCTGGCGAGGTCGGCCTGCGCGCCGTACGCTCCACGGACCGACGAACCATCCCGAAGGTCCGTGTGGGCGTACCCAGGTCGAACCTGGGGCGATCCACCTTTCCCGAGGCCATAATGCGACCTGTACTGCTCGCTGCCATGCTCGCCGCCCCAACCCTCGCCTTCGCACAAGTGGGGCGCGTCACGGGTGTGGTGCGTGACGAAACAGGGGCCGTCCTAGCGCTAGCCGAGATCCGTGCGCTCAGCATTCAAGGACGGGACACCGTCGTGGCCGCGCGCACGCTGACGGACGCGACGGGCAGCTTCACGCTCAACCTGTCTGGCGAGGCTTCTGCCTTCACCGTCATCGTGCGCCGGCTGGGGTATCGGCCCGTTGTCGTGCCGACGCCGACGGCAGGCACGGGGATGGCGGTCGACGTTTCCCTCCAGGCGCTGCCGCGGGTGATCGCGACGGTCACGGTGCGTGGATCTCAGTGCGTTGACAATCTGCACACCTCGACGAATCCGGCTGCACAGCTCTGGCGACAGGCGCTTGAGGCCGCCGACATCAGACAGACGGTACTGCGCCAGTACACCTGGCGGGTCGAGTATCGCATGACGCGACGCCACGGGGATCTCAGCGTGGCGCCCTGGTTGGATACGCTGATTGTCGGGGATGATGCCAACCAGAGCATCAGCCCGACTCCGATGCGTCGACCGAATCCGACGTACTTCGGGCGCGCAAGTCGCAGCAACACCCGACTAGTGGCGGGAGGCGTCGACAACGTATTCGATCCTGGCTTTCTCACCGAATACTGTCCGTACGAAGGCGTGTTCGACGAAGGGGCAGACCTGGTGGGCGTTGGCTTCGGGCCTCGTCGTCCCGACAGGAAGCGTGTGCAGGTGCAAGGCGAAGTCCTGTTTGATGGAGCCAAGGGGACGCCGCGGAGCCTCCGCTACCGCTTCTACGCCGGGGATCGCCTGTTAGGAGAAGGGAGCATCGGAATCGCCGAGCACGAAATTGAGGGGGCAGGATTCCCGCTCGATGTTGAACAGATGCTCGAGATCATTGATCCGCGCAGCGGGAAGGTCGGGGAACGTTTTGATGGCCGCATGACGTTGACGAACTTCCGCCGACGATAGCACCGCGCTTCTCGCTCGTGGTCCGGGGGTGAGGCGGCAGTCTTCTGGCCCGGCTGCACGCGTGCTGGTGTCTGCGACGCACCCTCCGTGAGCGGCCCGCGTTGAGGATTCTCCTGCTGCCAGGGCTTTATGCGCCGTAGTTGCGATGCCGGCACTTCTTCGGCTCGCGACCTCAGCGCTGCTGCCTGCGTCTACTCTCCACGTCTTCTCACTGCCGGGCGAACTGGCATCCGCACCTGCACCTGCTCGTCACGGACGGCGGCGTTCGGCCTGATGGGACCTTGGTGTCGTGGCCCGCCGCCGACACGGCGCAGGCCATCCGCGACCTCATCACCCTTCGTGATCCGGACGCCCTGCTGGTGCGAAGCCGCTACGCCGGGAGCGGGCCGCCCATTCCCTGAACGCGGCAGCGGCGGCACCGGCATGGCGGAAGCCACCGGCGCGCGCTCGGGAGCACGGGCATCGCGGCACGCGGCCAGCATGCCCCAGGGCAAGGCCGGTGCGGGCAGTGGGCGGTCGCTGAGGCATACCGGAGCATGGCACCGCCACCGCCGGCCGTCATCGCCTCACCCCGTCATGGCCACGTGCGCCAGATCGTCCACGAACCAGCGCGAACGCCGTCGCACCACCGCCACCCCCTCGGCCGTCAGGCGCGCCGCCTGGCGCTCGGGGCCACCAGGCAGCTTGTCCAGCAGCGCCCCGTTCTCCGAGACAACCCGCCACACGGGCACCTCACCAGCCCGCGCCTCTTCCAACGCGGCCTCGGCCACGAGGCGCAGGAAAATGCCGGTGGTGATGGGGCAGGTGTAGTCGGCGCCGAACCGCCGAGCGAGACGCGCGCGCAGCTGTGGCGCCGTGATCACGCGCCCCGCAGGCACCGTGGCCAGTTCGTCCTGCACCGCCAACGGTGACGCGATGAGCATGCGTCCCGGCGGATAGTTGCTGCCTTTCGCGTCGGTGAGCGTTTTCACGTGCGGCTGGGCCGCGCTGTCACGCTTGCTCACGGCAGTCTTTGGCGATCGGCTGGGCATGGTCTACGCTGACGTGGAGTGTGGGTGGCCCGACGGAGATCGGCGACACTGCGCTGCATCGCCTTCTCCGGTCCGAAATATGCGCGGCTGATCGGTCGCAGGCACGACGACGGCACGGTGACTTGCTCGGCGAAGGTGAGTCGTGTCCGTTCGCCTCCCGGCTGTCGGTACGCCATGGCTGCTGCGGGTCTGACACGCGTGCGTACACCGCCAGCGGTGAGCCGTCGAGCTCGACGGCCATCGAGACACGTCGAGCCGGATCCATGAACCAGCCACTCACTGCGGTGAGCATCACGGAGAACGCGGGGATGCTGACGATGGCGTTCCTGTGTTTTCTCACCGGGCTCGGGCCAGCCGTACGCATACTTCGGTGCGCAGCTCGTCCGGAGGGACGGACCCGAACGGGACCACGTACCGCTCGACCACCGGCTCGTCAGCCAGATCCCACCCCTGACGCGGCAGCCACCGCTCGAGCAGCGCGACATAACTGTCGAGGATGGTGGCGTAGGCCCCCGCGTGCACCAGTACCGCGCAGGTGCCGCCGGCAATCGTACGCTCCACCATCCCCGGCGGCAGGGTGGGCGGCACCGTGGACGCATCGCGCTCCACGGCGGCATCGTAGCGGTGCTCCGGCTCTTCGTCCGCCTCGCACTCTTCGACGAGGACCAAGCCGCTGGCATGCTGACCTGGCCGCGCTCCGGCTTCCAGGTCCATACGGCCGTCTGGGTCCCTGAGGATGATCGCGCGTTCGCCACCCGGCTGGCCCGGTACTGCGCCCGCCATCCGGTCGCGCGGGAACGGCGCACCGACGACGGGACCGCGACGGCCGTGACGGACCGGTCCGACAAATCGGACGGCCCGACGGCGGGGACCGAGACCGCCGACCCGCTCGAGTTCTTGGCCCGAGTGCTCGTACACATTCCGGATAAGGGGCAGGTCACGACCCGGTACTACGGCTGGTATGCGAACCGCCCCCGCGGGATGCAGGCGATGGCGACGCCCGCTGCCGCGGACGGGCCACCCGCCATCGTCCCCGCGCCCCGCGCTCGTCCGCCCACGCGCCGCCGGCCCCCTGAGGACGGCCCCGACGCCCCGCGCCCCCGCGGGGCCGGTCGGCGTGCGCGGCTATCGTGCACGGCTTTCCCACCGGCGCGTCCGATCGGTCCCCGATCAGTCCCCGGTGGGGGCGGCCACCCACCGGGACAGACACCGGGACAGACGTTCCCGCGGCGCGGACGCGGCCAGCGCGAGATCGACGGCCGGCCGCCGCCCGCCACGCCGCGCTGGCGCGGTCGGCGATCGCGCCGTATCCTCCGCGGAACGTCGGCCCACCGCGATTGAAATTCCTATCCCGATCCCGGGGCGGCGATGGCGCTCCCGTTCGCTACGGCTCCACCCGCCGCACGCCGGGGATCAGGTCGAAGTCGCGATCGTAGCTGCAGATCGCCTCGAACCCCTCCACCAGCACCACCGCCGCGTGGAGTCCGTCCCGGGCCATCAGCATGGGGTGCCGGTCCAGCAAGCGGCGCGCCTCGTCCAAGACCGCCGCCGTGATGGGCACGACCGCCGGGAAGATGGTGCGCGCCAGGTCGTACACGCGGCGGCCGTCAGACCACCACCCAATGGCCCGGTAGCGATGGAGCAGCTCCTGCAGCGTTTCGGCGTTGACGGTGGCATCCACCTCGCCGCGCGCCACCGCCTCCAGCCAGCGGGCCGACGGCGCCTTGTGGGGATGCGGCGCCCCGGCGGCGTACATGAGGATGTTGGCGTCCACCAGGATCACGGGAGGAGCGCCGCCGGGTCGGGGACGGACTCCCGCTTCAGCTCCGCTGGCGTCCCCACCGGCAGCGCCAGCGCTGCCAGCGCGGCCACCGCCGACACCCGCTGGTCCGTGTCGGCGATGCCGTAGGTGACCACGCACGCCTCCCGCACCAGGTCGCCCAGGCTGGTGCGCCGTCGCGCCGCCAGTTCAGCCAGCTGGCGATGCTGGTCCGGGGTGAACAGAATGGTGGTCTTCTTGGATAGCTCCATATATGGAGCAATATATGGAGGTTATTGCGCCAAGAAAGCTGAACCCTGGCCCGGCCGTGTCCCCTAGAACGGCTTGAACTCGTCGAACGGCTGCCGGCACCCCTGGCACACGTGGATCGCCTTGCACGCCGTGCTCCCAAACTCGCTCTGGAGCCGCGTGTTGGTGGAGCCGCACCAGGGGCACGGCACCGGCTCCCGCCGCCGGGTGAGCGTCACCAGCGCGCTCGCCCCCGCGCGCCCGGCCGCCACCGTGGCCGGCGGCGCAATCCCGTAGCGCCGCAGCTTCTCCCGCCCCTCGGGGGCCATCCAGTCGGTGGTCCACGCCGGCGCGTGCACCACCTCCACCCGCACCGCCGGCGCCCCCGCCCCCTCCACCGCGGCACGAATGTCCGCCTCGATCTCGCGCATGGCGGGACACCCCGAATACGTGGGGGTGATGGTCACCACCGCCGTCTCCCCCTCCCAGCGCGTGTCGCGCACGATCCCCAGCTCCACCACGCTGATCACCGGGACCTCGGGGTCCTTCACCGTGTCCACCACCGCGCGCAGCGCCTCGGGGGTGCGCGCCGCCGGGTCGCGCAGCGAGGGCGCGGACGCCTGGGTGCCCTCCTCCTCCGCCCCACCGTCCGTCGTGCGCACGCCCGCCACTACCAGCGCGCGCCGGGGTGCGCGCGCGCCACGCTCTGCATGGTGGCCAGCAGGTGCCCCAGGTGCTCGGTGTGGAAGCCGCGGCGCCCGCCGGTGCGCATGAACGCCCCGCGCGTGGCGCCCCCCTCGGGGAGCACCAGCGTGGCGCGCTGCGCCACGTCGGCCACCATCCCCTCCCACAGCGCACGCCGCGCCTCGTGGTCCACCACGATCCCCACCTCGGCCACCGCCGCGTCCACCGCGTCCGCCTCGAACAGCTCGCCAGTGAAGCGCCACAGCGCGTCCAGCGCCGCCTGCGCGCGCGCATGGCTCTCGTCGGTGCCGTCCCCCAGGCGCACCACCCACCCGCTGCTGTGGCGCAGGTGGTACTGGTCCTCCTTGAGCGCCTTGGC
>JBEIJM010000181.1:0-6663 GCA_040380205.1 Gemmatimonadaceae bacterium
GCGGGAACGCGGACGCGACCTGCCGCCGACCGAGGCCGCGTGGCGGGCGGCGCGCTGGGCGTTCCTGCGTCGGGTGGCCAAGGGGTGCCGGGCGCCCGTGGCCACGGCCCACACCCGCGATGATCAGGCGGAGACGGTCTTCCAGCGGCTGCTGCGCGGCAGCGGGACCCGTGGGCTGGCCGGGCTCGCGGCCCCGTCCTCCGTGGTGCGCCCCTGGCTGGCGCTTCCCCGCGCGGTCGTGCGGAGCTGGGGCGCCGCGCAGGGCGTGCCGTGGCTGGAGGATCCGGCCAACACCGACCGTCGCTATCAGCGGGTGCGGGTGCGGCTCGATTGGCTCCCCGCGGCGGAGCGGGCCGAACCCGGCGTGGTCGACTGGCTGGTGGCCCTCGGGGAGCGCGCGGCCGCCTGGCGACGGGAGGTGGAGGCGCTGGTGGATACACTGGGGGTGGAGCATGGCGGGCGCCGCCTCCGGGTGCCTGCCGCCCCGCTGCGCCGCACCTCGGCGGCGGGGCGGGCCGTGCTGTGGCAGGCCCTCGCCGGCCGGGTGGGGGTGGCACTGGACGCGGCGGGAACCCGCGCGCTGGTGGGGTTTACCAACGGAACGCGACGGGGAGCCCAACTCCAGCTGGCGGGGGGCGCCCGGGCCCTGTGCCTGGGCGATGGCCGTACCGACGCGTTCGAACTGCGGGCCCCCGGCGTGTCGCGGGTGGTGGTCCCGTGGGACGGAAACGGGGCGCTGCCGCCGCGGGCGGGCGGGTTCCGTTTCCGCCGGGTGGGGGCGGGCCCTGCGCCGTCGCCCGACTCGCCCTGGGAGTTTCCGGTGCCGGCCGACGCGTCGGTGCGGGTGCGCCCCTGGCGTCCGGGCGACCGGATTCGCACCGTGGGGGCCCCGGCGGGGCGCCGGGTGACTCGGTATCTTGCGGAGGCACGGATTCCCGCGGCGGATCGTCCGGCGTGGCCCGTGGTCCTGCTGGATGGCGCCGTCGCCTGGATCCCCGGCATCTGCCGCAGCCTCGCGGCACCGCCCCGACCCGGCTGGTCGGCCCCGACTTGGTACCGTTGTGAGCTTCTCCCCGACTGAGCTGTCCGAGGTTGTCGCGCCGGATCCCCGCCTGGGGGGACGGCCGATGCGGCGCGTGGTGTTCGATGCCGACGCCATCGCGGCGCGCGTGGCGGCGCTCGGGGCCGAGGTCACCGCCGCGTACCCCGAAGGGGAGCTGCTCGTCCTGGGGCTGCTCAAGGGGAGCGTGATCTTCCTGGGCGACCTCGTCCGCCAGATCCGCCGGCCGCTGCAGCTGGACTTCCTGGTCGCCTCCTCCTACGGCATGGGGACCGAGTCCAGCGGGGTGGTGCGCCTGCTGTACGACCCGCACACGGAACTGGCGGGCAAGCACATACTGTTAGTCGAGGACATCGTCGATTCCGGCCGCACGCTGCAGCACCTGGTCGAGCTGCTCCAGGCGCGGGGGCCGGCGTCCATCGAGATCTGTGCGCTGTTGCACAAGCGCATCGCAACGACCTTGCACCATCCCACGCGGTTCATCGGGTTCGATGCGCCGCACGAATTCCTGGTCGGGTACGGGCTGGACCATGCCGAGGACCTTCGGCACCTCCCGTACGTGGCCAGCCTGGCCTGAGGCGGCCCCATGGCACCCAACATGACCCCGATGCCCAAGAAGCCCACGAACTGGGGGCGGATGTCCAAGACGCTCTCGTTCTGGATCCTCGTGTTCCTCATCCCCGTGGCCATCGTGGTCTACGGCGGCGGGCGCGAGCCCCAGCCGCAGCCCGTGGACCTGAGTGAGTACCGGCGCTACCTCGAGACGGGGCGCGTCAAGGCCGTCACCTTCCAGGCCGACAACACGCTGGTGGGGGAGTTCACGCAGCCGGAGCGGGTCAACCGCCGCACGGCGTCGCGCTTCACGGTGCGGCTGGTCCCCGGCGCCGCGGTCGAGGAGCAGAAGCTCCTGGAGAGCCGCGGCGTGCGCATCGCCATCGCCGAGCCGCGCCTGAACTTCGGGAGCGTGCTCATCTCGGTGCTCCCGTGGGTGGTGCTCATCGCCTTCTGGCTGTTCCTCTTCCGGCAGATGCAGGCCGGCGGCAACAAGGCGTTCTCCTTCGGGAAGAGCAAGGCCAAGCTGCTCAGCGGGGACACCCCCAAGGTGACCTTTGCCGACGTGGCCGGCGCCGACGAGGCCAAGGTGGAGCTGCAGGAGATCATCGAGTTCCTCAAGGACCCGCAGAAGTTCACCCGGCTGGGGGGGCGGCTCCCCAAGGGCGCCCTGCTGGTGGGCCCCCCGGGCACCGGCAAGACGCTGCTGGCCAAGGCGGTGGCCGGCGAGGCCGGGCGCCCGTTTTTCTCGATGTCGGGCTCCGACTTCGTCGAGATGTTCGTGGGCGTCGGCGCCTCGCGCGTGCGCGACCTGTTCGAGCAGGGCAAGGCGCACGCCCCCTGCATCATCTTCATCGACGAGATCGACGCGGTGGGGCGCCACCGCGGCGCCGGGCTGGGCGGCGGCCATGACGAGCGGGAACAGACGCTCAACCAGCTCCTGGTGGAGATGGACGGCTTCGAGTCCAACGACGGCGTCATCCTCATCGCGGCCACCAACCGTCCCGACGTGCTCGACCCGGCGCTGCTGCGCCCCGGCCGCTTCGACCGGCAGATCGTGGTGGACGCCCCCGACCTCCGCGGGCGCGAGGGGATCCTCAAGGTCCACCTGCGCAACAAGCCCATTGCCGAGGACGTGAGCGTGACCGCGCTGGCGCGCGGCACCCCCGGCATGGCCGGCGCCGACCTGGCCAACCTCGTCAACGAGGGGGCGCTGCTGGCCGCCCGGAAGAATCACGAGAAGATCTTCATGGCCGATCTCGAGGAGGCCAAGGACCGCGTGATGCTGGGCGCCGAGCGCAAGTCGCTCGTGATGAAGGAGGAGGAGCGGCGCCTCACGGCGTACCACGAGGCGGGGCACGCCGTGTGCGCGATGATGGTTCCCGGCAACGACCCGCTGCACAAGGTCACCATCGTGCCGCGCGGGCGGGCGCTGGGGATCGCCTTCACCCTCCCCGAGGACGACCGCGTCTCCGTCACGCGCGAGCAGCTGGAGGCGCGCCTGGTGATGGCGTACGGCGGCCGGGCGGCCGAGGAGATCGTCTTCGGGCACGGACGGGTGACCACCGGGGCGGCCAGCGACATCCAGCAGGCCACCTCCATCGCGCGGCGCTACGTCACGCAGTGGGGGCTCTCCGACACCATCGGCCCCATCCTCGTGGGGGACAACGAGCAGGAGCTGTTCCTCGGGCGCGAGATCCAGTCGCGCCGCGAGGTGTCGGAGCAGACGGCGCAGCTGGTGGACGGGGAGGTGAAGCGCGTGGCCACCGAGGCGCACGCCCGCGCCGTGTCGGTGCTCACCGAACACCGGGCGCTGCTGGACAGCGTCGCCCACGGGCTGCTGGAGCGCGAGACGCTCTCCCGCGACGACATCGTGCTGCTGAAGGACGGGCAGCCGCTGCCGCCGCGCCGGCTCGAGGTGCTGCCCGCCACGCCGGCCACCCCGTCCGCGCCGGCCCCGGCCGCACGCCCGGCCACGCCGCCGCTGCTGGGCGGCCCCGAGGTCGCCCCCGCCTGAGCGACTCGGCCGCTCAACGCGGGCGCCCCAGGGGATCGGGGCGCCCGCGCGCGTTTGGCCCCGTCCCTCGCTGGCCCGCGCGCTGGCGCGGGTCGCCCGCTGGTCGCGCCGGTGTCGGCGCGGCCGCGGTGCTGGCGGTGCTGTACGCCTCCACCGCCGCCACCGACCTCACCTGGTGGGATGCGCCCGAGCTGACCGCCGCCGCCCAGACGCTGGGGATCCCCCACCCACCGGGGACCCCGCTGTGGGTACTGTTGGGGCGCGTCGCCGCCATGGCTGCCGGTAGCTTGGGGCCCGTGCGATCGGTGACGTGGCTGTCGGTGCTGGCCGGCGCGCTGGCGGGGGGCGCGGGGGCGTGGCTGCTCGCCCGCTGGGTGGCGCCCTGGCACGCCATGGTCGCCGCCATCTCGGCGGGTACCATGGCCGCCGTGTGGCAGAACGCCACGGAGGTGGAGGTGTATGCCGTCGCCTTGGGGCATGCCCTGCTGCTGCTGGCCGCCGGCACGCTGGCGGGCGAGGGGCGAACCGCCCGCGCCCGGGCGCGGTGGCGTGGCGTGTTGGCGTATGCGGCCGGCGCGGCGGTGCCGTTGCACCTGAGTGCGCTGGTGGCCCTCCCCGCCGCGCTGGTGTTGGCGTGGCCCGCCGCGGTCGAGTGGGGAGAGGGGCGGCCGCACGCCCCCGGGTGGCGATCGATGGGAGGGCACGTGGCGGGGCTGGCGGCGCTGGCCCTGCTGGGGGCGTCGGCCGTGGCGGTGCTCCCCATCCGGGCCGCGCAGGGGCCGGGGCTGGACAGTGGCCACCCGGTGACGTGGCAGGCGCTGGGCGCGGTGCTGACCCGGGCGCAATACGACGTGGCCGGGATGTGGCCGCGGCAGGCGCCGTGGTGGCTGCAGGTGGGCAACCTGTTGCAGTGGGCCGACTGGCAGGTGGCGTGGGGCCGGTGGCCGCATCCCACCCCCTCGTGGTGGCGCACGCCGTTCACCGTGGCGTGGGGGGTGGCCGCGGGGTGGGGGCTCCGGGTGCTGTGGCAGCGGCATCGGCGCGGGGCGCTGGCCATGGGGACGCTGCTGGCGGCCGGGACGCTGGGGGTGGTGGCGTGGCTCAACCTCAAGGCGGGGCCGACCTTTGGCGTGGGGGTGCTCCCCGGGGGGGCGCCGCACGAGGCGCGCGAGCGCGACTACTTCTTCGCCCTGGGGTTCTGGGCGTGGGGGACGCTGGCCGCGGTGGGGGTGCTGGCGGCCGGCGATCGCGTGATGGCCCGGTGGCGCGCGCCCCTCGGCCGCCGCCTCGCGATGGCGGTGGCCCCCGTGGTGGCGGTGCTCCCCCTGTGGGGCAATGCCGCCGCGATGGACCGCGGCCACCCCGCGGTGGCGCCGCTCCCCCGGGTGGCGGCGCTGGCGCTGCTGGAGGCCGTCCCTCGCAACGGGGTGCTGCTGGCCGCCGGAGATCACGACAGCTTTCCGCTGTGGTACCTGCAGCAGGTGGAGGAGGTGCGCCCCGACGTGGCGGTGGTCACCTGGTCGCTGTTGCCGGCCCGATGGTACCGCGAGGCGTTGCAGCGGCGCCGACTGCTCCCCGCATCGGCGGTGGTCCCGTGGGATGGGGCGGGCGCGGTGGCGGCGGCGGTGGTGGCGCAGGCGGAGGCGCGCGGCCGGCGGTGGCGGGTGAGCGTGTGGATCGATGCCGCCTCCCGCCGGGCGCTGGGCGCCGCGCTGGGCGCGGTCACGGGCCAGGAAACCGGGTGGCGGTGGGACGGCCTGGTGCTTGCCGCAGGGGCGGACGCCGATGGCGGGACGGTGGGACGCCCCGCCGCGGGGGGGCCCGCCGCGGTGGTGCCCAACGTGGGAGCCCTGCGCGAGGCGGTCGCGCGCCTGCCGGCGGCGGCGTGGGCCCCGTTGCCGACGTGGGCCGATCCTGTGGCGCGCGCCTGGCAGCGCCACTGGCGGTGCATGGCCTCGGCCGCCGGGGGCGGTCCCCCCGGCTTACTTGTGGCGCCCTGCGGGGGATCCTATCCTTGAAGGCTATGGTGGATGCAACCATGGTTCGGGAGGCCGTGGCGACGGTGCGAGCGCGCATCGAGGCGGCGCGCGCGCGTGGCGGCCATGGGCAGCCGGTCACGCTGATCGCGGTCACCAAGACCTACGGCCCCGAGGCCGTTGAGGCCGCCTGGGCCGCCGGCGTGGCGGATGTGGGGGAGAACCGGGTCCAGGAGGCGCTGGCCAAGCAGCCGCTGGTGACGGCCCCCGTGCGGTGGCACCTCATTGGCCACCTGCAGCGCAACAAGGCGCGCCAGGCCACCGGGTTTGCCTGCATCCATTCGCTGGACAGCCTGCGGCTCGCCGAGGCGCTGGCCGAGGCGGCCGGGCGCGAGGGGCGCGTGCTGGAGGTGCTCCTGCAGGTGAACGTCAGCGGCGAGGCCACCAAGGGCGGGATCACGCCGTCCGAGTTGGCGGCCGCGGCCGACGCGCTGCATCGCCATCCGGCGCTGCGTGTGCGCGGGGCCATGACCATGGCCCCCTTGGAGGCGGATGAACGGACGCTGCGCGCCGTCTTCGCCGGCGCCCGGGCGGCCGGCGCCGCGCTGAAGGCGGCGGGGCATCCGGCGGAGTGGCTGAGCATGGGCATGTCGGGGGACTTCGAGGTGGCCGTCGAGGAAGGCGCCACCCATGTCCGCCTGGGGTCGGTGCTGTTTGGCGCCCGCCCATGAACCACGGAGCCCTGAGATGACGCAACCTGGTTTTCAGCTGTCGGCGCTGGATGTGCGCCGCTTCGATTTCGGCACCGCGTGGCGCGGCTACGACCGCGACCAGGTGGACCGGTTCCGGGCGCAGGTGGCGGACGCCATGGACGCGCTCACGCGCCAGCTGCAGGCGAGTGAGGGCGCGCTGCGCCTGGCGCACGAGGAGCTGGCCGGCTTCCGCGAGCGGGAGCGGTCGCTGAGCGAGGCGCTGGTGAGCGCGCAGCAGCTGCGCGGAGAGATCCGCGGGCAGGCGGAGCGGGAAGCCCAGCTGGTGGTGCGGGAGGCGCAGGTGGA
>JBEIJM010000182.1:0-6604 GCA_040380205.1 Gemmatimonadaceae bacterium
GAGCCCCAGCGCCAGCAGGAAGCCGCCGGCCACCAGCACCAGCACCGCGCCGATGGGCACCGCCAGCCGCCCCAGGCGCCGGTCGTCGCGCGCTACCCCCAGCACCATGATCGCCACCATCGTCACCGGGAGCGCCACCGCCATGAGCCAGGGGCCCAAGGCGGCCACCGGCGCCGGCGCGAACGCTGACAGGTAGGCCACCGCGATCCCCACCGTCCCCACCGCCGCGCCCCGCAGCGCCGCGGTACGGAGGCGCGCGCCGGGGGCCCGATCGGGCGCGGGCACCGTGGGTGAGGGCAAGGGCGAGGGCGTCATGCGACCGAGGAGTGCGGGAGATGCAGGGAGGCCAGCAGCGCGGCGTGCCGCGCCTCGACCACGGAACGGACCACCTTGAGCGTGGGGGTGAGCTCGCCGGTGGCCACCGACCACTCGCCGTCCACCACCGCCCACGCCACCACGCGATCGGTGCGGGGCAGCGCGGCATTCACCGCCGCCACCGCCCCGTCCACCTGGGCGCGTACCGCGGGGTGCCGCAGCAGCCCCTCCCACGGCAGCGGCAGGCCGTGCTCACGCGCCCACTGCTCCACCACCGGACGCCGCAGCGCCAGCAACGCCACGAGAAACTTGCACCCCTCGCCATGCACCACCGCATGGGCGATGAAGGGGGACTCGGCCAGCGCCGCCTCCAGCGGGAGCGGCGCCACCTTGCGCCCCGTGGAGAGCGCGATGAGTTCCTTGATGCGCCCCGTGATGCGCAGCGCCCCGGTGGCGTCCACCGCTGCCAGGTCGCCCGTGCGCAGCCACCCCCCGTCGGCGACAAAGGCGGCCGCCGTCTCCTCAGGGCGCCCCCAGTACCCGCTGAAGGTAAGCGGGCCGCGCCGCACCAGCAGCTCGCCGTCCTCGGCCACGCGCACGACGGCGCCGGGCATGGGGGGGCCCACCACATCGGTGCGCGGCGCGTCGGGGCGATTCATCGCCACGCACAGCTGCTCCGTCTGCCCGTAGGCCCCCACAATGGGGCACCCCAGCGCCGCCAACGCCTCGGCCACCACGGCCGGCAGCGGCGCCCCGCCCGAGGTGGCCAGCCGCACCCGCGCCCCCAGCCGCGCCGCCACTGCGGCGCGCGGATCGCCGCCAGAACGCCGCGCCACCTCGGCTGCCTCGTACACCCGCTCGAAGATGCGCGGCAGCGCCCCCACCAGCGTGGGGGCGAACTCCGCGCACACGGCAAAGAGATCCGCCGGATCCTCTACCAGGGCGGTGGCCATCCCCGCCGCCAGCCGCGCGCCCTGCCCGAACATCCGCTCGGCGGCGTGCGAGAAGGGGAGGAACGACACCGTGCGGTCCTCCGTCGTCAGCCCCAGCGTCGCCGTCACCGAGGCCGCCGTGGCGGCCAGGCAGCGGTGCGCAATCATCGCCCCCTTGGGGACGCCGGTGGACCCCGACGTGTAGATGAGCGCCGCCACCCCCTCGGGATCGCGCGCGGCGACGCGCGCCCGCAGCCGCGGCCCCAGCCCGGGGTCTGCCGCCAGCGCCGCCGCGCCATCGGCCAGCCACCCGGCCCACGGGCGCACGGCGGGAGCGGGCGCCACCCCCGACCGCTCGGCCTCCGCCGCCGTCCGCTCGGTGTCCGTCAGCTCGGGGTCCGACCGATCGGCCAGCAGCGCCGCCCGATGCCCGCTCACGCGGAGCGCCTCGCGCACCAGCGCCAGCCGCGCCGCGCTGTCCACGACCACCAGCGTTGGCGTGCAGTCGGTCAGCAGCTGCGCCACCTGCACCGCGGTGTTGGAGGGGTACACCCCCACCCCGATGGCCCCCACCTGCTGCAGCGCCAGGTCGAGCACCGGCCACACCGGGCGGTTGCCGGCAAACACCGCCACCCGATCACCGGCCCCGATCCCCTGCGCGTCGAGGGCGGCGGCGGCGGCGTCCACCGCCTGCGCCCACCCCGCCCAGGTGAGCGTGCTGGTCGCGCGGGAGCACCCGGCGGGATACACCGCCCACGCGAGGGCGTGCGGACGCACCGCCTCCCAGTGCCAGAGCCAGGGGAGCAGCCCGCGCGGCGCCGCCGGCAGCGGCGCCCCCTCCACGATCCGCGTGGACTCAAGCGCGGTCACGCGCTCGCCCCCGGCGCCTGCCAGCGCAGCGCCACCGTCCCCATCGCCAGCCCCGCGCCGGAGCCGGTGAGCACCACCAGCGTGCCGTCGCGCAGCCGACCGGCCTCCACGGCGTCGTGCAGCGCCATCGGCAGGCACGCCGACCCCGTGTACCCCCACTTGTGCATCACCGTGTGCGCGCGCGCCATCGGCTGCCCCAAGGTGCCCATCACCGTGACAATGGTGGAGCGGTTCACCTGGGTCCACAGCCACAGGTCCACATCGTCCGGGGAGGCCCCCGCGCGCGCCAGCACCGCGCGCACGATGCGCGGCCACCCCTCCTCGTTCACGCTGGCCGGATACTTCTGCACGAAACGCAGCCGGTTGCGGTCCCCCGCGGCCAGCACCTCGGCGGTGATGGGCGTGCGCGTGCCGCCGGCAAAGATCCCCATCCCCTCGCAGAACCGGCCGTCAGCGAACAGCTCGGAGGCGAGGATCCCCGGCGCATCCGTCGCCTCCACCAGCGCGGCGCCGGCCCCGTCGGCGAAGATGGTGACCGTCTTCTTGTCGTACGGGTCCAGATAGCGCGACATGGCGTACACCCCCACCACCAGGATGCGGGCGTAGCGCGGATCGGCGGCGAGGTACTTCCACGCCACGTCGAGCGCCGTGACGAACCCCGCGCAGCCGGCGTTGAGGTCAAAGGTGCCGGCGTGCGTGGGCAGCCCCAGGCGGCCGTGCACCACCGACGCGGTGGCGGGGGAGACGTACTCCGGCGTGTCGGTGGCCACGATCAGCAGGTCCACTGACTCGGGGGCGCGGCCGGCAGCCTCCAGGGCGCGCCACGCCGCCGTGACGGCCAGATCGGCGGTGGATTCGTCCGGCGTGCACCAGCGGCGCTCGGCGATGCCCAGCGTGCCGCTGACGAAGGGCTCGATCTCCTGGCCCAGCTGGGCGGCGAGCTCGGCGTTGGTGACCACGCGCGAGGGGAGGGCGATCCCCGTGCCGGTGATGGTGGCGTGGCGCATGGGTCAGGCCACCTGCGGCAGCGGGGCGGCCGGTGGCACGGGGGCGGTGGTCCCGCGCGGGACCAGCTGCACCGGGAGCAGCCCCGCCCCCTCGCGGCGCACCGGGCGCCCCTCCACCTGGCGCAACAGCAGGCGCGCCGCCCTGGCGCCCAGCTCGCGGGCGGGGATGCGCACCGTGGTGAGCTCGGGGGTGACGTAGCGGGCCAACTCGATGTCATCGCACCCGGCCACCGAGAGGTCGCGGGGGACGGCCACGCCGGCGGTGAGCGCCTGCTTGACGGCGCCGATGGCCAGCAGGTCGTTGGCGCAGAACACTGCGGTGGGGCGTCCGGGGGCGGCGAGGAGCCGGCGCATGGCGTCGCGCCCCTCGGCCACGGCGGCGGAGGCGACCCGGAGCCAGCGGGCCGAGGGGACGGTCAGGCCGGCGGCCCGCAGGGCGGTGATGAACCCGCGCTCGCGGAGGCGGTAGGCATGGCTGTCCACCGCGGGGCCGATGAACGCGAACTCCCGGTGCCCGAGCGCCAGCAGATGTTCGGCCGTCAGGCGACCGGCGGCCGCCGCATCACTGGCCACCCCGGGCCAGCGCTCAGCGGGCTCGTCGATGAGCACCACGCGCAGCCCCGCGAGGGCCGCCTCGGGGAGCGTGGCGGCCCCCACGGCATCAATCAGCACGCCGTCAATCTGCCGCGCGCGGAGGAGCTCCAGATGGCTGGCCAGGGGGCGGGCCGACTGGTCGCAGAGGAGCACGGCATACCCGGCCTCGGCGGCCACGCGTTCGGCGCCGGCCACCACGTCGGCGATGAAGGGGCTGCGGAAGTCGGGGACGATGAGGCCAAGGGCGAAGGAGCGCCGCCCGGTGAGGGAGCGGGCGACGACGTTGGGGCGGTAGCCGATGGCGGCGGCGGCGTCGAGTACCCGCTGGCGGGTGGCCGGGGCGACGCGGGCGCGGGGGTGATTGGAGAGGACGAGGGAGGCGGTGGGCTGGGAGACTCCGGCGCGGGCGGCGACATCGTAGATGGTGACGCGCGGGGCGGCGGCGGCGGAGGGGGCCATGTGGTAAAGCTGGGGCTGCCAATCCGCATTGGCAAGACCCGCAAACGAAACGGGCGCCACCTGACGCCCGTTCGTCAACAACCCGAAACGCTTCGTCCCGGCCTACTGCCCCAGCACCAGCGCGAACACCAGCGGCGCCACGATGCTGGCATCCGACTCGATGATGTACTTGGGCGTCTCGATCCCCAGCTTCCCCCATGTGATCTTCTCGTTGGGCACCGCCCCGGAGTACGAGCCGTAGCTGGTGGTGGAATCGCTGATCTGGCAGAAGTACCCCCAGAGCGGCACCTCCTCCCGCTTGAGGTCCTGATGCAGCATGGGGACCACGCAGATGGGGAAGTCGCCGGCGATGCCGCCGCCGATCTGGAAGAACCCGATCGTCGTGTCCTTCGTGGCGCGCGTGTACCACTCCGCCAGGTACATCATGTACTCGATGCCGCTGCGCACCGTGTGCACGTTCCGGATGTCCCCCTCGATCACGTGCCCGGCGAAGATGTTCCCGGTGGTGGAGTCCTCCCACCCGGGCACGATGATCGGCAGGTTCTTCTGCGCCGCCGCCAGCATCCACGAGTCCTTCGGGTCGATCTGGTAGTACGACTCCAGCGCCCCGCTCAGCAGGATCCGGTACATGAACTCGTGCGGGAAGTACCGCTCCCCCGCCTGGTCGGCGCGCGTCCACTCCGACAGGATCGCGTGCTCGATCCGCCGGATCGCCTCCCCCTCGGGGATGCAGGTGTCGGTCACGCGGTTCATGTGCCGTTCCAGCAGCGCCTGCTCGTCCTGCGGCGTGAGGTCCCGGTAGTTGGGCACCCGCGCGTAGTGGTCGTGCGCCACCAGGTTGTAGATGTCCTCCTCCAGGTTGGCGCCGGTGCAGGTGATGGCATGCACCTTGTCCTGCCGGATCATCTCCGCCAGCGACAGCCCCAGCTCGGCGGTGCTCATGGCGCCGGCCAGGGTGACCATCATCTTGCCCCCCTGCTCCAGGTGCCGCGTGTAGCCGTCGGCGGCGTCGATGAGGGCGGCGGCGTTGAAGTGCCGGTAGTGGTGGCGCAGGAACGCCGAAACGGGGGCGGTGGACGAAGCCATGGCAGCGGTGGCACGGGGGACGACAACGGCCGCGGCGCCCAGCGCGCGGCGGCGGGCGGAATCTAACGCCGCCGGGTGCGCGAATCGGAGGGGGCGCTGGCCCCCTGCCCAAAGCCCATGAACGCCGCCCCGGCGCCCAGCGCCACGGCCACGCCGCTGAACCCCAGCGCACTGGCCACCACGGCCGCGGCGAGGAACACCAGCGTGGTCCCGCGCGTGACCGCGCCCCCCTCGCGGCCTGGCTCGTCGGCCCAGCGGTCCAGCCCCACGCGGCGGCGCCGCGCCCGCGGAGCCCCTGCCCCCAACGGACCAAGGCCCATCGCCTGACCGTCCGCGTAATGCAGCGCCACGGGAATGGCCGTTCCCGCCGGCAGCGGCCCCGTGGACCAGGGGCCGTCGGTCATGGGGATGCGCTCGGGCCCCAACGCCGGCACCGCGCCCGCCGGGGTGGGCACCACCCCCTGCCGACGCGCCTCCGCGCGATCGGCCGCGGTTTCCTCCAGAAGCGCCAGCCCGAGGCGCACGGGGAACAGCCGATCATCGCCCCCGTCAAGGCGGAGCCCAGGGTCCGCGATCCCCCCGCCTTGCACCGGGGCCGCATGCACCACCGTGCCGCCGTCAGGGCGCTCCTCGCGCCAGCTGGCCACCCATCCCGCCGCCGCGCGCGGTCGCGCCGCCGGCCCGGGGGCGTCGGCGGCAAAGACGGGCGCGGACACCCCGGCGCCTCGAAGGTCACCGCCTCGCAGCCCCGCACCCGCGGACGGGCCCGCCGGGTCGGGCGGTGCGGTCGCCCCCCGGTCCCCCACCACGAACAGCTCCAGTAGGCGCCACGCCAGTGGAGGCACCGTCCCCTCATGCCGGTACAGGATGCGCGCCGCGTCATCCACGCGCCCCTTCTGCAGCGACGGCAGCACCTGCAACACCACCCGCCGCAGCGGGTCGCCACGGTCCCGCACCTTGTGCCCCTCGGCGAGCGCGTCCACCACGGTGGCCATGATGGTCCGCACGGCGTGCACCTGCGCGGGGGACATGTTGACGGTGAGCGGGCTGCTGACCCCCATGGCGCGCACCAGCCGGCGCGTCTCCAGCATGACCGCCGACGGCGCGGCCACCCCCAGCTGATCCGCCAGGCGACGCAACTGCCGGATGGAGCCCTCGGCGAGCGGTTCCGGCTCCTCCGACGCCAACGGGGGCGCCGGAGGCGGGGCCGACGGGGCCCCCACGGCGACGGCCGGTGCGGCCGGGGTGGGGGTACGCCCGGCGGTCGGCGGCGAGGCGGCCGGCGCGGACGCGGGGGACGACGCCACGGGCGACGGTGTTGACGGCGCCGGGAGGGGATCC
>JBEIJM010000183.1:0-6534 GCA_040380205.1 Gemmatimonadaceae bacterium
CGCGCGGCGTAGGCGCTGTCGGTCTGCTTGCGCTCCGCGATGTCGCGGTCGCAGGCAGCGCCGCAGCCGGCCAGGTCGGCGGTGTCCTTGCTGACATACAGCTGGCGCACGCGGGCCGAGTCGAGCACCGGGGCGGGGCGGCGCACGGCCGCCTGCGCGGGCAGGGCCAAGGGCGCGGCCACGAGGAGGACAGCGGCCAGACCGAGGCGGGTGGGACGCGGGCGCAGGGGGACCATGGCAGGGGCGAGGCGGGTGACGGGACGACGGTGGGAACCGTGGGGCGTGGGCATCCCGCCAACTTGCAGCGCCCCCGGGCGCCTCGCCATCGGCGCTTCGTCGTCGGCGTCTCGTCGTCGCCCCCCCGCCCTCCGCTCACCCCACGCGCCGCGCCGCCCCCTCCGCCGCCTGCACGCCGTGCCACTGCGCCTCCTCCAGCAGGCTGAAGCCGCTGGCGTCGGCGTGTCCCACGAACACCCCGGGCGCCGGCTGCCAATCACGCAGCGCGGCCGCCCGCGGCAACACCCCGGGGAGGGGGCGCGCCATGGCGTGCCCCCACACCTTCACGTCGATCCGCTCCACGCAGGCGCCGATGTCCGGGTGCGCGCGCGCCAGGTCGGCCACGATGCGGTCGCGCCAGTCTTCCCAGCGCTGGGTGCGCAGCCACTGCCGCCCCTCGCGTCCGGACTGCCCCACCACGGCATGGTACCAGCTCCAGCTGCGGCGGTCGGGGCGCGTGCCCAGCGCCTGATGGCCGGCGTCCACATACCCCAGCGACGGGCTGCCGTAGATGACCGAGTCCCACGCCGCCGGGAAGCCGCGCTCCTGCGGGGGGCGGCGGAGCAGCAGCGTGGCCACCACCCACGGCGCGTAGTCGTGCGCCACCGGCGGGCTGGCGCCCTCCAGCGCGCGCGGCAGCACGAACAGCGGGGCGGCCCACACCACCGCCTGGCAGCGCACTGTCCGCTGCGGCGTGTGCACGCGCCACCCGGAGCCGTCGCGCTCCAGTCGCAGCACCGGGGCGTTGGTCACCAGCCGCTCGCCAGCGCGGGCCGCCAGGCGCGACGCAATCCAGTCGTTCCCCTCGGGCCAGGTGAGCGGCCCCTCGTCGGCAGCGGGGCGGGAGGCGGCGTAGTGCACCGCGGCCCACGCGCTCCCCTGCGCCAGCGCGCAGCCATAGTCGTCGCGCAGCCCGTACTCCACCCACCAGTGCAGCGCCGGCGCGGTGAGCCCCTGCGCCACCAGCCACTCCCGCGCGGTGACGGTGTCCAGGGCGCGCACTGCCGCCGCCGCGCGTGCCGGCACCGCCCCGCTATGCAGCCGCGCCAGCCCCACCGCCGAGGGGACGGTGAAGGCGCCGCTGTCACGGAACTGCTCCACCGCCTCGGCCAGCCGCGTGAACTGCGCGCGCTCCGCCGCGGGGAGCGCGTCCAGCGGCTCCACGCCCTCGTGGAACTGCCCGTGCTGCCACAGCCGCTCCTGCGGCGCGTGGCACAGCATCCGCTCGTCGTAGCGGCCGTCACCGTCGATCACCGCGAGGTCGCGCAGCAGCGCGCGCACGTGGGTGGCCTCGGGGCCCGGGAGCGGCAGGTAGTGCGCGCCCCAGGGGAAGCGTCCGGTGTCGTTGGCTCCCGAGCGGGCGTTGCCGCCGGGTGCGGCGGCCAGCTCCAGCAGGCACCAGTCGCGCACCCCCAGCGCGTCCAGCCGCCACCCCGCGCTCAGCCCCCCCAGCCCGCCCCCCACGATGGCCACGGCCACGCGCTGTTCCTCGCGCGTCCCCCGGGGCTGCCAGCGTCCGTCGCGCAGGGCATGCCCTGCCGCGCTGTCGTCCTCCACGAAGCCGCCGGCCACGGGGGGCGCGCCCTTGCGGGTCAGGCGCAGCAGGGCGGGGATCCCCAGCGCCGCCGCGGCGCCCCCCGCGGTGGCGAGGACGAACCCGCGGCGCGACAGCGCGTCCGGTGCGGGCGCCCCGTCCGTGCGCGCGCCTCCCGGCGGCTCCGGCGCCTCGCTCACCGGTTGATGGCCGCGAACTCGCGCTCGTAGTAGCGCACGAGCACCTGATCGGCCAGGCGGTTGGGGAGGGCGGGGACCCGCGCCTGGTCGGCGGGGAAGTCGAACAGCGGCGGGATGGTGGCGGCGGTGAGGTAGCGGAGCCCGGTGGGGAGCGTGCGCGGCGGCACATAGGGCACCGGCCCCGCCAGCACGAACCCCCACTCGCCGAAGCTGGGCACGTACGCGTGGTAGGGGGCCGTGGTCAGCCCCGCCGCCTCCAGCGTGGCCACGATGCTCCAGAACGACTGCCGCGCGAACAGCGGCGACGTGGCCTGCACCACCAGGAACCCGTCGGGGGCCAGGTGCCGGCGTACCAGCCGATAGAAAGGGGCCGTGTACAGCTTCCCCACGTGGTAGTTGGAGGGGTCGGGGAAGTCGATGACGGCGAAGTCGTACGTGCCCGGATTGGCGTCCAGCCAGGTGAAGGCGTCGGCGTTGACCACGCGCACCCGCGGGTCGCGCAGCGCGCCGCCGTTGAGCGCCGTGAGGCGGGCGTGCGTGGCGAACAGCCCCGTCATCTCGCCGTCCAGGTCCACCAGCGTGACCTCGCGCACGTCGGGGTAGCGGAGGATCTCGCGCACGGCCAGCCCGTCGCCCCCGCCCAGCACCAGCACGCGCCCGCGCGCCCGCGCCGCCGCCAGCCCGGGGTGCACCAGCGCCTCGTGGTAGCGGTACTCGTCACGCGAGGCGAACTGCAGGTGCCCGTTGAGGTACAGCCGCAGGTCGTCCTTCCAGCTGGTGAGCACCAGCCGCTGGTAGCGCGTGTCGCGCGCCAGGATCACCGGGTCGGCGTACAGCCCCTCCTCCGCGAGGGTGGTGAGGCGCTGCCCCTGCCAGAGCCCGGCGCCCAGCAGCAGCAGCGCCGCCACGCCCCCCGCTTGCAGGTGGCGCCGGCGCGGGAGCAGGTCGCGAAAGAGGTGCGTGCTCCACAGCCCCACGAGGACGTTGAGGAGCCCGAAGGCCATCGCCGAGCGCACCAGCCCGAGGCGCGGCACGAGCACCAGCGGGAAGAGGAGCGAGGCCCCCAGCGCGCCGATGTAGTCGAAGGTGAGGACGTTGGCGACGACGTCCTTGAACGAGAACCGCTCGCGCAGGATGCGCATGAGGAGCGGGATCTCGAGCCCCACCAGCGTGCCGATGACCAGCACCAGCGCGTAGAGCACCGGGCGGAAGGCGTCGGTGTAGGCGAACGCGAGGAACAGCAGCAGCGACGAGCTCCCGCCCACGACCCCCACCAGCAGCTCGATGGCCACGAAGCGCGCGACGACGCCGCGCACGATGTAGCGGGAGAGCCAGCTCCCCACGCCCATGGCGAAGAGGTAGGTGCCGATGACGGTGGAGAACTGGGTGACCGAGTCGCCCAGCAGGTACGACGCGAGGGCGCCGGCGACGAGCTCGTAGATGAGCCCGCAGGCGGCGATGAGGCAGACGGAGGCGAAGAGCGCCGCGGTCACCGGCGGCGGGGCGGCGGGGCGGGGCGGCGCACCGGCGCCCTAGTGGATGGCCGCGGCGACGATGATCCCCAGGGCGATGGCGACGCACCCCATGAGGGTGGCGGCGGCCTGGTTGCGCTTCTCGCTGATCTCCTCCCAGAGCTTCCCGGGGGTGAGGAGGTCGAAGATGATGAAGGCGACGACGAAGAGGACCGCGCCCAGGAGGGCGAAGGCGGCGGCGGCGCCGACGTTGGCGAGGAGGGAATCCATGGGGGCTCCGGAAGAGGGGGCGGGGAGGGCGGCGCCGGTCACTTGCCGCGAATGATGCGGCCCGAGGTGGTATAGGCGGAGCGGTACGCGCCGGGGTTGTCGCGCAGCGAGGTGGGGTTGGTGCGGGGTTCGATGCTCCCCCGGGGGGAGGCCAGGTCGAAGTACTGGACGAACAGCAGCGCGCCGAACACCAGCGCGGCCCACAGCGAGTACAGCACCCTGCCGATCATGGGCGGCTCCGGACGCGGGGACGGGGGGGAACGGTCATGGCGCGGTCACTCGTCATCGTCGTCGCTGGCCACCGGGGCGTGGTCGCTCTCGGCCCAGCGGCGCCCCTCGAAGCTGGAGGCGCGCAGCGGGGCCACGATCCCCGGGAGCAGCAGCGCCAGGAAGGCGAGGCCGTACGGCCCCCACATGGGGACGTCACGGCGCACGGTCAGGGTGACCGCGTGCGGCGGGCGCGCCGCGACGGCCAGAGTCGAGTCGCCCTCCACCCCAACGCGCAGCAGGTAGCGCCCCGCGGGAACCTGTCCGATGACCACCTGCTCGTCGCGGCTCCCCTCCCACCAGCTCTCGGAGCCGTCGGAGCCGTGGTAGTAGCTCACCTCGCGCCCCACCGACCGGGTATCGCCGGTGGCCTCGTTGATGAGCGCCAGGGTGAAATACAGCCAGCCGTTGTCGAGGTCGGTGTCCAGCTCCAGCTGCACGTTGCTGGCGCGCCCTTCCAGCGCGAAGGCCGGGGTCACGAAGGCGTCGTCGTCGGTGCCCGCCAGCGTTCCCGCCGGGGTGATCTGGTAGCGCTGCTGGAACGCCACGGTGCGGCCGGCCACCAGGTAGTGCGCGCCGAAGACCAGCACCAGCAGCAGGAGGACGCGCACCAGGTAGCGCCGCGCGCGGGTGGCGCCCTCGGCGTGCGGGTTGGGCTGGTTGGCGAACACCCCCGACTGGCCGCGGAACCAGGTGCGCAGCCCGAAGGCGCGGAAGATGGCGTCGGCCGGCGTGTAGGTCCCCAGCGACCAGGTGCGCTCGTCGTCCGTCCCCTCCGCGCTCAGCAGGAAGGGCGGGTTGACGTAATCGGCCACCTGCACCGCGTCCCCCACGCGCAGCTGCCAGGGGAACTCCCCCAGCGCGGCGGTGGTGCGCGCCATCGCGCTCTGGAAGTGCTTGAAGTGCTGTCCGTCGAGGGTGGCCGTGGGGTGGGCGCCGCCGTGCAGCACCGGGCGCTTCTGCAGCTTCTCGATGACGTTCCAGTGCCCCTCGTACTCGGAGAGGTAGAGGAAGCCGCGATAGGGGTTGAAGCAGACGTACTCGCGCCAGGCGTAGTCGGTCCCCTCGACGGTGATGGCCACCTCCTGGCAGCCGATGACTTCCAGCAGGACGCCGCGCCAGGTGCCGCGCGAGCCCAGCGGGATGGCCGGCGTGAGGCGCACCGCCTGGTCGAAGGCCTGGAGGATCCCCAGGGTGCCGTCGCTGGCGTCGAGGACCGAGCCGCAGCTGGCGCACACCACGCTTTCCGCCCAGCCTTGCGCCTTGAGCTCCAGGGGGGCGGCGCACTGCGGGCAGGCCAGCGTGGCCACGCGCGGCGCCGGCGGGGGCGCGTCCAGCGGGGGGCGGCCGGTCATGGCGCGGGCCACCCCTCGAACTCCCGCAGCCCGTCCAGCGCGAGGTCGGCAAAGGCGACGTACTCGCCCAGGTACAGCACCGGGGGATCCTCGCTGCCGTCCACCGTGGCAAAGCGGCCGGTGCCGTCCTGCAGGTCCACGAAGCGGCAGTGCGCCCGGGCGCTGGAGGGAAAGGGGAGCTCTCCCTCGGTGCCCAGGTACCAGGCGTCGGTGATGGTGGCCACCTCGAAGGCGACCTCCTGGACGCGCCAGGGGGTGCCCACCTGCAGCGCCGCGATAGGGGGCACCGGGGTGCCCGGGGGGGCCGCCTCGGTCATGGCGTACTCGAGCTGCGCGTCGGAGAGCCAGGCAGCGCGATCGTTGGCCAGGCGGCAGTACCACTCATTCCAGCGGCCGCGGGCCCACTGGTACGCCAGGCGCCCCACCACCTCGAAGCGGGCGCCGCGCCAGCGCCCGGTGGTCCCCAGCTGGATGGGGGAGCCGGTGTGCGGGAAGTCGGCCTGCTGCCCCACGAGGGTGAGGTCCAGGTCGGTGCGGACGAGGACGCCCTTGCAGTAGGGGCAGGTGGCCTGCACCGCCTGCGCCCAGCGGAAGGCGACGGGGGCGCCGCACCCCGGGCAGGTGGCCGTCATGCGGGGACCGCGCCATCGCGCGGCGCGTAGTCGCGCACCAGCTCGCGCAGGCGCACGTCGGTGGCCCCCACCAGCGCGCCCAGGCGCTGGGCGAAGGGCCAGGGCGCGCGCGGGGTGCAGCAGAAGAGGTTGAGGCAGAGGGAGCCGTGCTCGGGGAAGGTGTGCACCGTGAGGTGCGACTCCGCGAGCAGGAGCATCCCCGTGATCCCGCCCGGGGTGGGGAAGCGGTGCCACTGGGCGGGGGCCACCGGGTGCAGCGCCAGCTCCTCCACCATGGCGTCGAAGAGCGCGTGCAGGGCGGGGAGGCTGGCGAGGCGCACGGGGTCGCACCCGTGCGCCTCCACCACCCATTCGTGTCCGGTCATGCGCGGGGGGGCTGGATGCGCGCGGGGGTCAGCCCTGGGCGCCGCCGCACTCGGGGCAGAACTTGGCCTGCGCCGGGGCGGGCTTGCCGCAGTGGATGCAGAACTTGCTGCCGGCGGTGGTGCCGGCCGCGGCCGCGGCTCCGGCCGCCCCAGCCGCCGCCCC
>JBEIJM010000184.1:0-6523 GCA_040380205.1 Gemmatimonadaceae bacterium
GCGCGGCATCCCCTCTCCGCCGCGCGCCGCGCCATGCACCCCCGCCAGGAACGCCGCGGCCTGCAGGCTCACGACGCCCCCCCCGCCAGCCGCGCCCGCAGCCCGGCCTCGTCCACCACCGGCACCCCCAGCGCCTTCGCCCTGTCCAGCTTGCTGCCGGCCTCGTCGCCCGACACCACGAAGGAGGTCTTCCGCGAGACGCTGCTCGTCACCCGACCGCCGGCCTGCTCCACCAGCGCCGTGGCCTCGTCGCGCGACAGCGTGGGCAGCGTGCCGGTCAGCACCACCGTCTGTCCGCTGAGCGCGCCATGCGCCTCCACGGCGTCCGGCTCCACCAGCGTGAGCCCGCGCGCCGCCAGCCTCGTCAGCAGTGCCTGCGCCCCCGGGTCGGCGAAATACGCCGCCACCGACTCGGCAATGATCGTCCCGATCCCGCGCACCGCCCCCAGCTGCTCCGGGGTGGCCGCCATGAGCGCCGCCAGCGACCCGAAGTGCCGCGCCAGCAGCTGCGCCGCCTGCGCCCCCACGTGCCGGATCCCAAGCCCGAACAGCAGGCGCGACAGCGGGCGCGCCGTGGACGCCGCGATCGCCGCCACCAGGTTCTCCGCGCTCTTCGCCGCAAACCGCTCCAGTCGCACCAGCTGCGCCGCCGTCAGGTCGTACAGGTCGGCCGCGTCACGCACCAGCTCCGCGTCCAGCAGCTGCTGCAGGCGCGCGTACGAGAGCCCGTCGATGTCCAGCGCCCCCTTGGACGCGAAGTGCACCAGCGCCTCCAGCTGCCGCCCGGGACACGCGACGTTGGGACAGTAGAGCGCCACGCTCTCCCCCGCCTCGTCCCGGTCGCGCACCGCCGCTGCGCCGCACCGCGGACAGTGCGCCGGCATGGACCACGCGCGCTCCGCCCCGCTCCGCCGCTCGGGCACCGGCCCCACCACGTACGGGATCACGTCGCCCGCGCGCACCACCTGCACCCAGTCCCCCTCGCGCAGGTCCTTCGCTGCCACCTGGTCGGCGTTGTGCAGCGTGGCATACGTCACCGTCGCCCCCCCCACCTCCACCGGCTCCAGCACCGCATACGGCGTGAGCGCCCCGGTGCGCCCCACGCTCACCGCAATCTCCAGCAGCCGGGTCACCGCCAGGTCGGGGGCGAACTTCCGCGCAATCGCCCAGCGCGGCGTGCGGTCGCTGCGGATCCCCAGCTCCTCCTGCAGCGCCACCTCGTTCACCTTCACCACCCCGCCATCAATGGCAAACCCCAGCGTGGCGCGCACGCGGTGCTCCACCTCGTGCGCCCACGCCGCGACCTCGGCCATGGTGGCGCAGCGCTGCCGGTGCGGCGCCACCGGCACCCCCCACGCCGCCAGCTGCTCCAGCAGCGCCCACTGGGTGGGCGCCGGCGTGCCGCCGTCGGGGAGCACCGCCGCGTACCCGAAAAAGCGCAGCGGCCGCGCGGCCGTGATCGCCGGGTCCAGCTGGCGCAGGCTCCCCGCCGCCGCGTTGCGCGGGTTCACGAACGGCGGCTCGCCGCTCCGCACGCGCGCCTCGTTCATCGCCTCGAAGCCGGCAAAGGGGAGGTACACCTCGCCCCGCACCTCCAGCAGCGGCGGATGCCCCGTCCCCTGCAGCCGCAGCGGGATCCCGCGCACCGTGCGGAGGTTCACCGTCACCGCTTCCCCGGTGGTCCCGTCGCCGCGCGTGGCGCCGGTCTCCAGCACGCCGTCACGGTACGTCAGCGCCACCGCCGCCCCGTCGATCTTGAGCTCGACGGTGTACCCCTGCGCGCGCACGTCGTCGCCCACCACGCGCCCGAGCGCCTCCTCGAAGGCCACCAGCTCGCCATCATCCATCGCGTTGTCCAGCGACAGCATGCGCACCAGGTGCCGGTGCGGCTGGAACGCCGATTGCACCGGTGCGCCCACGCGCTGCGTCGGCGAGTCCGCCGTGCGGAGCGCGGGGTGGGCCGCCTCCAGCTGCTCCAGCTCGCGGAAGAGCCGGTCGTACTCCTGGTCGCTGAGCGACGGGCGGTCGAGCACGTAGTACTCGACCAGCGCGCGCGACAGGATGGCGCGCAGCTCGGTGGCCCGGTGTGCCGCGGCGTCGGGGGCGGTCATGGCGGCAATCTACCATCCAGCCCCGGGGCGGGCCCACCCATCCACCATACACCGTGCCCGGCACGGGAGGACACCATGGCGACCAGGTTTCGGCGGCGATTCACCGACGGGGAGGCCCCTGACGGGATGGCGATCGGGGTGGGGGTGCTGGTGGGGGCGGCGCTCGGGGCGGGGGCGGCGCTCCTCATGGCCCCGGGGTCCGGCGAGGAGACGCGCGCGGCGCTCAAGCGCGGGGCCCGCCGCCTGCAGCGCCAGGGGGCCCGGGCCTTCGAAGACCTCTGGGACGAGGCCGACTACCGGGCCCGCCGGGTGGCGCGCAGCGCCTGGCGGCGCGGACGCGACGCCGCCACCCGCGCGGCCGCCGAGCGGGTGTCCGCCTTCCAGGAGGCCGCCGGGGACTGATCCCTCAGGGCAGCCGCCGGAGCTCCTCCTCGGCGCTCCGGCGGTAGCGGTCGTCGTTGGCATCGTGCAGCGCCAGCCGCAGCGCCTCCTGATACGCGCCCCGCGCCGCCTCCCGCTGGCCGCTGTCCCGATAGATCCGCGCCAGGTCCAGGCGGTGCACGATGCGGTCGGGCTCGGACGCCACGGCCGCCTCCAGCAGCCGCGTCGCCTCCCCCCAGCTGGCGGTCGCGAACACCGCCCCCCCCATGAACGCCCGGGCCACCGCCCGCGTGACCCCGCTCAGCCGCATCACCTCGGCGTGCCACACCCCCAGCACATGCTGCGCCCCCGCATGACGCGGGGCGATCGCCAGGGCGGCCAGCGCCGCAGCCCGCACATCCGTGGCGAAGCGCACCCGCTCGCGCGGGCCCGCCGCCATCGCCGTGCGCCCCAGCGCCCGCGACAGGTGGAAGTGCCCCTCCGCGTCACCTGGCTGCAGCGCCACCGCCCGGCGCGCGTGCCCCAAGGCCCGCGCATAGCGCGCCGTCCGCCGCGGCACATCCGTGTCAAACTCCCCCAGGTCCACCAGCTCGCGTGCTGCGCGCCAGTGCACTGTGGAGGAGAGACTGTCGACCGCCAGCGCCTTCTCGTACAGCGCCAGCGCCGCCGCCGGCCGCCGCGCCAGGCTCTCCCGGTCTCCTTGCGCCATCCACTCGGCGCTCCCCTGCGCCCCGGCCACCGGAGCCGCCGCGGCCAGCGCCCCCCACGCCAGCAGGATCGTGGCCAGGGTCCTCAGGCGGGGACAACGGGGCGGGGCAGGCGGGAGGTGCGGCACGGACGGCAGACCGGTCGGGGACAGGGTATGTTGCGCAGGTAACCCCCGGAATGTTGGCGCGCACCCTCATCGAGCGGAAGCGGGACGGCGGACGCATCGCCCCCGCCGAATGGCGCACGCTCCTGGCCGGCTATGTCGACGGCACGGTCCCCGACTACCAGATGGCGGCGCTTGCCATGGCCATCCTCTTCCAGGGGCTCGACCGTGACGAGCTGCGGGCGCTCACCGCCGAGATGCTGACCAGCGGCGCGTCGCTCGACCTGGGGCACCTCACGGCCGGGCGCGTGGACAAGCACTCCACCGGCGGGTTGGGTGACAAGGTGTCGCTGGTGCTCGCCCCGCTGGTGGCCGAGTGCGGCGTGGTGGTGCCCATGATGTCGGGGCGCGGGTTGGGGCACACGGGGGGGACTCTCGACAAGCTCGAGGCCATCCCGGGCTTCCGCACGCAGCAGCCGCTGCCGGACGTGGTGCGCCAGCTGGAGCGGCTGGGGTGCGCGCTCATCGGCCAGAGCGAGGCCATCGCCCCGGTCGATCGCAAGCTCTACGCGTTGCGCGACGCCACGGCCACGGTGGAGAGCATTCCCCTCATTGCGGCCAGCATCATGTCGAAGAAGCTCGCCGAGGGGCTTACGGGGCTGGTGCTGGACATCAAGCGGGGGTCGGGGGCCTTCCTGCCTCCGCTGGATCAGGGGCTCCAGCTGGCCCGCACCATGATCGAGCTGGGCGGCGACCACGGCTGCCCCGTGGTGGCGCTGCTCACCGCCATGGACCGGCCGCTGGGGCGCGCCTGCGGCAATGCGCTGGAGGTGGAGGAGGCCATCATGGCGCTGCGCGGCGAGGGCCCCCCCGACCTGCTGCGCGTCACCTATGCGCTGGGGGCGGAGATGCTGGTGCTGGGTGGGGCGGCCCCCGACCTGGATGCGGCGCGGCGGCGCATGGAGGTGGCCCTCTCCTCCGGGCGGGCCGCCGCGCGCTTTCAGGCGGTCATCGAGGCGCAGGGGGGCGATCCGCGGGTGGTGGACGACCCGGATCGCCTCCCCCAGGCCGCGGCCTGCGAGGTGGTGTCCGCGTGGCGCGACGGCGTGGTGGCGCAGGTCGAGCCGCGGGCCATCGGCCGGGCGATCACGGCGCTGGGCGGGGGACGGGCCCGCATGGACGACCGGGTCGACCCCACGGTGGGTTTCGTGATCACCGCCCGTCCGGGCGATGTGGTGCGCCGGGGCGAGCCGCTGGCCACCGTGTTTGCCCGCGACGCCGACGGCATCCGCGTGGGGAGCGACGCCCTCCGGCACGCCATCACGCTGGCGGACGACGCCGATCCGCCCCTGCCGCTCATCTCGCACCGGGTGACGGCGGCGGGGGTGGAGCGGTACCCCGACTAGCCCGGGAAGGCCGCCCCCCTCCCCCGGCTTCCCGGGTCCCGTTAGCTTTGAGCGCATCCGGTTCGCGGGGGCTGCTCGTCCCCTGCCAGCACAGGGTCCGCGTGGTTCCGGCCAGGAGCCGTGGCGGTGCCCCGGTTCATCACTCTCCAGCGCGCTTCGTCATGACTCCCCAAGCCAACCGCCTGCTCAGCCTGGTGTTCACGGCCGCCGTCGTGCCGCTGCTGGCGCTGTACGCCCTGCTCATGCGCGCCGCCACCCCCACGCCCACGGGCGGCATGGAGCCCACGGTGGCCACCATCTGCTACATCGCCTTCACGGTGGTGTTCGGGGCGCTCATCACGGTGGTGCTCAATTTCTCCCGCCAGCTGGCGCGGCAGTCCAAGGGCGAGTACACCACGCCATAACCGGCGGCCGTCGCGCCCTCTCGCGTGAAGCACGACGGGTCCCGCCAGGCGGCGGGACCCGTCGTGCGTTGCGGGGGCGCGTGTGGCATGGGGTGTTCGCGCGCAGCGGTGTCATCGGAGCAAGAGCCCCTGCGCCATGCGGTCTGGGGGTCCGGGATCATCCGTAGGCCCTTGGAGACTATCATGCGCCTGCCCCTCCGTTCCTTCGCCATCGCCCGACCCGCCGCCGCGACGCGCGCAGGTGCGATGGCCATCGCGGCCTCGTGGCTGCTGACGGCCTGCCAGGACCAGGGGGCGGCCACGCTGGCGCCCGCGGCCGCCGCCGGGCTCCCCACACCGGTGCTCCCGACGGTGGCGTTCCCCTACGCGGACAACCGCGTGGCCATTCCGGCGCACATCCGCCAGACGCCGCCCGGCGCTCCGGCGGGGCTGATCCCGGGCGACAACACGCCGGTCGGCAATCCCATCACCGACGCCGGCGCCACGCTGGGGCGGGTGCTCTTCTACGACCGGCGCCTCTCGGTCAACGACCGGGTGAGCTGCGCCTCGTGCCACCAGCAGCGGTTCGGCTTTTCCGACACTGCCCGCGTCAGCCGCGGTTTTGCCGGCGCGCTCACCTCGCGGCACAGCATGGCGTTGGCCTTCGCCCGCGTCTATCCCAACGGACGCTTCTTCTGGGACGAGCGGGCCCCGACGCTGGAGGCGCAGGTGCTCCTCCCCATCCAGGACGCCGGCGAGATGGGGCTCACCCTGGAGACGCTGCTCGCCAAGCTCCGCGCCACGCCGTACTACGCCCCGCTCTTCGCCGCCGCCTTCGGCTCGTCGGAGATCACCACCGACCGCGTGTCGCGCGCCCTGGCGCAGTTCGTGCGCGCGCTGCTCCCCACCGCGTCGCGCTTCGACCAGGCCTTTGCCTCAGGCGTCGGGGCGCCCAACTTTGCCGCCGTCTTCACCCCCGAGGAGCAGCTGGGGGAGCAGCTGTACCGCGGGCGGGCCGGGTGCGCGCGGTGCCACGGGCAGGCGGCGCAGGTGATGGTGGCGCCGTCCAACAACGGGCTGGACGCGATGCCCGCCGACGCCGGGGCGGGGCAGGGGCGCTTCAAGGCGCCCTCCCTGCGGAACATCGCGGTGCGCCCGCCCTACATGCACGACGGGCGCTTCCGCACCCTCGAGGAGGTGGTGGCGTTCTACGACACCGGCGTGCGGGGCGGGGCAGGCACGGATCCGCGCCTGCTGGTGGCCGGGCCGGGGAGCCCGCCGGCCCGCCTGGGGCTCTCCGTGGCCGAGCGGGCCGCGCTGGTGGCGTTCCTGCGCACCCTCACCGACACCGCCTTTCTCACCGACCCGCGCTTTGCCGACCCCTTCCCGGCCGGCGGCGCCCCGTAGTCCCGTCGGGCGCCGCGCCCCGAC
>JBEIJM010000185.1:0-6511 GCA_040380205.1 Gemmatimonadaceae bacterium
GCGCGCCAGCGGCGCGACCCCCAGCGCGACCACCGCGGCCGCCGACCCCAGCAGCAGCGCCGCGGCGCCGTCGTTGAGCCCGCTGCTGTTCCCCGCCGTCACGCTCCCCTGCCCGTCGTGCCGGAACGCGGGGCGCAGCGCGGCCAACCCCTCCCGCGTGGTGTCGGGGCGCAGGAACTCGTCGTCGGCCACCACCACGGGGGGCCCCTTCCGCTGCGGCAGCTCCACCGGCCAGATCTCCTCGGCCAGCCGCCCGGCGGCGCGCGCGGCCGCCGCCTTCTGCTGCGAGCGCAGTGCAAACGCGTCCTGGTCGGCGCGGCTGATGCCGTGCTCGGCCGCCACATGCTCGGCGGTCTCCCCCATGCTGTCGGTGCCGTGCGCCGCCTGCATCCGCGGGTTCACGAACCGCCACCCCAGCGTGGTGTCCACCAGCTGCTGGTCGCGCGCGAACGGCGCCCCCCCCTTGGACAGCACGTAGGGCGCGCGCGTCATCCCCTCCACGCCGCCGGCGATCACTAGCGACTGCTCGCCGGTGCGGATGGCGCGAGCCCCCTGTCCCACCGCGCTCAGCCCCGACGCGCACAGGCGGTTCACGGTCTCCCCCGGCACCGTGACCGGGAGCCCCGCCAGCAGCGCCGCCATGCGGGCCACGTTGCGGTTGTCCTCCCCCGCCTGGTTGGCGCACCCCAGCACCACGTCGTCGATGGCGGCGGGGTCAAAGGCCGGCGCGGCGGCGGCCACCTGCGCCACCAGCCGCGCGATGGCGTGCGCCGCCAGGTCGTCGGTGCGCACGCGGGACAGGGCGCCCCCCAGGGCGCCGATGGGGGTGCGCCCCCCGTCGATGAGGTACGCGTCGGTCATGCCGTGCCGTCCAGTCAAGGTGAGTGCCGGGTCAGGCCGGCGTGCGGGGAGTCAGCAGCGAGGCCCCGGCGCGCACCAGCTGCCGCAGTCGCACGCTGGGGCGGTAGCGCGGATCCCCCGTCTCCGCCTGCAGCGCCTCCAGCCGCGCCAGCACCGTGGCCCCGCCCAGGTCGTCGCCCCACGCCAACAGCCCGCGCGGATAGTTCACGCCGGTGGTCATCGCCAGCTCCACATCCTCCACCGAGGCGAGGCGCAGGTGCACCGCCTCCACCGCCTCGTTCACCAGCATGGCCAGCACCCGGTCCACCACGGCCTGCCCCAGCGCCGCGTCCTCCACCGGCGCGGGGACCGCGGCGCCCGACGCGTGGTCGTAGAAGCCGCGGCCGCTCTTGCGCCCCAGCCACCCCGCCTCCACCAGCCGCTGCTGCGCCAGGCTGGGGCGGTAGCGCGGGTCGCCGAAGGTGCCGTCGTACACCGAGCGCGTCACTGCGAAGTTCACGTCCAGCCCGATGAAGTCCATCAGCGCAAAGGGGCCCATGCGGAAGCCGCCCACCGTGCGCATCGCCCAGTCGATGGTGGCGGCGTCGGCCACCCCTTCTTCCAGCAGCCGCAGCGCCTCCCCATAGAACGGGCGCGCCACCCGGTTCACCAGGAACCCCGGCGTGTCGGCCGCCTGCACCGTGACCTTCCCCCACGACGCGGCCAGCGCCCGCGCCGCCGCCGTCACCGCCGGCGCGGTGGTGATGGCCGGGATCACCTCCACCAGCGGCATCACCGGTGCCGGGTTGAAGAAGTGCACCCCCACCACCCGCTCCCGGTGCGTGCAGCTCCCCGCCAGCGCGGCGATGGACAGCGACGACGTGTTGGACGCCACGAGCGCGTCGGGCGCCACGATCCCCTCCAGCGCACGGAACAGCGCCTGCTTGGCCTCCAGCCGCTCCACGATCGCCTCGACCACCACCCCGCACGCCGCGAAGGGCGCCAGCGCGGCCGCGTCGGCGCCGGCCACGTAGGTGATGCGCCCCAGCACCGCCTGCGCGTCCGCCTCGGTGCGCCGCCCCTTGGCCACCTCGCGCGCCATCGCCTCGGCGTGCCCGTCGCGCGCCCGCGCCAGCGCGGCGGGCGCCGCGTCGGCCAGCAGCACCGCGTGCCCGTGCGCCGCCGCCACCTGCGCGATCCCGGCCCCCATCGCCCCGGCGCCCACCACGCCGATCACCGGCCGCGCCACCGCCGCCCCCTCAGCAGCCACGGTACACCGGCGCGCGCTTGGCCAGGAACGCCCGCACCCCCTCCTCGTAATCCGCCGTGCGCCCCGCCTCCCGCATCGCCGCCGCCTCCACCGCCAGCTGCGCCGCCAGCCCGTTGGTGGCGCTGGCCAGCAGCGCACGCTTGGTGAGCCCAAAGCCGCGCGTGGCCCGCCCCGCCAGCCGCTGCGCCAACGCCCGCACCACCTCCGCCAACTGCGCCCCGGGGACCACGTCCCAGATGAGCCCCCACGCCTTGGCCTGCGCCGCCGGCAGCTTCTCGGCCAGGAAGAACAGCCCCGTGGCCCGCTGCAGCCCCGCCAGCCGCGGCACGAAGTATGTCCCGCCCGTGTCCGGGATCAGCCCCAGGTTGGCGAAGCTCTCCACGAACGCCGCCTCCTCGGCGGCAATCGTGAGGTCGCAGGCGAACGCCAGGTTGGCCCCCGCGCCGGCGGCCGTGCCGTTCACGGCGCACAACACCGGCTTCTCCAGCGACCGGATCGCCAGGATGAGCGGATTGTAGCACTGCTCCACGAAGTCGCCGATGTCCGGCATCGGCCCGTCCCCGTCGGGGAGCGCCTCAGCCAGGTCCTGCCCGGCGCAGAAGGCGCGGCCGGCCCCGGTGAGCACCACGCAGCGCACCGTCTCGTCGCGGCGCGCCTCGTCCATCGCCGCGAGGAGCGCCTCGGCCATGGCCCGGGTGACGCTGTTGAGCACCTCGGGACGGTTCAGGGTGAGCGTGAGGACGCCGCCGTCACGCGCCACCAGCAAGGGAGGGGTCGTCATGTCCCAAAGCTAGCAGCACGCACCCGGCCACACGACGGCGCCGCCGCGACTCCCCTCGCGACTCCCCCCGCGCCGCGCACGCACCCAGATTACCCCGCCATGCCCGCCAAGTCTCCGCCCCGTCCGCGCCCCGCCGCCGCCCCCGCCCCTCTCGCCCCGCTGGCCGGGATCGACTGGCGGCGCGTGGCGTACCACGCCCTGGCCTCCCGCACGCTGGACGACGTGGAGGAGGCCACCAACCGGCAGCGCGCCAGCGTCCCGCGCGACCACGTGGTGCTGTACCAGTTCTCCGCCCGCGGCCACGACGTGACCCAGGCCATCCTGGGGGCGCTCCTCACCGGCGAGCGCGACGGGGTGGGGGCCTACTACCGGGCCCGACCGCTGCTGCTGTCCGTAGGGCTGCCGCTGGCCGACGCGCTCGGGAGCCCGCTGGGGCGCGCCGGCGGCTTCAGCGACGGGCGCGACATCGGCGTGGTGTGCAACCTCCCCAGCCCCGCCGGGTGCGTGGTGCTCCCCATGGCCGGCGACGTGGGCTCGCAGTACACCCCGGCCGCCGGGTGGGCGCAGGCCATCCAGTACCACGCCGGGACCCTGGGCGACCCGCGCTGGCAGGGCGCCGTGGCCGTGGCGCTGGGGGGAGACGGCTCGGTGGCCACCAGCGGCTTCTGGGCGGCGCTGACGATGGCCACCACCCTGCGGCTCCCGATGCTGTTCTGCATAGAGGACAATGGATTGGGGATCAGCGTGCGCGGGGACATGCAGACCCCCGGCGGCGACATCACCCGCAACCTGGCCAGCTTCGGCAACTTGCGGCAGCACAGCGCCGAGGGCAGCGACCCGCACGCGGCGGCCTCGGCGCTGGCCGACGCCGTGGCGCACGTGCGGGCCGGCGAGGGACCGGCGCTGGTGCGCCTCACGGTGCCGCGGCTCTCCAGCCACTCGGGCCCCGACAACCAGCGCGGCTACCGCACCGACGAGGAGATCGCCGCCGACCAGGCCCGGGATCCCCTGCCGCGGCTCAAGCAGTACCTCGTGCCCGCCCTCCTCGACGAGGCGGGGTGGACGACGCTGGAGGCGGAGGTGGCGCACGACGTGGCCGCGGCGCTGGCCGAGGCGCGGGCCCGCCCGCACCCCACACCCGACACGGTGGGGGCGCACCTGTACGCCGACGACCGCCCCGGGGTCCCCGAGGCCATGGGCGGACTCTCCCGCGCCGAACGGCAGGCGCTGGGAGGGACGCCGGTCCCGGCGGAGGGCGGCGAGCGCCTGCGCTTCGCGGAGGCGGTGCGGCGCACGCTGCGCCACGAGCTGGCGATCAACCCCAAGGTGGTGGTGTTCGGCGAGGACGTGGGGCGGAAGGGGGGCGTGCACCTCGTCACCGAAGGGCTGCAGAAGGAGTTCGGCGAGGCACGGGTGTTCGACACGAGCCTGTCGGAGGAGGGGATCATCGGGCGCGCGGCGGGGCTCGCGGTCAGCGGGCTCGTCCCGGTGGCCGAGATCCAGTTCCGCAAGTACGCCGACCCCGCCACCGAGCAGCTCAACAACTGCGGCACCCTGCGCTGGCGCACCGCCAATCGCTTCGCGTCCCCCATGGTGGTGCGCATGCCCGGGGGCTTCGGCAAGGACGTGGGCGACCCCTGGCACAGCCTCAGCGACGAGGTGCGCTTCGCGCATGCCTATGGATGGCAGGTGGCCATCCCCTCCAACGCCGCCGACGCCGTGGGGCTGCTCCGCCAGGCGATGCGCAGCCCCAACCCCACCATCTTCTTCGAGCACCGGTCGCTGCTGATGACCGGCGAGGGGAGTGCCCCGTACCCCGGGGACGACTACGTCCTGCCGTTCGGTCAGGCACGATTGGTGCGGGAGGGAACGGAGGTCACGGTAGTGACCTGGGGGGCCATGGTGCACCGGTGCGCCGAGGCGGCGGACCGGCTGGGGACGGCGGTGGAGCTGCTGGACCTGCGCACCATCGCCCCGTGGGACCGGGAGGCGGTGCTGGCGTCGGTGCGGCGGACGGGGCGGTGCCTGGTGGTGCACGAGGACAACCGTACCGCCGGCTTTGGCGCCGAAGTGGCCGGCGAGGTGGCCGAGGCGGCCTTCTGGCATCTGGACGCCCCGGTCCAGCGGCTGGCGCCCCGGGACATCCCCATGCCCTACCATCCGGCGCTGCTGGACGCCGTGCTCCCCGGGGTGGACGACGTCGTGGCCGCCCTCGAGGCGCTGCGCCGGAGCTGACCCCGACGGGGAACGGACGGCGAACGCGGCGGGGACAGCCCGGGGGGCGCCGGCTCCCCGGGCCGGGGCGGCCGGATGCGCAGTGATGCATTCGGCCGCTTCGTCGTGTATGCTTCAGCACGGCTGGTCCAGGGTGCGGCGTCGCCGAGGTGCCGCCGACCCTTTCTCCTTGCCCCTCCACCCTCGACATCAATGCGGACTTCCAAGATCCTCCTCGCCCTCGCGGCGACGACCCTCACGGCCCAGAGCGCGGCCGCGCAGGGTCCGCTCGAGCGCATCAGCCTGGGCGTGTTCGGCCAGTACACCAAGCTCTCCGACGACCTCCGCATGGACAACGTGGCCGGCGTCGGCGGTCGCGTGGGCGTGTCGCTGTACAAGTGGCTGGGCGCCGAAGCCGACATCAACGTCGGCAGCACCAAGGACACCCGCTCCAACACGTCGATCACCTACCGCCCCTTCCGCACCCTGCTCACCCTGGGCGTGCCGCTCTCCGAGCAGGCCAAGGTCATCCTGGGCGCGGGCTACGTGAACTCGGTGTACGCCGGCCGCACGGGCAACGAGTACGAGGACGGCATCGCCGGGCAGGTGGGGATCCAGCTGTGCGGCAGCGGCAAGTGGGGCTTCCGTGCCGACGGGCTGATGGACTACATGCCCTCCCCCAACGAGCAGGGGCTGGACGGCACCTCCACCAACCTGGGGCTGCGCGTGGGCGCCACGTACGCGCTGCGCGGCAACTGCGGTGACGCGCCCCCCGACTGGACGCTGAAGCTCTCCCCCGCCGAGCGCACCGTCCCGGCCGGGCAGTCGGCGGAGTTCACCGCCAGCGCCGCCACCATCAAGGGGAAGCTCATCCCCATGAAGGACGTGACCGGGATGGCGTGCACCTCCAGCGACAACAGCGTCGCCACGGTGGACAACAGCGGCAAGGTCACCGCCGTCAAGGCGGGCTCGGCCACCATCACCTGCGCGGGCACCTGGAAGAAGATCGTGCGCAACGCCAGCGCCCGGGTCACCGTCCCCGACTGGAGCTTCGGCGTGACGCCGGCCAGCCAGTCGCGCGAGGTGGGGCAGTCGGCCAGCTTCACCGCGTCGGCCAAGGACTTTGACGGGCGCGACCTGGGCGCCGTCGAGTGGATGGCGATGCCGTCGTCGGTGGCCTCGGTGAGCAACGGCTCCGCCACCTGCCTCGCGGCGGGCTCGGCGCGGATCGTGGCGCGCAAGACCCACGCGAACCAGACCAAGGAGGCGTCGGGGACGCTCACCTGCACGCTCACCAGCGCGTCGGGCACCAGCGGCGGCTCCTTCGTGGTCGCGAACAGTCCCACGTTCGCCATCGCCACGAAGGGCACCGCCGCGCCGGTCTCGTCGCGGGGACCCTCCCATCC
>JBEIJM010000186.1:0-6476 GCA_040380205.1 Gemmatimonadaceae bacterium
AGGACGACCACGACCACGGGGGCGCGGCGCAGGATGGCGCCATGCCTCCCGCCATCCGCGCCCTGCGCCCCATGCGCGACGGCGTGGTCCCCATCAGCGTGGCCGAACGGCGCGCCCGCATCGAGAAGGCGCGCCGCCTCAGGCGCGAGCAGCGTCACGCCGCCCTCCTGCTCACCGGGGGGACCTCGATGGTGTACGACACCGGCAGCCCGTGGGGGCTGAGCGAGCGCCTGCTGGCGGCGGTGATCCCCGCCAGCGGCCGCCCCTTCCTGGTGACGCCCAAGTTCGAGGAGGAGCGGGCCATGGAGCAGGTGGCCCAGGGCCCCATGCAGGGGGAGGCCGACGTCTACGCGTGGGAGGAGCATGAGGACCCGTATGCGCTCATCGCGCAGGGGCTGCGCACCCGCGGGCTGGCCACCGCCACCATCGGGGTGGAGGAGACGGTCCGCTTCCAGTTCAGCCACGGCACCGGGCGGCTGCCCGGGGTGACGCTGGCGGACGGCACGCCGGTCACGGCCGGGTGCCGCATCGTCAAGGACGCGCACGAGCTAGCGCTGATGCGCCACGCCAGCGCGGTCACGCTGCTGGCCTATGAGGCCGCCTGGAAGTCGCTCACGGAAGGGATGACCCAGGCGGACTTCGCGCGGCTCGTCGCCATGGCGCACACGCAGCTGGGATACAGCGGCTCCGCCGGCGTGCAGGTGGGGAAGTACTCGGCGCTGCCGCACGGCTCGGCCACGCCGCAGGTGGTGCGCGAGGGGAGCATCCTGCTCATTGACGGCGGGTGCAAGGTGGAGGGGTACAGCTCGGACATCTCCCGCACCTTCGTGCTGGGGAAGCCCACCCAGAAGATGAAGGACGTCTTCGAAGTGGAGCACCGCGCGCAGACCGCCGCGCTCAAGGCGGCGCGCCCCGGCGTCCCCTGCGAGGCGGTGGACGCCGCCGCGCGCAAGGTCATCGTGGACGCCGGCTTTGGCCCCGACTACAAGTACTTCAGCCACCGCGTGGGGCACGGCATGGGGATGGACGGCCACGAGTGGCCGTACCTGGTGCGCGGCAACACGCTCCCGCTGCAACCGGGGATGGTGTTCTCCGACGAGCCCGGGATCTACCTCCCCGGCGAGTTCGGGATCCGGTTGGAGGACGACATGGTCATCACGGAAAGCGGCGCCGAGCTGTTCACGCCGCAGTCCCCCAGCCTGGAGCGCCCCTTCGACCGCGCCTGACCCCAGGGGGCCCGCTCAGGGGAGGAGGCGGCGTCCGGCCAGATCGTAGCGGGCGCCCGCCTCCAGCACGCGATACGCCTTGCCGTTGGCCTGCTGCGGCGCGCGCGCGTCGTGCACCGCCACCTGCGCCTTGCCGATCACCTCGAACGCGTCGCCGCGCACCACGATCGCGGTGGCCTCGCTGATGCCGATCCCCAGCAGGGCGGGGTAGCGGGCCAGCACCTCCTGCAGGTCGTTCCAGCGGTTGCGCGCGTTGATGTGCTGGTCGATGGCGGTGCCGCGCAGGAAGTTGAAGCCGCGGACATGCTCCGGCTCGGGGGCGATCATGAGCTGCGCACCGGCCACGGCGCCGCGCACGAGCAGGTCCCCCTGGATGCTGGCGCCCGCCGAGCTGCCGCCGATGACGCCGCCGCGCGTGAGCACCGCGTGGAAGGCCCGCTCGGTGCGGGTGCCGCCGTAGGAGTCCACCAGGTTCCACTGCCGGCCGCCGTTGAACCACACGCCGGTGGCGTCGGCCAGCACCGCGGCAAACGCCTCGGTGTCGGCCACCTTCGGGTCGTGCGTGTGCAGCAGGTGCACGTTGGCCAGCCCGCGCGCGCGCCACGGTGCCAGCACGGCGGAGTCGCCGTAGGCGATGGGGGCGCCGTCGCGACCGCGGTTCCCCCCGGCGGTGGGCACGATGACGATCTTCGCCGCCGCTCCGCCCGCCGCGGCGATGAACGCCTCGGGGATCCCGGAGCCGTCCAGGTTGCCGCCACCGGCGATGACCAGCGTGCCGCGTGCGGGGCCCCGCGCCGTGTCGGGAAACGACGCGGTGGCGGCGGGCTGGGCGTGGGCCGCACGCGGCGGGAGCGACGCCAGCAGCGCGAGGGACAGCGCCGCCAGCAGCAGGGCCGGGCGACGGCACGCGACCGGGATGCGGAGGGGGGAGGGCATGCGGTAATGTGAAGGGCGGGGTCGGCGTCGGCCAGCCGACACGCCCCGCCTTGGTCCGCGTCCCCAGCCCTCGGAAGGTCTGCCATGCCTCACACCCCGTTGCTCCGCCTCACGCGCGCCGCCGTCCTGGGTGGTGCCGTGGCCCTCGTCGCCCCCGTGCTGCGCGCCCAAGGGGGCGCCGGCGGCGCCTTGCTCCCCGGACAGGCTCGCTCCGGGCCGGTGATTGCCAGTGCGGGAGCCAGCTTCGTGGTGGACAATCCCACCTTCGCCGTGCCGGCGGGGCACGTGTTCAAGCTGCTCTTCGAGGTGAACGCGGGCGGTGGGGATTCCACCACGGTCAATGCACAGCTCACCACCATGGCCCGCTTCTACAACCTGCACGTGCGCAACGGCGTGCCGAAGGAGCGGCTCAAGGCGGCCGCCGTGGTGCATGGCATGGGGTGGACCGCGTTGCTGACCGACGCGGCGTTCGCCGCCCGCTTTGGCGGCGCTCGCAACCCCAGCCGCGCGCTCACGCAGGAGCTGCTGGCCGCCGGGGCCCAGCTGGTGCTGTGCGGGCAGACCGCGGGGTCGCGCGGGATCCGCCGCGACGAGCTGCTGCCGGGGGTGCAGGTGGCCACGGCGGCCATGACGGCGCTCAGCGTGCTGGAGGCCGACGGCTTCCGGCTCATCCCCTGGTAGGCGCGCCACGTCGGGGCGCGGGCACGCCGCCCGCCCCCCTACGTGGCCCCGCTACATCTGCCGCAGCCAGCTGAGCTTCACGATCAGCGAGCGCGCCGAGGGGGCCAGCGCCCCCTGCACGGGGTGCCGGTCGTTGTAGACCACGTACAGGAACGACAGCGGGGAGAACTCCCAGCTGAAGCGCGCGTTCAGGAAGCCGCGGGCCTGCGCGGTGTTGTACTGGTAGAAGGCGCTCCATTGCACGCGCGGCGAGGCGAACAGCCGCAGCTCGGGGCCCGCCAGCTGCGTCACGAAGCTGCTGTCGCGCGTGCCCAGCGACGCCAGCCGGTTCACTTCGTAGTTGAGGCGCACGGAGAGATACGGGTTGGGGGACCAGCGCGCCGCCAGCGCCGCCCGGTCCAGCCACCCGTCGAAGAAGCTCCCCGTGGAAAGGTTGGCCGATCCGGCCAGCGCCGCGCTCTGGTCGGTCTGCGTCTCCACCCCTGCGCGCCAGTAGTCGTGCTCCCCGGGGGCGATCGACACCGCGGGAAAGAGGCGCACCGGCGCGTCGGGGCGCTGCAGGTTCCACTCGGCGAAGGGGCGGATCTGCCCCCCCGTGCGGAACAGCACCTCGGTGTTGACGTTGACGATCCCCTCCTGCAGCCGGCGCGTGGAGGGATCCTGGAAGAAGGTCGTGGTGACGCCGGGGCGGAACCAGATGATGTTCCGCGGCCGCCACTGCGGCTGCAGGGTGAGCAGCGCCATGGGGCTGGTCATCAGCACCCCGGAGCGGGACACGAAGCCCGTGCGCGGCGCGTAGGCGCGCTGCACCAGCGCCCCCTGCAGCGCCACCGCCACGAAGGGGGTGGAGCGCGAGAGCGAGTACGACGCGGCCACCCCGGTGGTGTCGCCGCTCGTGGAGGTGGAGACCATCCCGTTCAGCTGCACCTGCTCGCCGATGCGCGTGAAGGCGTCCACCGCCGTCACGAGGTTCTGCCGCCCGGCGCGCCCGGGCGCCCCGTCGTCGTCGCGGTAGGCCAGGGTGGCCCCCAGCCGGGTGGCCCGCCCCATGAACTGGCTCCCGCGTGCCACCCCGAAGGTGGTGCCCCCGCCGGGGCCCGCGCCGTCCTGCCGCATCAGCAGCGCCCCCGCCGAGGTGTGCCCCGACCGGTAGGCGTACCGGGCGCCCCCCAGGATCGGGATCGGCGCCCCCTCGGCGTCCAGCCCGATCTGCCGGGAGAAGAAGGGCTGCAGCACATACCGCTGCGAGTTCTGTCCCCCGCTGTTGTTGAAACCGAAGCCGCTGGGCAGCCCCCCGGTGAGCCCGCCGGCCGACAGCAGGTCGGCGTTCTCCAGGAAGAACTGCCGCTGCTCGGGAAAGAACACCGAGAAACGCGTCAGGTTCACCACCTGCCGGTCCACTTCGGCCTGCGCGAAGTCCGTGTTGACCGTGGCTTCCACCAGGCTGCTGGCCGTGGGGGCCCAGATCACCTCGCCCCCCAGGTCCCCGGTGGTGCCGTTGAAGGCGCGCGGCGCCCCGTCGCGGGTGGACTGCGTCAGGGCATAGGGGCGCACGCGCACGTTGAGCCGGGGTGGGGGCGGGGCGATGGAGTCGAGCCGCCCCGCGTAGCTGATGCGCCACGACGAGAACTGCCGCGGGAAGGGGGCCCACGCGCTCCACTGCAGCGCGCGCCGCGTGTTGCGCGTGAAGTTCACGTCCCAGCTGGTGAGCTCCGGGCGGTAGCGGAGCGACGCCCAGGGGATGGCCATCTCCACCGTCCACCCGCTGTCGGCGCGCGTGGTGCGGACCCGCCAGAGGGCGTCCCACGCGAAGTTGGCCACGTCCCCGCCGTCGAAGGTCTGCACGTCGCTCTGCGACCCCAGGGGGGTGACCTGGAAGTTGAGCGCCGTGCGCCGGTCCCCCAGGGGCCCGAAGACCACCTGGAACACGTCGTTGTCGGGGGGGGAGAAGTCGCGGCGCAGGTCGGGCATCCGCAGCGTCCCCAGCCCGGCGCTGTCGCGGTTGAGCGCCCCGACGTACAGGTACTGGTCGTCGAAGAGCACCCGCGCCTCGGTGGGGTAGCGGGTGGTCGGGACGTAGTCGTTGCGCACCTGGCTGAAGTCGCGCGCCACGGGGGCGGTGCGCCACGCCGGTTCGTCCAGCCGGCCGTCGAGGGTGATCCGCCCGGTCACGCGGCGCGCCACCAGCGCGCGGCGCGTGGAGTCGGTGGGCTCGGGGACAGTGAACGGTTGCGCCGCCACCTCCCCCGCCATCGCCACCGCCGCCAGCGCCACCGCCGCCGTCCCGCGTGCCATCCGTCCCGCCATCCCCCGCAGCGCCCGGTGCGCCTCGCGGCGCGCCAGCCGTCTCATGCCATCCCGTCCATCAGCACCATCCGCAACCGCTCCTCGAACCGCCGGTCCTGGGCCTCGAACCACTCCCGGGCCCGCGCGCCCAGCGCCGCCCGCTCGTCCACCCCCATGGCGAACACCCGCGTAAGCTGCGCCTCCAGCGCCGGAATGTCGACCGCATGGCGGAAACTCCGCCGCATCGGTTCCGAGCGCGCCACCGGCACCAGCACCCCGCGCGCCGGCGTCACCAGCTCGTGCATCGGGGGCGCGTCGGTGGTCACCACCACCGCCCCGCAGCTCATCCCCTCGCCGATGATGTGCCCGTACCCCTCCGCCTCCGACGGAATGAGATGCACCGCGCACTCCCGCTGCAGCGCGCGCAGCGCCGCCTCCGGCAGGTGTCCCGACTCCACGCGCACATTGGGCGCCTCGGCCAACGGCGGGCGGGCGCCCCCGCCGTAGTCGCGCGCGCGGCGCACGATGGTGAGGGGTGGCCACTCGGGGTGCTTCATCCAGGCCGCATGCACCGCGTCGGTCCCCTTGAGCAGGCTGGCCCCCGCAATGTGCAGGCAGGCCACCGGCTCCCGCGCGGCGGCCAGCGCGCCGGCCCCCCGGTCGGGGCTGGTCCAGGCGAAGGGGCGCACGGGGGCGCCCAGGCCGGCCAGGAAGCCCTCGGCGCTGGGCGTCTTGCACAGGATCGCGTCCAGCCGCGGCAGCCACGGGAGGTTCTCGTCGCGGAACCACTCGGGGTGCGGCAGCAGGTAGTTCCGCCGCGCCAGGGGCAGGTACTCCGGGAACACCGTCTCGATGAAGAAGGTCACGTCGAAGGGGCGCCACCCGGTGCGCGCGGCCACCTGCCGCATGGCCCATACGCCGGCGGTGAGCGCCTTGCTCTGCCAGCGGCGGCGCGGGTGCCGCACGGGGTGCCCCTTGTAGGCGACCGTGCACCCCAGGCGCGCCAGCGCGCCCGCCAGGATGTCGATGTCGGTGCCCAACCCGCCGCCGTCCCACGACACGATGTTGGCCCGGATCGGAACCCCAGCGCCCATGCCCGCCCTCCCTCCCCGCAAATGGAACCCGGTATATTCCGGAATGGCCTCTCACTCCGACGACATAATCTATCCGTCCACCGTTCCCTTCCTCCTGGTCCATCTCGCCTGCCTGGGGGCGATCTGGACCGGAGTGACCCCCGGGGCGCTGCTGGCCATGGTGGCGCTGTACGTGGTGCGGATGTGGGGGGTGACGGCCGGCTACCACCGCTACTTCTCGCACCGGTCGTTCAAGACGTCCCGGTGGTTCCAG
>JBEIJM010000187.1:0-6415 GCA_040380205.1 Gemmatimonadaceae bacterium
CCGGGGGGTGGGGCCCCCGCCCCCCCCGCCCCCCCCCGGGGGGGGGCCCTCGGGGGGGGGGCCTCCCACGGCCCCCCCCCCCCGACTATTTTGCGGGGGTTGGCTTTCTCTCCTCACCCGGATTCCCATCGGCTTGCCATGACTTCCTTCGACGTCCTCATCCTTGGCGGCGGCCCCGCCGGTTACGTGTGTGCCATTCGCTGCGCCCAGCTGGGGATGCAGGTGGCGGTGGTGGAGCGCGAGGGGCTGGGGGGCACCTGCGTGCTGTGGGGGTGCATCCCCGCCAAGTCGCTGCTGGAAAGCGCGGGGCTGGCCACCAAGCTGGGGAAGGCGAAGGAGCACGGCATCACCATCGAAGGGGTGACGCTGGACTTCGGCCCCGCCATGAAGCGGTCGCGCAGCGTGAGCGCGCAGAACTCCAAGGGGGTGGAGTTCCTCTTCAAGAAGCACAAGGTGCAGTGGATTCGCGGCACCGGCGTGCTGGAGAAGGGGAAGAAGGTCACCGTGACCGACGCCGAGGGGAAGAAGGCCACCTACGAGGCGAAGAAGGCGGTGGTGATTGCCACCGGCTCGCGCGTGCGCGGGCTGCCGCAGGTGGGGCTGGAGCTGGACCGGAAGGTGGTGCTCTCCAGCGACGAGGCGCTGGTGGCGGAGTCGGCGCCCAAGCGGCTGGCGGTGGTGGGCGCGGGCGCCGTGGGGTGCGAGTTTGCCGACGTGTTCAACGCCTTCGGCTCGGAGGTGCACCTGGTGGAGGTGGCCCCCACCATCCTGCCGCTGGAGGACGCCGACTGCAGCGCCGAGCTGGCGCGGGCGTTCAAGAAGCGGAAGATCAACGTGCTGACCGGGTCGAAGATCACCGGCGCCAAGGTGACCGCCACGGGGGCCACGCTCACGGTGGAGAGCGGCGGCGCGACGCACACGCTGGAGGTGGACCGCGTGCTGGTGGCCGCGGGGCGCTCCGCCAACGTGGAGGGGATCGGGCTGGAGGCGGTGGGGATTGCCAAGGGCGCCCGCGGCTTCGTGCAGGTGAACGCGACGTTCGAGACCAGCGTGCCGGGGTACTACGCCATTGGCGATGTGGCGGGCAACCAGATGCTGGCGCACAAGGGCTCGCGCGAGGGGCATGTGCTGGCCGACCTGCTGGGGGGGGAGCACCCGCACCCGGTGAACTACCAGAACATCCCCAGCTGCACCTACTGCCACCCCGAGGTGGCCTCCGTCGGCCTCACCGAGGCGGCGTGCAAGGAGCAGCAGCTGGAGTACGCCGTGGGCAAGTTCCCCTTCTCGGCCAACGGCCGCGCGCGCACCAGCGGCGAGACCGACGGCTTCGTGAAAATCATCCGCGGCAAGAAGCACGGCGAGATCCTGGGGGCGCACATCGTGGGGGCGCACGCCACCGAGATGATCCACGAGCTGGTGGTGGCCCGTGAGAACGAGTACACGGTGGAGGAGATCGACCTGGCGGTGCACGCGCACCCCACGCTGAGCGAGGCCATTGGCGAGGCGGTGCTGGACAGCCTGGGCAAGATGCTGCACGCGTGAGGGCCGCGGGGGAGGTGCACGAGGACGGTCGGCAGCCGGGGGACGGGGTCCCCCGGCTGTTTGTTGTGGACCTCGGGCTCATGGACTACGACGAGGCGTGGCAGGCGCAGCAGCGGGCGCTGGCGGGGGTGATTCGGGGGGAGATCCCGGGGGATGTGCTGTTGCTGGTGGAGCATCCTCCGGTGGTCACCCTGGGGCGCAGCAGCAAACCCGGGCACCTGCTGGCGTCGCCGGCGCTGCTGGAGGCCCGGGGGGTGCAGCTGCGCGAGGTGGAGCGTGGCGGGGACGTGACCATCCACGAGCCCGGTCAGCTGGTGGCGTACCCCATTGTGGACCTCAAGCGCCACCGGAAGGACCTGCACTGGTACCTGCGGCAGGTGGAGGGGGGGCTGATGGCGGCGCTGGCGGCGGTGGGGGTGCCCGCCGAGCGGGTGCCGGGGCTGACCGGAGTGTGGCGGGAGGGGCGGAAGCTGGCGTCCATTGGCGTGCATGCCCGCGACTGGGTGACGTGGCACGGGGCGGCGCTGAATGTGACGAATGACCTGGCCACGTTCGGGTACGTGGTGCCCTGCGGGATTGACCAGGTGGAGATGACCAGCGTGGCGCGGGAGTGCGCGCGGCTGGGCGTGGCGGCGCCGGATATGGGGGCGATGCGCGCGGCGGTGGTGTCGGGGCTGCGCGAGGCGTTCGGGTGGGGGGTGGTGGAGGACGCGGCCGCGAGCGTTCAGCGGGTGGTGCTGGTGGGGTAAGCGCGGCGTACGGATCACCAAACACAAGGCCCCGGCATCGCTGCCGGGGCCTTCGTGTTTCCCTACCGTCCTGCGGGGCTGACTTACGCCCCGGCGCCCTGCTGCTGCACCGGCTGGCCGCCCTCGGGGGCCGCTGCCGGCTTCGGCTGCTCCTTGATGGGCGTGGGGAGCTTGAGCTCTTCCATGGCCGTCTCCACGTAGTACTTCCACCCCCATCCCAGCACCTTGCCGTCGGCCAGCACCACGGGGGTCTCGGTGAACTGTTCCACCGGCTCGGCCACATTGCCGGGCTGCTCACGGTAGTACAGCACCTCGTACATCTTGCCGTCCACCAGGTACTTCTCCACCCGGAAGCCGTGGTCCAGGCGCAGGGTGTCGGCATAGTTCGCCGTCAGCGGGCCGGTGCCCATGAGGGCCATGACCGAGTCACGCGGCATGCCGGCGTGCACGGGCTTGAGCAGGTCGGCGCCCACCTGCTTGTCGCCGCAGGCGGCCAGTGAGGCGGCGGCAAGGGCAATGGCCCAGCTACGGGCAGTTCTGACAGACATGATGTTTTCGGTTTCGGGAATGAAAGAGGTGGAATGACAACGGCTTAGCCCCACGGCGCTGCAAACATCCGCGCCGAGGCGGAACCTAATGCCACCCGGAAGGGCGGCGCAGGTTCCCCGCTGCGCCTGGTCCATGGCGCACGGCCATACATCCCCCTCTGGATACGCGCCGACCGTCTCCCGCCCCCTACAGATGGCCCCCAGACGCACGAAGGCCCCGGCATTGCTGCCGGGGCCCTGTGTGCTGCGTGTAGCCGGAGCTTCACCTTCGTGGCTCCGGCCTCCCCCGGAGGGGAGACCGGAACCCAGGCACCTTACGGCGCCGCGACGGTGACGTTCACGCCCGCGCGGGTCGCGAGGCCGCGGCCGTTGCTGCCCAGCGTGGCAACCGCGCGGAGCGCGGTGGCGCCAGCCGGGTACGCACGGGCCGCCGTCGAGGTCGACGAGTTGGCCAGCGCGCCGGTGTAGCGGTAGGTCCAGGTGCGGACCACGCCGATGTCAGCGATGTAGCAGTTGCGGGTGGCCGACGCCGGATCGCAATCCGGGGTGACCGTGCCCACGTACTCGTTCACGCCGGCGGCGTTGGTGATGTAGAAGTCCACGCGGCTCACCGGCGAGTTGATCTGCGCCAGCGTGCTGGTGACCTGGGCCTTGAGGCCGCCGGCCGGGGCGTTGAAGCCCGCGGCGCTGTTGGCGACCACGAAGGTGGCCGCGTTGGGCGCCTTGGCCGACCAGGCCGTGGCGTCCGCCGTGACCGCGCCGCCGATGGCCGCGGTGTTGGCCGCACCCGCGCCGCCGCCGAAGTTGTTGGCGAAGAAGCCGAACGCCGCGAGGGCATCCTGCGGGCCGCCAGCCACGATGGCATCCGCACCGTCAACCGACTCGATCCCGGTGTAGATGAGCGTCCCCGAGGTGAACGGGGTGGCGCCCGTCATCGACGAGCGACCGGTGGTCGCCGTGCCGAAGCCCGGGATGATGTTGTCGAACGTGGTGTTGGCGATGGCCGACGCCGAGAAGGCGAAGTTGCCGGTCGCGCCGTAGTTCAGGCGGAAGCTGCTGATGCTCGCCTCGATGCCGTCGGTGACCGTGCCGGCGAACGTGATGGCCGAGGTGGCCGTCACCGGGAAGGTGGTCAGCGGCAGCGCCGTGGGGGTGATCGCCAGCGGGGCCGTGTACTCGGAGAGGATGTAGCGCACGGTGCCCGTGGTGGTGTTGCCGGCCTGGTCGATCACGCGCGGCTGGTACGTGTAGTACCCGTCGTTCGCGGCGATCACGCCGGTGAGGGTGAGCGCGCCACCCGTGAGCTGGCGCCAGCCGTCAACCGTGGCCGCGCCGTAGCCGCCCGCCGCGAAGGAGCAGTTCGGGGCGGTCTGCGGGGTGGTGCCGATCCCCGCCGCCGGCGCGCCGGTGAGGCAGGTGGCGGCCGCCGCGATGGTGCGGGCCTGGGCGAACAGCGAGCCCGCGGCCAGCAGGCCGGAGCGCTCGTCGATGGCCTGGGCCGAGAAGACCGTGTCCGTCGCCGCGCCAACGGCCGGAACCGCCGCGCTGCCATAGATGGTCATGTTGGTGTCCGTCGTCGCCGTGTAGCGGACGAGCGGCACCGTCTTGTCCACGCCGAACCGCTGCGCCGCGACCACGGCCGCGCCGGTGTTGGTCAGGCGATCCGCGCCGGTGAAGCGCGCCTCATACGCCGTGGGACCGAAGTCCGTGGCGCACTCGGCGACGTCCGCGCCGGTGTTGGTGGACAGGGCCGTCCAGCCAGCCGTCGCCGCGGCCGGGATGGGGCAGCCGCGCACTTCGATGTTGCGGGTGGTCACCAGGCCGACGCCCGCGTCCGCCAGGCCACCGATGTTGGCGGCGTTGGTGGCGAAGTTGTAGGCGCCGTTGACCCAGCCGGCGACCGACGTGGCCGTGGCGTTCACGTTGAACGTGTAGCCCGCGGGCGCGACGTAGTCGACGCGGATGGTGGCCGGCTGGCCGACCGCGGTCGGGTTGCTGGTGGTGGTCAGGAACGCGCCAGCCGCCGCCGCCGGGTACGCCAGGTTGCTGTTATCCAGCGCGCCGCCCGGGACGGAGCCCGTGACGTCCGGAGCGCCCGCGAAGGCGGTCTGGTACGCGCAGTTGACCTGCTTGGCCGTCGGGGCCGCGAAGGCGCCGTAGGTCACGGTGTACGGCGCCGCATCCGCCGTGGTGAAGGCGGTGGTGGAGCCGCAGCCGCTGATGCTGACCGAGAACGCCGAGACCGAGCGGGGGGCGGTGTACACCACCGGGGCGACGGTCATGGTGCCCTGGCCGTCCACGCCGGGGCCGCCGAAGAAGGCGGAGCCGTTGGTGGCCACGATGGTGCGGGTGGGCGCCACGTGGCGGCCGGCCCAGCCATCGGTGTTGGTGAAGTTCAGGATGGCCAGGTTGCTGTTGGCCGAGCCCGTGCTGCTGGTGGTGATCGTCGCGATCACGTTCTTCTGGCCGTTGGTGTTGGCCACGGTGGCCACGCCGGTCGTCCAGTTGACCGTGAAGTCGGCGGTGTTGATCAGCATCCGGATGGTGCCGGAGTTGGCGCCGCCGGCGCCGAACTGCTGCTGCGCGGCCGGGGCCTGGCCGGCGGCCGGGCACGACGCGGCGCCTGCGTTGCAGATGTACACCTGCGCCGACGAGACGTTCTGGCCGTTGGTGGTGATGGCCACGTCCACGCCGATCTGGCCGTTGACGTTGTTGATGTTCACCGGGCTGCCGGCGTTGTCGACCACGGCCGCGATGGCGACCTGGGCGCGCGGGGCGACGGTGATGCCCACCGACGACGAGAGCGTCGAGGCGGCAAAGTCCGCCGTGGCGGCCGAGGTGGCCGTGGCGGTGATCGTCGCGGTGCCGGGGGCGACCGCGGAGACGTTGCCCGCGGCGTCAACGGTGGCGACGGCCGGGTTGGTGGTGCCGTAGGTGATGACGGCGGCGCCGGCGGTCGGGCCCTGGGCCGAGGCGGTGACCTGGGCGGAGGCGCCCACGGCCAGCGACAGCGACGACGGGGTGACGGTCAGCGCGGTCAGCCCGGCCGGGAGGGCCGAGACAGTCACGGTGACGGCGGCCGAGCCGGAGCCGGCGGCGAAGTTGCTGTTCGCGGCCGAGGCGCCGGTGACGGTGATGACGGCGGTGCCGGGGGCGACCGCGGTGATCAGGCCGCTGGCGGACACGGTGGCGACGGCGGTGGCCGACGACGCGTAGGTGTACGTGGCGGCCGGGGCGCCCGCGGGCTGCGTGGCCGAGGCCACGACCTGCGCGGTCTTGCCGGTGCCCAGGTTGACCGCGGACGGCGAGGCGGAGACCGCCGAGATGCCGGCCGGGAGGGCCGTGACGGTGACCGTGGCGGCCGACGTCAGCGTGGTGGCCGCCGCGCCCGTGCCGGAGCCCGCCGCAGTGACCGTGATGGTGGCGACGCCGGGGGCGACCGCCGTGACAACACCGGCGGCCGACACCGTGGCCACGCTGGCCGACGACGAGGCGTAGGTGTAGGTGACCGTCACGCCGCTATTGGCGCGGTTCACCGTGGGAACGATGGTGACCGTCTGGTTGACCGGGATCGAC
>JBEIJM010000188.1:0-6055 GCA_040380205.1 Gemmatimonadaceae bacterium
CCCCCCCCCCCCCTCCCTCGGGGTTGGGTGGGGTTTTTCGGGGGGGGGGGGGGGGGGGGGGGGCGCGCGCCGCTCCAGCGCCAGCGGCAGGCGGTGGACTCCGCGCGCCGTCGGTCGGCCCCGCGGGCATCCGGCGGCGGGCGCGCCAGCCGGGGCACGGGTGCGCGGGGTACCCCGCCACCGGGCCCCATGGCTGTAAACGAGGCCAGCGCCGAAGAGCTGGAGCGGCTCCCGCGGGTGGGGCCGGCGCTGGCCCAGCGCATCGTGGCCGACCGCGCGGCGCGCGGGGCGTACCGGTCGCTGGAGGAGCTGGGGCGCGTCCCCGGCATCGGCCCCGCCACGCTCCGGGTGCTGGCCCCCGTCGTGACATTTTCGCCCCGCCCCCGTCTTTACCCCGAGAGCGAGCCGGGGGCGCCCCCCCGGCCGCCGCTGTGACTGTCCCGGTCTCAATCGTCCCCATGGCTGTCCCCGTCGCACCGACCGCCCCCGTCTCCACCCTGTCCGGTCGGGCCACCGCACGGATTGGCGAGCTCCTCATCCGCGAGGGGCTGCTCACGCGTGAGCAGCTCATTCGCGCGTTGGAGGAGCACGTCAATTCCCCCGGGCAGCGCCTGGGGTACACGGTCGTCAAGCTGGGGCTGGTGTCGGAGACCGACGTGGTGCGCATGCTGGCGCGCCAGTACCGCCTCCCGGCGGTGGACCTCTCCCGCTTCAAGGTCGACCTCCGGCTCCTCAAGCTGATCCCCGCCGAGCTGGCGTACCGGCACTCCGTGCTCCCCCTCAAGCTGGACGGGCGCACGCTGACGGTGGCCATCGCCGACCCGCTGGCCATGGGGGTGATGGACGACCTCAAGTTCATCACCCGCTTCGACATCCAGCCGGTGCTCGCCGGGGAGTTCTCGATACGGAACGCGATCGAGAAGAACTACGAGGCGGCCGAGCTGCAGATGGCGGAGGTGCTGGAGCAGGTGGCCGCGGAGGAGGAGGACGTGGAGGTCCTCCAGGCGGTCAAGGACGAGGCCCCCGAGGGGCCGGCGGGCGCGGTGGACGAGGCGCCCGTGGTGCGCCTCATCAACGCCCTCCTCAAGGACGCGGTCATCAAGGGGGCGTCGGATATCCACTTCGAGTGCTTCGAGCACGAGCTGCGGGTGCGCTACCGCATCGACGGGGCGCTGCAGGAGGTCATGAAGCCCCCCTTCAAGATGCGGGCGGCGCTGATCTCGCGCTTCAAGATCATGGCGGCGCTCAACATCGCCGAGCGGCGCGTCCCCCAGGACGGGCGCATCAAGCTCAAGGTGGGGAAGAAGGTCATCGACTTCCGGGTGAGCACCCTCCCCACGCTGTTCGGCGAGAAGGTGGTGCTGCGGATCCTCGACAAGGGGAACCTGACGCTCGACCTGGAGAAGTTCGGGATCGAGCCGCGCGCCGAGCGGGAGCTAATGGAGGCGATCTCCAACCCCTACGGGATGGTGCTGGTCACCGGCCCCACGGGGTCGGGGAAGACCACCACGCTGTACTCCGCGCTCTCCAAGGTGAACACCGGCGACGTGAACATCATGACCGCCGAGGACCCCGTGGAGTACAACCTCATGGGGATCAACCAGGTGCTGGTGCGCACCGAGATCGGGATGACCTTCGCCGCGGCGCTGAAGGCGTTCCTGCGGCAGGACCCCAACATCATCATGGTGGGGGAGATCCGCGACCTCGAGACCGGCGGCATCGCCATCAAGGCGGCGCTCACCGGGCACATGGTGATGAGCACGCTCCACACCAACTCCGCCCCGGAGACGATCACCCGCCTCCTGGACATGGGGCTCGAGCCGTTCAACGTGGCCTCGGCGCTCAACCTCATCCTCGCCCAGCGCCTCGTGCGCCGCATCTGTGGCGCGTGCAAGGTGCGCTACGTCCCCGACCCCGCCGAGCTGGCGGGGGCCAAGGTCACCGCCGGCACCACCCTCCGGTCGCTCCGCTTCACCGCGGAGGCGCTGGCCGACGCCCGGTCGCGCGCCACCCCCGAGGCCGCGCCGCTGCTGGCCGGCCTCTCCCCCGACACCACCATCGGCGAGCTCCCCTTCTTCCGCGGCGCCGGATGTGATGCGTGCGGGGGCACCGGCCTCAAGGGCCGGCAGGGGCTCTACGAAGTCATGTTCCTGAACCCCACCCTCAAGAAGCTCGTGATGACCAGCGCCGACGTCCAGCAGCTGCGCGACAGCGCCATCGAGCAGGGGATGCTCACCCTGCGCATGGACGGCTGGCTCAAGGTCCTCAAGGGCGTCACCACGCTGGACCAGGTGATCCGGGAGACCTCCGCGTGACCGCCCCCCAGGCCGCCCCCGCCGCGCCGCCGGCCGAGCCGCTCTCCCTCCGGCCGCTGCTGGAGGAGATGATCGCCCGCGACGCCTCCGACCTCCACCTGTCCGTGGGCGACTGCCCCAAGCTGCGCGTGGACGGGCACATCGTCCGGTCGCAGCAGACCCACGTGCTGGCCCCCCGCGACACGCTGCAGCTGGCGTACTCGGTGCTCACCGAGACGCAGAAGAAGCGCTTCGAGCTCGAGGACGAGCTGGACTTCTCCTTCGGCATCGCCAACCTGTCGCGCTTCCGCGGGAACGTGTTCAAGCAGCGCGGCTGCGTGAGCATGGTCATCCGGCAGATCCCCTTCACGGTGCGCACCTTCCAGGAGCTCAGCCTGCCCCCGGTGGTGGCGGGGTTCGCCGACCGCCCGCGCGGGCTGGTGCTGGTCACCGGCCCCACGGGGTCGGGGAAGAGCACCACCCTGGCGGCGATGATCGACAAGATCAACACCGAGCGCGACGGGCACATCATCACGGTGGAGGACCCCATCGAGTTCATCCACCGGCACCGCAACTGCATCATCAACCAGCGCGAGGTGGGGGCCGACACCCGGAGCTTCGCCTCGGCGCTCAAGTACGCGCTGCGCGAGGACCCCGACGTCATCCTGATCGGCGAGATGCGCGACATGGAGACCGTCGCCGCGGCGCTCACGATCGCCGAGACCGGGCACCTGGTGTTCGCCACGCTGCACACCAACAGCGCGGCCGAGGCGATCAACCGCATCATCGACGTGTTCCCCAGCAACCACCAGGCGCAGGTGCGCGCGCAGCTGGCGTTCGTGCTGGAGGGGGTGGTCACGCAGGTGCTCATCCCCAAGGCCACCGGGCGCGGGCGCGCGCTGGCCGCCGAGGTCCTGGTGGTCACCCCCGCCATCCGCGCGCTCATCCGCGAGGACAAGGTGCACCAGGTGCTGTCCATGATGCAGTCGGGGAAGAAGTTCGGGATGCAGACCATGAACGACGCGCTGTTCGCGCTGTACATGGCCCGGCAGGTCACCGCCGAGGAGTGCCTCCGCGCCACCTCCGACCCCAACGACTTCCTGCGCATGATCGGCAAGTCCCCGCTGGACGACCTCGGCCCCGCGGCCGCCGCCCCGGCGCGGCCGCTCGCCGCCGTCGGCCGCCGCTGATCCCCTCCCCGCCCCGCCCCCGATGCCCGTCTTCCAGTACACCGCCCGCAGCGCCTCCGGCCAGGTGAAGAGCGCGTCCATCGACGCCCCCTCCCGCGACGAGGCCGTCAACCGCCTGCGGCGCCAGCGCCTCACCGTCGTCAAGGTCGAGGAGGTGCGCGCCGCCGCCAAGGGCGCCGGCGGCAAGATCGCCATGCGTGACGTGGTCATCTTCACCCGGCAGTTCTCCACCATGGTGAACGCCGGCCTGCCGCTGGTGCAGGCGCTGGACATCCTCGCCCGCCAGAGCGAGAACCCCGCGCTGGCCGCCGCCGTCCGCGCCGTGGTCGCCGACGTGGAGCAGGGGAACACCGTGGCCGACGCCATGCGCAAGCAGCCCAAGGCCTTCAACGACCTGTACACCAACATGGTCGCGGCCGGGGAGATGGGCGGCATCCTGGACGTCATCCTCAACCGCCTCGCGGTGTTCATGGAGAAGAACGACGCCCTCGTCCGCAAGGTCAAGGGCGCCATGATCTACCCCACCGTCATCCTCTGCGTCGCCGCGCTGTGCGTGATCGTGCTGCTCTGGCGCGTCATCCCCGTCTTCTCCGCCATGTTCGCCAGCGTGGGGATGGAGCTCCCGCTCCCCACGCAGATCGTCATCGGCCTCTCCGGCTTCCTCAACCAATTCTGGTGGATGCTGCTGCTGGGCGGGGCGGGGACCGTGGTCGCCGTGCGCCGCTACTACGCCACCTCGTCGGGGCAGCTGGTCATCGATGCGCTGCTCCTCAAGGTGCCGGTGCTGGGCGACGTGCTGCGCAAGTCGGCGGTGTCCCGCTTCACCCGCACGCTGGGCACGCTGGTCTCCTCCGGCGTGAGCATCCTGGACGGGCTCGAGATCACCGCCCGCACCGCCGGCAACCGCGTGGTGGAGGACGCCGTCATGCAGAGCCGCGCCAGCATCGCCGGCGGCGACACCATCGCGGGGCCGCTGGACAAGAGCGGCGTGTTCCCCCCCATGGTGATCAGCATGATCAACGTGGGCGAGCAGACCGGCGGGCTGGACGAGATGCTCTCCAAGATCGCCGACTTCTACGACGACGAGGTGGACGCCGCGGTGAGCGGGCTGCTGGCGCTCCTCGAGCCCATCATGATCGTGTTCCTCGGCGTGGTGGTGGGCGGCATGATCGTGGCCATGTACCTCCCCATCTTCGACATGGTCAACTCGGTGCGGTGACCCGCCCCCGCGCGGCGGCGCGGGGGCCGGCCTGTGGCGGCGCACGTGGTTTGGAATTACGGCGCGCGCTATTCGGAGAAAGCCGCAGCGTCGGTTCTACCAGACAGCAAAGACCTTTCGACGAAGCCGACGTGCGAGCTCCACCTCGAACTCCCGCGCTTCCTCGTCGTCCATAGGGTTGAACCGGGCATGGTAACGCGGCAGCAACGGCACGCCGAACTACTTCACGAAGCGCGCGGCATTGTAGCAGCGCTGTCTTTCCCCAAACTCAAAACGATCCTAGGGGATACCTAACAGAGTCTCATAGTCACGAATCTTCATCACGCGATCTGCTGCGCCAACTGATGCGGCTGCAGCTAGTAGGTTCCCCTCCTCGGTCACCAAGAAAACGCTTCCACCGGAAATGTAGGTGATGGCAGATGTGGCGCATGTGATCTCTTCATCCCAGAGGGTATTTGCGTCGCTAGAGATATTCTTGCCGCCCATGACCTTTTCCAACGTCTGCCAATGCAGCGCCAGTCCCACCGCGCAAAAGGCCTTCACGAGGTTTACCGCCTCAGCGACGCGATTTTCGTCGTACGTGGCAGCTTGCTCCCTAAACATCGCCCGTTGAACAAGCAGGCGCGGCGCCAACTCTCTGTACTGATCAGTCGACAATTCGCCTGCGTGAATAGCATTCGCTAAGCTATCCATCGCTTGGACGTAGTCGTTCTCCTTGCTTGAAACATGCCGAGCAACTTCGTCGATTTCCGCAGCGTAACTGTCCAGCGAGGTGGTTAGCCCCTCGTCGACTACCGCGCCGATAAGTCCGCCGAATTCATCAAAGAGGTCACTTGTACTTCCAGCAGCTGGGCCGAGGAGCAGATGCAAAATCTGAGAATCAGTGTCAGATACGAAACGTATGATCGGCCGTTGTCCAGACCAGTCACCGCAGTGCTCGCGCAAGCGCGCGAGTGCGTTCCGGTTCCTTCCTCGACGCCTATCATCTGGGTCGCGCACTCCCGCAAGCAATTCCTGCGCAACCACCAAGCTGGCTAAGGGCTGAATTCCCTCCTCTTTTTCGGCCGCAATGATTGCTTGTAGGCGTTTGGACCCAATTCCGCTGTAGGCGTTGTTGTCAAACACCACGAATCTTCGCGTGTCAATCACGTTAATCTCCGGTGGTCTCAAACGGTGAACGCAACAGATCGTCTGTAGGGGGTCTTCACCGGGAGAGCTGATGACGTATCGGTAGCGTCGGCCGCGGTTGTCGGCGGCGGAGCGGGCGGACTTGTGGACGCGCTGGAAGCAGGGGGAGCGGCTGAGCGACATCGCCACGGCGCTGGCTCGGGCGCCCGGGACGATCTATTCCC
>JBEIJM010000189.1:0-6046 GCA_040380205.1 Gemmatimonadaceae bacterium
GAGGCCGCGCGCCCGCACCGGGCGGTCACCCGCGGGCGCACCGCCACCCGGGCCCGCACCGCCGTGCTGTTTTCGCGGCTGCAGGCGCTGGGGCTGCGCGACATCGAGCGGGTGGTGCTCATGCGCACGCGCACCGTGCTGGTGACGGTGATTGGCCGCACGCTGCGACTGCACGACGACTTCGCCGATGCCCCCGAGGGGACGCTGCGGGCCATCGTGGCGTTTGCCATGGCGCGCACCAAGGCGGCGCGGGCGGCGGCGCGCGAGGTCATCCTGCAGTATCCCGTGGAGCGCGTACCCGTGGGCCGGCGCCCCGATCCGCCGCGCCCCGGCGACGTGGCGCTGCTCACGCAGCTGGCCGAGGCGCACCGGCAGCTCAACGCCGAGCACTTCGGGGGGCGGCTGGCGGCCATCCCGCTGCGGTTGTCGGGGCGCATGGCCACCCGGCTGGGGCACTTCGACCCCGGATCGGCGGCGGCCTCCTCCGAGATCGTGCTGTCGCGCCGGCACGTGCAGAAGCATGGCTGGCGCGAGGCCATGCACACCCTGCTGCACGAGATGGTGCACCAGTGGCAGCACGAGGCGGGGCACCCGGTGGACCACGGCCCCGCCTTCCGCCGCAAGGCGCGGGAGGTGGGGATCACCCCCGCGGCGCGCCGCGAGGTGGCGCCGGTGGCGGCGCCGGCGCGCCGCCGCGCCCTGGGCGTGCTGGGGGGGTGGTAGGGCCCCCGGGTCCCCGTGGCTAGATTGCGACATTGCCTTTTTCCCCTTCGCTCCCCCGCCCCATGGCCCTCGAGACCGCTGCTGCCGCCGACATCCCGGCGCTCCCCTCCGTGGAGCTCACCGCGCACCCCGGCGACCTGTTCAACATCGACGCCGCCCTCACCGAGGAGGAGCGCGCGATTCGCGACACCGTGCGCGCCTTCGTCGATGAGCAGGTGCTCCCCATCATCGGCGACTGCTATGTGCAGGGGCGCTTCCCTCACGAGCTGATCCCCGGGCTGGCCGAGCTGGGCGTGCTGGGGGCCAACCTCCCCGAGGAGTACGGCTGCGCGGGGCTCTCCAGTGTCGCCTACGGGCTCATCATGCAGGAGCTCGAGCGGGGCGACTCGGGGATCCGCTCCTTCGCGTCGGTGCAGGGGGCGCTGGTCATGTACCCCATCTTCGCCTTCGGCAGCGAGGAGCAGCGGCGCGCGTACCTCCCCAAGCTGGCCAAGGCGGAGCTGATCGGCTGCTTCGGGCTCACCGAGCCCGACTACGGCTCCAACCCGTCGGGGATGATCACCCGCGCGCGGCAGCAGGCCGACGGCAGCTGGATCCTCAACGGCGCCAAGATGTGGATCACGAACGGCTCCAAGGCCGACGTCGCGATCATCTGGGCCAAGACCGGGGACGCCACCGACGACAAGTCGATCCGCGGTTTCATCGTGGACACCAAGACCCCCGGCTTCCAGGCGCGCGACCAGAAGGGGAAGCTGTCGCTGCGGGCCAGCGACACGTCGGAGCTGGTGCTCACCGACGTGCACGTGCCGGCCGACGCGCTGCTCCCGGGCTCCGGGGGGCTCAAGAGCCCGCTCATGTGCCTCACGCAGGCGCGCTACGGCATCTCGTGGGGCGTGCTGGGCGCGGCCATGGCGTGCCTCGAGGAGGCGGTGGCGTACAGCAAGAGCCGCGTGATGTTCGACCGGCCCATCGGCGGCTTCCAGATCCAGCAGGTGCGCCTGGCGGACATGCTCACGGAGATCGTGAAGGGGCAGCTGGTGTCGCTGCACCTGGGGCGCCTCAAGGACGCGGGCAACTTCACGCCGGTGCAGGTGTCGCTGGCCAAGCGGAACAACGTGGACATCGCCACCGAGTGCGCCCGCGAGACGCGGCGCCTCCTGGGCGGCAACGGCATCCTGGCCGAGTACTCGGCCATGCGCCACATGGCCAACCTGGAGAGCGTGTACACGTACGAGGGGACGCACGACGTGCACTCGCTCATCCTGGGGCAGGCCCTCACGGGGCTCAACGCCTTCAAGTGAGCCCCCGCGGGACGGTCCGCCCCCTCGGCGGGACGCCCCGGAACATGACGCCGGCGTCACCTTTTGCCGGATTGCCCCCCGCCCGCCCGGAGCCTAGCTTCCGGGCGGGCTGTTCCTTTTCCTGACACTCTGAGCGGAGCTCTCGCGGTGAAGATCGCCGTGTGCATCAAGCGCGTCCCGGTGATGGAGGCCAAGTTCGCCATCGCCGGCGACGGGACCCGGGTGGACGAGACCGGGCTCAAGTGGGACGTGAACGACTTCGACCTCTGGGCCATCGAGGCCGCCCTCCAGCTCAAGGAGGCCAACGGCAACCAGGGGGAGGTGGTGGCTATCTCCCTCGGCCCCGACGCCGCGCAGGAGCAGCTGCGCAAGGCGATGGCCATGGGCGCCGACCGCGCCATCCTGCTGCAGTGCGACCGGCCCCCCGCCGACGGGCTGGCGGTGGCCGAGGCGCTGGCGGCGGAGCTCGCGGGGGGCGGGTGGGATCTCGTCCTCTTCGGCCGCATCGCCATCGACTCCATGAACCAGATGACCGGCCCCATGGTGGCCGAGCTGCTGGGGCTCCCCTGTGTCACCAACGTCTGCAAGCTGGCGGTGGCCAACGGCGCCGGTGAGGCCGAGCGGGCGCTGGAGGGGGCCGCCGAGGTGGTCACCTTCCCGCTCCCCGCCGTGCTCACCATCGACGACGGGCTCAACAAGGAACGCCTCCCCTCCCTCAAGGGGATCATGGCCGCCAAGAAGAAGCCGCTGGACGTCAAGCCGGCCGCACTGGGCGCCGCCCACGTGGCGCAGGTGAAGGCCGCGCTCCCCCCCGAGCGCGCCGCCGGGCGCATCCTGGGCGACAGCGCCGCCGCCGTCCCCGAGCTGGTCCGCCTCCTCCAGACCGAAGCGAAGGTGCTCTGACCATGGCCAATGTCCTGATGTTTGCGGAGGTGCGCGGCGGCGAGCTGCGCAAGGTGGCCCTTGAGGCGCTGGTGGCGGCGCGGCGGCTGGCCGCGGCCAGCGGCGGCGGCGCCGTGCACGCGGTGCTGGCCGGCGCCCCCGGCGTGGGCGCCCATGCGGCGGCGCTCGCCAACGGCGGCGCCGACCAGGTGCTGCTGCTGGAGCACGACGGCTTCGCGCACTACAACCCCGAGGCGCTCACCGCCACGCTGGCCGAGCGGCTGCGCGGCGGGAGCTACGGCTACGCGCTGTTCAGCGCCACCGCGCAGGGGCGCGACCTGTCGCCGCGGGTGGCGGCGCGGCTGCGCACGGGGCTGGCCCCCGACCTCACCGGTTTCCGGGTGGAGGGGGACGCCGTGGTGGGGGAGCACTTCACCATGAACGGCAAGGTGGTGGCCACGCTGGCGCTGTCGGGGAGCCCGGCGCTGCTGTCGGTGCGCCCGGCGGCCTTCCAGCCGGCCGCCGACCCGCGCCCCCTCGCCACCGAGGCCATCACCTCGGCGGCCGACCCCATGGCCTCGCGCGTGAAGGTCACCGCGCTCCGCCAGGGGAACAGCGGCACCCTGGACCTCAACGATGCGCCGGTCATCATCGCCGGCGGGCGCGGGCTCAAGGCCCCCGAGCACTTCCGCCTCTGCGACGAGCTGGCGGCGGCGTTCGGGAATGCGGCGGTGGGCGCCACGCGCGCCGTCACCGACGAGGGGTGGCGCCCCCACAGCGACCAGATCGGGCAGACCGGGCGCAACGTGAGCCCCACGCTGTACGTGGCCATCGGCATCTCCGGCGCCATCCAGCACCTGGCCGGGATGCGCACCTCCAAGACCATCGTGGCCATCAACAAGGACAAGGACGCCCCGATCTTCAAGGTGGCCGACTACGGCATCACGGGGGACGCCTTCGAGGTGGTCCCCGCGCTGATCGAAGCGGTCAAGCAGGCCAAGGCGCAGGGCTAGGGGGCCGCCCATGACGGCCGGGAACGTGGTCTTCGCGGTGATCCTCGCCGTGGCGCTGGCGGTGTTTGCCCGCAGCGCCCGGCGGCTGGTGCGGTGGCTGCGGCTCGGGCGCCCCGAGGGGCGCACCGACCACCCGGACGTCCGCACCCGCAACTTCCTCCTCATCGGGCTCGCGCAGACCAAGATCCTGCGCGACCCGCTGGGGGGGCTCATGCACGCCCTCGTGTTCTGGGGCTTCTGCGTGCTGGGGCTGGGGACGGTGGAGATCATGGTGCAGGGGCTGTACACCCCCTTCACCTGGGACGTGCTCCTGCCGCGCCCGCTGTACGTGGCGTACGTGGCATCGCAGGAGCTGTTCGCGGTGTTCGTGCTCTTCCCGGTGGCGTACCTGCTGTGGCGGCGGCTGGTCATCCGCCCGGCGCGCTTCCGCGGCGACCCGGTGCACGGCGGCGACGCGGTGTTCATCCTGGGGATGATCGCCACCCTCATGGTCACGCTGCTGCTGCTGTTCGTGGGGGAGCTCAAGCAGCCCGGCGCCGACGGCGCGGGTCGGCTGGTGTCGGGGGCGCTGCTGCCGCTGTTCGGGGGGATGTCGGCGGAGGCGGCGCACGCGATGGCGCGCGTGAACTGGTGGATCCACGCGGTGCTCATCCTGTACTTCCTGAACCACCTGCCCGGCTCCAAGCACCTCCACGTCCTCACCTCGCTCATCAACGTCTGGTTCAGCAACACCAGCGGCCCCGGGCGTGTGGGCGCCATGCGCCCCATGGACCTGGAGGCGGAGGACGCCGAGCAGTTCGGCGCGAGCGACGTGGAGCACCTGAGCTGGAAGAGCCTGCTGGACGGCTACTCCTGCACCGAGTGCGGGCGGTGCACCGCCGTGTGCCCCGCCAACACCACCGGCAAGCTGCTCTCGCCGCGCATGATCGTGGTGAAGACGCGCGCGCGGCTCACGGAGAAGGCCGAGCTGCTGGACGCCATCGGCGCCGGCGGCACCGCCACCGTGGAGCAGCAGGCCGTGCTGGACAAGAAGCTCCTGGACGACTGGATCACCGAGGAGGAGCTGTGGGCGTGCACCTCCTGCCGCGCGTGCGTGCAGGAGTGCCCGGTGTCCATCGACCAGCTGGACATCATCAACGAGCTGCGGCGAGACCTGGTGCTGATGGAGTCGCGCTTCCCCGACGAGCTGCAGCCGGCGCTCACGTCGCTGGAGCGCAACGGCTCGCCGTGGGCCTTCAGCGCCGCCGACCGCGCGCAGTGGGCCGAGGGGATGGACATCCCCACCATGGCGGAGGTGGCGGCGGCCGGCGAGAGGCCCGACATCCTGTTCTGGGTGGGGTGCATGGGCTCCTTCGACGACCGGGCCAAGAAGATCACGGTGGCGTTCGCGCGGATCCTGCAGGCGGCCAACGTGAAGTTCGCCATCCTGGGGCAGGAGGAGAGCTGCCACGGCGACCCGGCGCGGCGCATGGGGAACGAGTACCTGTACCAGATGCTCGCCAAGGGGGTCATCGAGACGCTCGACGGCTACCAGGTGAAGACCATCGTGACCTTCTGCCCGCACTGCTTCCACCAGATGGGGAAGGAGTTCCCCGACCTGGGCGGGCACTACGAGGTCATCCACCACACGGAGTACATCGAGCGGCTGCTGGCCGAGGGGCGGGTGCCGCTGGACACCGAGCACGGGCAGCGGCTCAAGGTGGCCTACCACGACAGCTGCTACCTGGGGCGCTACAACGACGTGTACGACGCGCCGCGCGCCACGCTGCGCAAGGCGCTGCCGGTGGTGGAGCTGGTGGAGCCGGCGCGCACCAAGAGCCGCGGGCTGTGCTGCGGCGCCGGGGGCGGGCGCATGTGGATGGAGGAGACCGTCGGCAAGCGCGTCAACGTGGAGCGCAGCGAGGAGCTGCTGGCCACGGGGGCCGACCAGATCGCGGTGGCGTGCCCGTTCTGCATGACGATGATCACCGACGGGGTGACCGGGGCGGGGAAGGACGTCCCCGTGGTGGACATCGCCGAGGTGGTGGCCGGGCGGCTGGCGGGGGCACCGGTCGCGTAGCGTCGGGCGGGGGGCCCCCCCCGGGGGGGGCCACCCCACAACCCCGGGGGAACCCCCCGCCCCCCCCC